>JAHELU010000024.1:23063-31511 GCA_024644005.1 Acidimicrobiales bacterium | reverse complement strand
AGCGGTAGACGGCGGGCGGTGGTCGCCGGAGGGGGAAATCTCCCCGAAACCGCACGTCGGAGAGCTGATCGATCGTCCAGCCACGTATCCTGATGACCGCTATGCAGCTCCAGCCCGGCCCACGGATCCGGCGGTCGCCGTACTACGACGCAGTGGTCGCCGCCGGCGCCACCCAGTTCAGCGTCTACAACAAGATGCTGCTGCCGATGTCCTACGGCGACCGCGACGCCGAGTACCGGCGGCTCACCGAGTCGGTGGCCATCTGGGACGTCGGGGCGGAGCGCCAGGTCGAGGTCCGGGGACCGGACGCCGATGCCTGCGTCCAGTACCTGACTTCCCGGGACCTGTCGAAGATGAAGCACGGTCAGGGCAAGTACGTCGCCATGTGCGATCACGACGGTCGGCTGCTGAACGACCCGGTGCTGCTGAAGCTCTCGGATCGGTACTGGTTCTCCCTCGCCGACAGCGACATGCTGCTGTGGGTCCGGGCGGTGGCGAACGAGCGGGACTTCGACGTGCGGGTGGGTGAGCCGGACGTCTCGCCGCTGGCGGTCCAGGGGCCCGAGGCCGAGCGGCTCATCGTCGATCTCTTCGGCCAGCACGTCACGGCCCTCAAGTACTTCTGGTTCCTGGAGACCGACCTCGACGGCATTCCGCTCATCCTCTGCCGGTCGGGGTGGAGCAAGCAGGGCGGCTTCGAGCTGTTCCTCCAGGACGGCTCACGGGGCGTCGAGCTGTGGGATCGGGTGGTGGACGCCGGGGAGCGGTACGGCATCGGACCCGGTGCGCCGAACGACATCGAGCGGCTCGAGAGCGGGCTGCTGTCGTGGGGTGGTGACACCACACCCGACTCCAATCCGTTCGAGGCGGGAATGGCCCGCTACGTCGACGTGGCAACCGATGTGGACTACATCGGCAAGGCTGCGCTGCGGCGGGTGGCCGATGAGGGCCCGGCCCGGCTGTTCACCGGTCTCGTCATCGGCTCCGACGGCGAGCGGCCGGAGCCCTGGCCGCTGGTGGAGCGCGCACCGGTCTTCTGCGAGGGTCGCACGGTGGGCACGATGAGTGCGATGGCCCGTTCGCCCCGCCTGGGGACGACCATCGCCGTCGCCCAGATCGAACGGGCGATCGTCGAGTCGCGGACGCCGGTCGAGGTGCGCTCACCGGCCGGTCCGTCGACCGCTTCGATCCACGAGCTGCCGTTCATCTGAGGCCCGCCGGCCGGGGTCGGATGGGGCGAGGCCGCTCAGGTGCGCTCGTAGTGCCAGCCGTCGGCGTGCATCACCAGCCGATGGCGTGGGCCCGGGTCCTCGACACCGCCACTGCCCTCGTAGGCCACGTCACCGGCCCAGGCGATGGTGGCGGGCCGCTTGTGGATCGGTCTGGTGCGGAACTCCTCCGGCTGGCGGCCGCCGGCCCAGGTCATGGCCTCCGTGACCGATCGGTGGGCCGACAGCTGGGTCAGTGTGACCCAGGTCGGCGGGGCGAGCTCGATCTCGCGCCGACGATGCTGACCGAGCGCCTCCGTCGGCGAGAGCCACCGGTCCTCGTGTATCTCGCCGTAGTCGATGGCCACCTCGCCGCCAGGAGCCGGAGCGGCGAAGAACCAGGTCGAGAACCGGCGCCGCGGGCCCTTGATCGGGGCGGCGGGCATGCGCGGCGGCACCCAGTACGACCAGGTGACCAGCTGTTCGGATCGGATGTCGAGACCGGTCTCCTCCTGGACCTCGCGCACGGCGGCGGTCCGGGCCGAGGCCACGACGTCGTCCGGCACGAACTCGTGGTCGTCGACCCGCCCGCCGGGAAACACCCACATCCCGCCGAAAGCGATCTTCGAGTTGCGGCGCAGCATGAGGACCTCGAGTCCCGCTCGCTCGACGTCCCGCAGGAGGAGCACTGTGGCGGCCGGGATCAGCTCGTCGTCGTGCAGGTCATCGCTCACGGCACCTCAACCTACTGTCCCGTCCAGGCGGATGCAGATTCGGGGGCCCGGGCCGAGCGGCGACGACCTAACCCAGCAACGAGGCGATCGCCCAGATCGACACGATGGTACCGATGGCGATCTGCAGGATCGAGCGGCCGAGGGGCGGCCGCTCGAGCTCGCCGTCGCGCACCTCGGTCCTCGGCCGGATCATGGCCGCCAGCGTGCCGACCGCCAGGGCGCCGCCGATGGCCAGCGTCAGCAGTGGCAGCAGGTTCTCACCGAGGAACATGTCGGCTCCGGATTTCATTCAAGATTTGTCGCAGCATCGACGATGGTATCCATACCGGTGGAACTCACCCCCACCGGGAATCGGGGAAGTGGAGTGGGAGGTGTCACTCCTCCACACGCATCGCCACGGCACCTTCGGGTGTCGACGCCCGGCACCTTCCACCCCACCCCCTCAGGGCTGCGAAGCAGCCTCACCTGGAGGTCAGTCCGCTGGAGATCGGTCTCAGAGTCCCGCGGGATCAGAAGTCCTGGGGAGGTTCGTTCGACGGGGCTGGGCCGGCGCTGGGCAGCGACCGGGCCATGTTGTCGAACCGGGTGTACTGGCCCCGGAACGCCAGCTTGGTCTTGCCCGTCGGCCCGTTCCGGTGCTTGGCCACGATCACCTCCGCCACGCCACGGTCGGGCGACTGGTCGTCGTAGACCTCGTCGCGATACAGGAACATCACCACGTCTGCGTCCTGTTCCAGGCTGTTGTGGGCCACGATCCCATCGGCGACGAAGTTGTGGGTGCCCTCGATCGTGACGTCGAACGTCGGCTGCTCGCCGACCGGCTCGATCGAGCAGACCTCGTCCCAATACAGGTCCGACGATGTGTCGTGCGAGTCGGCTTCGACGTCCGACACGATCGCCAGCGCCTGGGATGTGCCCTCACCCTGTTCACCGTGACAGCCGACCCGCTCGAGGAACCGGCGCTCGGCCGAGGCGCCCTCGATCCGGACGTCGTAGGCCTGCCGGTAGGCGCCCATGCCGGACCGCTCCTTCTCGCCCGGTCCCACCGTCGACCGGATCCCGAGCCGTTGGAGCAGTCGCTGCACGTCGAGGGCCAGCTCCTCGCTGGTGGAGGTGTACGAGGTGCTCACGTGCGCCCCTCGACGGCTGCGGTCGACGGTGATCGACCCGCCGGATGCCCACAGGTGATGAAGGAAGAAGGCGATCCGCTCGCTCGGGAGGGAGAACACGTCGCCCGGCACGAACCTCGACCACGGCTGTGCGGCCCACAGACCGTGGGGCTCCAGCCAGTTCTGCACCGGGTGATCGACGCCGTCGGCGAGCCGGTGCGGGGACGGCAGCGACAGCTGCCACGACCCGCCGTCCATCGACGCCTCGGCCTCGATACCGAACAGCCTTCGAGCGACGCCGGCCACGTAGTCCCGGTTCACGACATCGGCGGTGGCGTACCGGACAGCGGTGCCGATCCAGCCGTGCCCCAGCAGGTGGGCGAGCAGGCCGAGCTCGTCGTCGCTCCACTCGCTGGCCGGGTCGTCGATCGGGTCGTGAACGACGCTCGGGATGGCCAGGAGCGCCCCGGGCTCGATGGCGTCGAGTCTCCGCCATCCGTCGATCGTGAGGAACGGATGGTTGGCCGACGCCTCGACGTGCCGCCCGGATGCGAGACGGAGCCGGAACACCGGCTTGATGCCGGACGGGAACGTCTTCGTCAACCGGGCCGGGACCAGTCGCTGCCGATCGTCGACCGACCACACCAGGGGCTGTTCCTGCGAGAGGACGAGCTCGCCCATGGTGACCTCCTGCCCGTTGTCGGCCCGTTGGATCCGGGTGGACGCCGGCATGCAACCCGATTCCCTCAGGTCCGACAACATGGGCCGCTTGTCGACCCGTTGCTCCAGGGCCCGGTTCAGCTGAGCCAGTGCCACCACCGGCGCTTCGAGCTCCCGGGCGAGGATCTTGAGGCCCCGACTGATCTCCGAGACCTCGACCTGCCGGCTCTCGGCGTTACTCCGTCCGGTCATCAGCTGGACGTAGTCGACCACCACCATGCCGAGCTCGCCGACCCGGCTCTTGAGCCGGCGGGCCTTGGCCCGGATCTCCATCACCGAGGTCTGAGGATTGTCGTCGATGTAGATCGGTGCCTCGGCGAGGCGACCGACGGCGTGGCTGATCCGGTTCCACTCCGGCTCCTCGATGCGACCGGTCCTGACCCGACTCGAGTCGACCAGGGCCTCCGAGCAGAGGATGCGCTGGGACAGCTCGAGCTGGCTCATCTCCAGGGAGAAGAACAGCACCGGCTTGCTGTCCCTCATGGCCGCGTTGGCGGTCATGCCGAGGGCGAATGCGGTGTTGTGGGTGGGGATCATCTCCCGTCCCGCGAGGTAGAGGTGGGACGGCGAGTCGACGGTGATGCACTGCGTCGGCACCGGGTCGACCGGCCGAACGTCGGTGATCGTCCGCCACCTGGCAGGGCTCTCGGGTCGATCGACGATTCGCTGGGCCTCGAGGTCGCTGGTGTGCGGGAGGACCGAGTCCAGGGCTGAGAAGTCGAGGGTCCAGACGTCGGTACCGGAGTCGGCGACCTCGTGGCACAAGGGACGGGCCTTGTAACCCAGCGAGAGGACCAGCTCCCTGGTGTCGTCGAGCAGCCGTCGATCGGGGAGGGACAGTCGGCAGGTGCTCTGGTCGGTCACCGCGCAATCGACGGTGTCCATCAGCCCCTCCAGCAGCGCGAGTCGCTGCTTGGCCGACGCTCGGAGGTAGGCGCTCGGGATGCGCTCCCGCTCCTCGTCCCCCAACCAGCAACCCAGCACGTAGGGATCGAACGGGAGCTCGGCTTCAGGGGTGTCGATGGGTGCCGCAACCGGCACCCGATGGTTCGGGCTCCCGTCGCCACCGACCCGGAGGGTGGCCGCCAGCTCCCGGGTCGTCCTCGTTGCCGGCCCGGAGGGTCCGTGGGTCTGATCGCAATCGAGCTCCGGCTGATCGAATGGCCCGCGCCGGTCCAGGTGGTGGCGCTGCCGCCTCGACTCCCATGCCTGGTCGTCCCAGGTGAACCACTGGTGCTCTGCGTCGGCGACGATGACGGAACCGTCGTCGAACTCGACCTGGTAGCACTCGTGCCGGGTGAACACGGGGCTCTTGTAGGTGACCGCTGTCGGCCGACCGGCCTCGTCGAACACCAGATCACCGACGTCGACCGCTCCCATGGTCGTCCAACCGTCCGGGGTGGCCAGCGCGGTGTCGAGCGCGAGGGCCTTGCCCATGGCGGGCCGGGCCCCGATCACGTACAGGGCGTTCGGCTGCAGGCCGGCCAGCATCTCGTCGAGGTCGAGGTAGCCGGTGCTGATGCCGGTGATGGCGTCGCCCCGCTCGTACAGGGTCTCCAGCCGGTCGAGGTTGGCCGAGAGCAGATCCTTGATCTGGGCCGTGGTATTGGTGACCCGGCGCTGGGCGACCTCGAACATCTTGGCCTCGGCCTCATCGATGGCCTTGATGACGTCGTCTGGAACGCCGTAGGCGAGCTCGGCGATCTCGTTGCTGACCGTGATGAGCCGCCGCAACATGGCGTGCTCCTCGACGATCTTGGCGTAGTGGGCCGCATTGCTGATCGCCGGCGTCGAGGCTTGGAGGTCGAGCAGCAGCGACGGGCCGCCGATCTCCTCCAGCAGGCCGGCCCGCTGCAGCTCCTCGGCCACCGTGACCGCGTCCACCGGCTGGCCGGCCCCGTACAGGCCCATCACTGCGTCGTACAGGTGCCCGTGGGCCGGCTTGTAGAAGTGGTCCGGGTCGAGCGTCTCGACCACTTCGGCGATGGCCTCGCGCGAGAGCAGCATGGCCCCGAGCACCGACTCCTCGGCTCGGAGATTGCTGGGTGGTACCCGGGTCGGGACCACCGGTGGCGGCGTTTCGGACATCACTCAATCGTGCTATCGATGCGCTGTGGATCGATAGACCCGAAACTTGTTGGCAAGCTGTTCATAACCCCCGAGTCATCGGTGGATGGTGTTGTGGATTCTTCCGACCAGGTTGGACGGGGCTGTGGACTAGTCCGTGGAAAACGGCGCGACGGACCAGGCCGGCAAGCCAGATCGGCCGATATGGCCCGGCCAGGCCGGCCGGCGGTAGGACTAGTCCGAGCCGGGCTCCTAACTGAGCCCTGCCGATCAGGCCTCGATCACCGAGACCCTGCCGATCAGGCCTCGATCACCGAGACCCTGCCGATCAGGCCTCGATCACCGAGACCGTGATCGGGAACTCGACCTCTGAGTGTGGTTTGACGGTGACCGAGTGGGAACCGATCGAGCGGATCGACTCGCCGAGATCGATCATCTTGCGATCGATCTCGACACCGGTCTGCTCGACGATCGCCGCGGCCACATCGGCCGACGTGACGGAGCCGAAGAGCTTCCCCTCCGACCCGGCCCGGGCCGGGATCTCGATCGGCTTGGCGACCAGGACTTTTGCGATCTCCTCGGCCGCCTCCCGCTCCTTGGCGTTGCGCAGCTGCCAGGTTCGCTTCATGGCCGCGGCCTGGGCCTCGACCCCGGCGCTGGCCTGCTGGGCCAACCCCTTGGGGATGAGCGAGTTCCTGGCGTACCCGTCGGCGACCTCTACGAGATCGCCTCGACTGCCCAGGCCCTCGATGGCTTCGTGCAGAACGACTCGCATCGTCTAGGCCTCCACCGGTGTCTCGTCCGGCATGTCGGGCGCCGTGTCCGGCTCGACGTCGGCCCCGGGGCCGTCGCCCGAGCCGTCCTGTCGGCTCTCCCGACCGGAATCCGAGCCCCGTGACTCGCCGTCCTGGGGACGATCGTCGCGCCGGCCGCCACCGCCGCCGCCCCGCCGCTGGGTCGTCACTCGACTGGTGTAGGCGAGCAGGCCCATCTCCCTGGCGTTCTTGATGGCCCTGGCGATCTCCCGCTGCTGCTGGGAATCGTTGCCGGTCACCCGGCGTGACCTGATCTTGGCCCGATCGGACATGAACCGCTTGAGCAGATCGACGTCCTTGTAGTCGACGTAGGCCACGCCTTCGGTGACGATCGGGCTGATCTTCTTCTTGCCCTTGCGGCCGACCGGCTTCGGCTTCATTCGCTTGCGGGAATTTCCTTTTGCCATCAGAAGGGCTCCTCATCGGGGTTGTAGGGCGGCGGGGCGTCGGAGCGGGAGGCCCCGCCACCGCTGGGCCGGCCGCCGCCACCGTCGGCCCGTTCGTTTCGCATCACTTCGGCGGTGGCCCATCGCAGGCTCACCGCGACGTCGTCGGCCACGATCTCGACCTTCGAGCGCTTCTCGCCTTCCTGGTTCTCCCAGCTGCGCTGGTCCAGCCGGCCGGTGACGGTGACCCTGGTTCCCTTGGCCACCGTCTCCGCGACGTTCTCGGCCAGCTGAGCCCAGGCGGTGACATCGAAGAAGGAGACGGCCTCCTCCCACTCCTGGGTCTGACGGTTCTGCCAACGGCGGTTGACGGCGACGCCGAAATTGGCGACCGCCTGACCGGACGGGGTGAACCGGAGCTCCGGCTCGCGGGTTGCATTCCCGGTGATGGTGACGGAATTGTCGATTGCCATGAGTTCTCTCTCCCTCAGGCTGTGGCGCCGGCCAGGCCTCGACGGTGCGCTTCGTCGAGAGGCAGGCGGATGAACTTGTGGCGGATTACCTCATCCGCGAGCCGCATGACGCGGTCCAGCTCGGTCAACGCGTTGGGAGCCAGGAACTCCAAGACCACATAGAAGCCTTGCTGCGTCTTCTGGATCTCGTAGGCGAACTCACGAACGCCCCACTTGTCCATCTTCTCGAGGGTGGCACCGGCCTCTTCGGCCATGGCCTGCAATCGGTTGATGAACGTCTGGATGGTCGACTCGTCAGTATCGGCCCTGAATATGACCATGAGCTCGTAGGCCCTCATGGGTGACTACCTCCCTACGGACCCGGGTTCGGCCCCGGGGCCCTCGACGGTCGAGGGCAGGGTGCAGAGCCGAGCGGAGTGACCCGTGCGCGCTCTGCGGTTGTGCCGGCCACCGCGGCATCGAGCCAGGCTCGGGCCGGTGGCGGCCGCGGGGCCGAAGCCCCGAAGTAGCGGATGAACCGCGTGAAAACCCTACCGACTCGTGCCTGGTTCGCCACGCCTCAAACCGTAGACGGGCGGTGTGACAGCCAGAGCCGGCGTGGAAGCGGCTCTAGAGCAGCTCGCCCTCGAAGTCCAGACCGCGGAGGATCGCCTTCGAGTCGAACACCAGGGCGGCGTGACGAGCGATCAGATCCGGCTGGAAGTCGGCGTGGTCGACGAGCACCACGACGAGATCGGCGGCCTCCAGCTCATCGGTGGTGAACGGCACCACCGGCGCATCGACACCGAGATCGGCCAGCTCGGGGCGATGGGGGTCTCACAGCCGCAGGTCGGCCCCGAGGGCGGCCAGCTGGTGGGCGATCGCCAGCGACGGCGACTCCCGCCAGTCGGACGTGCCGGCCTTGTAGGTCAGCCCGAGGAGCAGCATCTTCGTGCC
>JAHELU010000024.1:0-23053 GCA_024644005.1 Acidimicrobiales bacterium | reverse complement strand
ATCCGGTTGATCACGTAATCCGGCATGTGCTCGTTGACGTCGTTCGCCAGCTCGACGAAGCGGAACGTCTGGCCGAGGTTCTGCCTGACCCGCCACGAGAGGTAGGACGGGTCGATCGGCAGGCAGTGGCCGCCGACGCCGGGGCCGGGCCGGAACGGCGTGAAGCCGAACGGCTTGCTGCCGGCCGCCTCGATCGCGTCCCAGATGTCGACCCCGAGCTCCGTGGCGAACATCGCCAGCTCGTTGACGAGCGCGATGTTGACGTGGCGGTAGGTGTTCTCGAGGACCTTGACCAGCTCGGCGGTGGCTGCGCTCTGCACCTCGACGACCCGATCGACGAGGGCCTGATGGAAGGCGGAGACGGCCTGCCGGGACTCGTCGTCGACGCCGGACACCACCTTCGGGGTGTTGACGAAGGTCCACGTCCTGTTGCCGGGATCGATCCGCTCCGGGGAGTAGCCGAGGAAGAAGTCGTGCCCGCAGCTCCTCGTCTGCGCCCTCCGGGGTGAGCTCGTCCATCACCGCGTGGGAATGGGTGTGGGAGCCGATGGTGACCAGCCCGGTCGACACGGCCTCGGCCAGGGCGGCCCAGGTCATCGGCGTGCCGGCGTCGGGGAAATCGATCTGCTCCCCGATGAACCGGGTTGCGATGTAGTAGGTGGCCGGCACGTCGTTGGCCACCAGCGCCGGCAGGGCATGGTCGACGAAGTCGGCCGTGCCGTCGTCGAACGTGACGGCGACCGCAGGGGGACCGCTCGGCTCGGTCACTCGCTCGAGCGAGTGACCTCGCAGGATGCCACCAGGTGCTGCATCTGATCGGCGAACAGCGACGGCTCCAGGTCGACCCCGAGCGCCGTACCGGCGCCGACCCGGTGGTAGGCAAGCACCGCGACGCCGGGCGAAGGAGGGCGAACGACGTCGAAGCCGAGGGCCAGACCCTTCACCCCCGCCGCCGTCATCCGCTTCGATGCCTGCTTCACGGGGGGAGTTTAGCCCAGGCCACAAGGATTGGAGTAGGACGAAGGTGCCTGGAGAAACCCAGTGCCACCGGTACCCTGAGGTTCCGGCGACAAGGACCCGGATACATCCTCGTCGTGGTCGGGAGGAGCGGTTTGACTCTGCAGGATGCCCGGACAATCGTTTGGCGACGTCGCTGGATCGTCCTCTTGGTGACGATCATCGGTGCGGCTGCCGCATGGGCGGTCGGCGGCTCCCCCGAACCGGTCGACACAACGTACACCGGTGAGACCACCCTGACGCTCGCGGCCGGGGAGGATCCCCGGTCGGTCGAGCTCTACTCCTACATCGCGAACGAGACCTACGAGATCGCCGTCCTCGTCGAAGAGGACCTCGGCGAGGGCGTTCCCGGCTACGTCGACATCGTGCCGCTGTCGGCGATCGGCGCCATGCGGATCACGGCCGGCGAGCAGCCGAGCGAGGACATGGCCCGAGCCGTGGTGGGGCTCTATGCCGACCAGATCTCCGGCTACGGCGCCGGTCGGCGCATCATCGACCGGGACGAGCGGCTGGCGAGGCTGGCGAGGCTCGAGACCGAGCTGAAGGACTCGATCGACGTGCTCGATCGGGAGCTCCGGGTGCTGGAGAGCACCGCCGCCACACCGGACAACCCCGATCGCCAGCGCTCGGACCAGCTGAAGGAGACCGAGCTGGCCGCCGTCTCCGATGCCCTGGCTGCGGTCCTCCGGGAGCAGGCCGAGCTCAATTCGCAGACCGATGACGATCTGATGCCGTTCGAGCCGCTCGGCACGATCACCGTCCAGTCCGAGTCGCTCAGCGCCGATCCACTCGGGTCGCAGGGGCGGATGGCCGTCGGTATCGCCCTCGGCTCGGTGCTCGGCATCGGCCTGGCCTTCGGGCTCCACCGGTTCGACGCCAGGCTGTTCACCCGACGCGACGCCGAGGTGGCGTACTCGCTGCCGGTGCTGGCCGAGATCCCGAAGATCCCCTGGCGGCGTCGCCGGGGCAACCAGATCATCACGAAGGAGAACCCGACCGACAAGTCGGCCGAGGCCTACCGGGTGCTCCGATCCGGTATTGCGAGGGCGCGGGCGATCCAGCAGACCGAGCTGGACGGCGCGACGGCCGAGGGGGGCTCGGTGCTCCTCGTGACGTCGGCATCGGCAGCGGTCGGCAAGACCACCACCGTCGCCAACCTGGCCATGGCGGCGGTCGATGCCGGCAGCACGGTGCTCGTGGTGAGCGCCGATCTCCGGCAGCCGAACATTCACCTCTACTTCAACGTCGACCCTGCGGCCTTGGGCCTGACCGATGCAGCAGCTGCCCTGCGGCGGGGTTGCCACGTCGACCTCGACGACTACGTCATCGGCTCCACGGTGCTGGGGATCAGCTATCTGCCACACGGGAGCGGGGTGGTGAACCCCGGCGAGACCCTGGCCGAGGCTCGACCGCTGATCGAGGGGGCCCGGTTGGCCTACGACCTCGTCATCCTCGACAGCCCGCCGATGCTGGCCGGCAACGACGTCGACGAGCTGCTACCGGTCGCGGACCTGGTCGTCCAGGTGGCGAGGGCCGGCCGGACCACGATCGAGGAAGGCCTGTGGACCGACGAGACCATCCAGCGGCGCCAGACCCCGGTCTGTGGCCTGGTGCTGATCGGCGCCCGGTCGGACCTCGAGCGGCGCAGCTCGGCCCGGCGGACGGGCCTGCGGTCCCGGCTCGCCAACCTCTTCCGTCGACCGTTCCGCCAGACCGGCAAGATCGCCCGGGGTGCGAAGTCGTTGCCCCAGCTGCCGACTCCCCCGCCCATCGAGACACCCGACAGCGTGGCCGAGCGCCCGGTTCCCTCGATCGAGGAGGCTGCGGCGACCACCACCACGATCGCAGCGCCCGACGCGGGTGGCGAGACGGAGACACCGCTCGAGACCGAGACACAGGCAGGGGCACAGCCTGCGCAGGACACCGACGGCGACAGCGAGACCGACGGCGAGTCCACGGTCTCCCCGGCCCCGCAGATGGTCGAGGGCTCCGACGGTCCGTTGGTTCCGACCTTCGCCGCCGCCGTCACCCGGGAGATCGATGCACAGTTCTGGCTGGAGATCCCGGGTCCCATGCGCGACGATGTGGCAGCGCAGGCCGAGGCCGAGCACGGCGCCACGACCAACGGCACCGCCGACGCGGTGCTCACGGAGGACCGCGCTGCTGACGAGGTGGCCGTCGAAGACGCCGCTGCCGAGGACACGGCCGCCGAATGCGGCACTGCCCAAGACGAGCTCGTCGAGACCGATCCTGCCGGCCACGACGCAGCTCCCGAAGCCACCGACGACGAGGACACCGCCACCGGCGACACCGACGACGGAAACACCGCCACCGCCACCGACTCCACCGACGCCGACAGCGGCACCGACGACACCGACGCCGAGGACACGGCCGTCGAGAACAGCGGCAGCGACGCCACGGCGGCCGAGAACGGTGTGGTCGAGAACGGGACAGCCCACCACGGATCCGCAGAGAACGGTTCGGACCCGACGAATGTCGGCACAGAGGCCGACGACCTCGAGCCGGCCGACGCCGCGAAGACCATCGAGCTGCCGCCGGAGATCACGAGCGAGTCGTTCCTCTCTCCCCTGAAGCGCAGGGCTCGAGAGAGGTGACCGCCGGCGATCGGCCGGCCGACTCAGCCGCCGAGCCGATTCGCCGGTGCCTCTGGCTGACGAAGGGCGAAGGTGATGTCGTCATCAGCCGGGACATGGTGCTCGACATCGACGCTCGAGTTCGCTCACTGCCGATCGAGGACGGTGGCCGCCTGGCCATGGCTCCGAACTCGTCGATCACGCTGACCTCGACCGGCAACGTCGTGGTCCTCGGCGAGCTCATGATGCGGCCCGGTGCGGAGGCGGAAGACGATGAATCCGTCGACCAGCCCCGAACCGAGCGGCTCGACCGGCAGGCGAGCGCCTCGAACGAGGTCCGCCACCGCAGATAGGGGCCGACAACGGCGTGGTCCAGGTCGAGGGCATCGGGGCTGCGGCGATCGCCGCTTCGACCTCGGCCGTGTCGGCCAGGGCCTCGGCCGGATCGACGCCCACCTCGGTCGCCAGCCCCCACCGCTCGGCGGCGACCCGGCTCCGCACCATCGTCACCATCGCCAGCGGGTTGCGGGGGCGGATCCCCACCGGACCCGCCCGACCTCGGGCCAGCCCATCTCGAGGTAACCGGGCCGGCTCTTGTCGTTCGGGGTGTTGACTATGGCGTCGACGCCATCGGTGGTGAGCTCGTCGACCGCTCCGGTCATGGTGATCGTCCCTCTCCGACTGGCACGGCGTGAATATTCCGCCGACCGGGTCCGGGCCACCCTTAGGACCTCAGCGAGTAGGCGAGGTCGCTCGCTTCGCCACGGTGGGATCTCGGCTCGCAGAGCCGAGATCTCGGCGCTGTATACCGGGTCGATCCGCCTACCGGCGGATCTCCTTAGCGGCCGAGACCTCCCCTGGCTACGGCATTATCCGGCGGTGGTTACCCGTTGCCGTTGTTCCCGCCGTTGCCGTTGCCGTTGTTCCCGCCGTTGCCGTTGCCGTTGCCGTTGTTCCCGCCGTTGCCGTTGCCGTTGTTGCCGCGGTTGCTGTTGGCGGCGTTCTCGTCATCACCCCCACCGCCGTTGGGGTCAGCGGTCGACGGCGCCGCCGGACTCACCGTGGTCGACTCGATCGGCCTGCCGTCGAGGTCGATCGGGATGCACGGCTCGGTGGGGGCCGGCGCGCTCGGCGCGGGCTGCGGCGGCTGGGTCGTCTGGGCAGCTGCCGGTCGGAACGCGACGGTACGGACCCCGCTCGCCGAATCGGAGCCGAGGGGTGCACCTCCGGCCTCCTCCTCGGAGGGCGGGGTGCTCTGGTCGGGTGGCGTGGTGTCCTGGGTGTCCTGGCTCGGCGCGGTGGTCGGTGCGGCCGGCTGGGTCTCCTGCGGCTGCTCGGTGTCGCTCGGCGTCGGCTGGGCCGGCATGGTGGTCGTGGTGGTCTGGGCCGCAACCAGTGCCGGATCGGGCTCGGCGCAGAGGACCAGCGTGGTCAGGAGGTCCTGACCGAGGATCCGCTGGTCACCTGACGGTCCTTCCGTCGGCAGCGACTCGCATGGCGGGTCGGCGGCGGTGGCCGCCAGCATGAAGTCGTGCCACATCTCGGCCGGGATCTCACCGCCGGTGATGTCGCCGTTGCCGCGACTGTTGTTGTACTCGTCGGTCCCGAAGAGCTCGGCGATCGTGGCGATCTCGACGCCGTTCTCGGCGTTCTGGGCGTCGTTCATGTAGCGCGGCGTCTCACCGTCCACGCCCGGGTAGCCCATCCAGACCGAGGTGGTCAGCCCGCAGGTGAACCCGGTGAACCAGGCGTCGCGGTTGTTCTGGGTGGTCCCGGTCTTGCCCGCCGCCTTCCGCAGGCTCTCGTCCTCCAGGATCAACCTGGCGGCCCGACCGGTTCCGCCCTCGATCACGCCCACCAGGGCGCCGTTGACCTGCCGGGCCACCGAGGGATCGAGGACCTGCTCGCCGCTCCGGACCTGGCTCGACGCAGGGTCACAGGTATCGGTGGGGTACCAGCACAGCACGTTGCCGTCCGCGTCCTCGATCCGCTCGATCAGCACCGGATCGAGCCGCAGTCCCTCCCGCAGCAGGTTGGCGTAGGCACCGGCCATCTCCATCGGCGAGACCGCATTCGGCCCGAGGACCAGCGACGGGCAGTCGAGCATCTCGGACTCGACCCCGAGCTTCGTGGCCATGTCCTTCACCTGTTCGGCCCCGACCTCGGTGATGATCTGGGCGAACACCGTGTTGATCGACCCCGCCGTCGCTTGATAGACCGTCCGGTGATTGGCCCGGCCCGGGTCGTTGGTGACACCGCCCCTGACCTTCCACGCCGCGCACTTGCCCTCGGGGTCCTGGGGGTACTCGATGGTGAACGGGGCCTCGAAGAACGACTCGGGCGAGAAGCCCTGCTCGATGAACTCGGCCAGGGCGAACGTCTTCATCGTCGATCCGGCCTGGAACCCCGATCCGCCGCCCCGCTGGCCCATGGCCAGGTTCACCTGGGACTTCTCCCAGTCGGCACCGCCCATCATGGCCACGACCTCGCCGTCGTCGTTCACGGCCACCAGCGAACCGAGGGGCATGTCCGGGTTGTTCGGGTCGAGCCGGCTGGTGATCGTGTCGTAGGCCAGGCGCTGCAGGTTCGGATCGAGGGTGGTGTAGACCCGCAGGCTCTGCGTGAAGTACTGACCGTTGGGGAACAGGTCGTCGATCTGGCGCCGGACCGCCGACACGAAGTACTCGGTGCCGACCTCGCTCCCTGCCACCTCACCGATGCCGACCTCGGTCACCGGCTTCGGGATCAGGTTCGGCCAGGTGTCGGCCTCCGCCTCGAGCTGCTGCTCGGCGGTGATGTACTCCTGCTCCACCATCAAGCCCAAGGTCACCGACCGGCGGCGGTTGGCCTCCTCCAGATCGTCGATGGCGTCGCCACGGCTGGGGTTGCGGAGCAGGCCCGCCAGGTAGGCGGCCTCGGGGAGATTCAGCTCGCCGACGTCCTTGTCGAAGTAGACCCTCGAGGCGGCCTGGACGCCGTAGCCGCCACGACCGAAGTAGGCCCGGTTGAGATATCGCTCGATGATCTGCTGCTTCGCCGCCTCGGTCGAGCCGAGCTGCTCGGCCAGCTCCTGCTCGAGCTTGATCGCTCGCACCATCTCCCTGGCCTTGCGGGTCACCTGATCGGCGTCGTCGCTCGTGGCCAGCTTGATGTACTGCTGGGTGATGGTGGAGCCGCCCTGGAGGCTGCCCTCGCTCTCGGTGAGCTTCTGCTTGCCGACCTGATAGGCGGCCCGGATCAGACCGCCGGGGTCGATCCCCCGGTGATCGAAGAACGTCTTGTCCTCCGTCGCCACGACCGCCTGGATCAGGATCGCCGGCATGTCGGCGTAGTCGACGATGACCCGATCCTCACCCTCCGCCGATAGCTCGTTCGCTGCGTTCTCCGGACCGCAGTCCCGGAGCACCTCGCCGGTGCAGATATAGGTGGTCTCGATCAGCTCGTCGAAGTTGTCCTCGACCAGCTCGACCTTGCTGAAGAACGACCAGGTGGCGCCGGCGGCCACGCCGGCGATCACGGCCAGCACGAACAGCAAGCGGCGGAAGCGCCAGAACGGATTCCTCCGGCGATTACGTGGCTGACTCGGGCCCGAGAGCGGGCCGGGGGGAAGTTGTACTGCCAATGTCTCGACTCGATGCGTCTCTCTGGCGGGGACCTGCGGTCAGCCCGGGACTCCGTACGACTCGCGGAGGTGATTCCACCAACACTGTCTACATACTTCTACCAGGTAACAGGTCGAAGGCTTACCGCGGGTGGCCAAGTTCCGCATCTCTTTCAGGTTGGTCAGAACGCGGCCCGACTTCGGCAGCCCGGGGCCGAAGGCGTATGACACGGTCACCAGGTCGTCGCTGTCGCAGATCGGGCAGGGCTCGGCCACCGACCTTCCGAAGGAGTGGGCCACCCGCCGGAGCTCCGGTTGGGCGTCGCACAGCTCCTCGGTGGTTCGAGCGCCTCTGGCGAAGGCGTCGACCAGCCGCTGGCGGGCCAGCCGGTAGCTGACCACACCGGAGGTCGCGGGGGCATGGTCGCCGCCACGTGCGCTGCTCGGTACGAAACTCACCTCTCACCACTCACAACCCCCTAGGGTAGCGAATCGTCGCCGTGTGGTTCCTGTCGCCACCACCGGAGCACCAGTTCCACCGCTTCCCCCCGCCCGAGCGGACCCCGCTCGATGCGCTGGTTGCGCAGGTAGGCGAGGGCCTGGCCCACCGCCGGGCCGGGTGCGATAGCGAGGACGTCCATCACCTCATGACTCGACAGGGCCGGCACGAGATCGTCCAGATCCTCGTCCGCGCCGACCTCGTCGATCAGGAGCCGGAGCCGCCGAGCCGTGTCCCGATCGACCTCGGGATCGGCGGATGCGATGTTGTCGACGAGGTCGGCGACCCCGGCGACCAGCGCGGCGCCGCCTCGATCGGCGATGCGGCGGACGGTCGCATGATCGATCGTGCCTCCCGTCGTCGAGCCGAGACCGACCGCGGCCCCGTCGAGCAACCGGATGGTCTCGGTCGTGTCGGCCCGCGAGAACCGGAGTCGTGACAGCGACGCCGCCGCATCGGATCGGACGAGCCACAGCAGACCGGCCCGGCGAACCGCAGGGCCGCCGGGAGCCGATGCCAGCCGCACGGCCAGGTCGATGTCGGAGGCGGCGACCCCGGCCAGTGCGGGGACGACCTGGGGGAGGAGTCCGGTCCTGGCCAGGAACTCGAACCCGGCCCGGGGCTCGTCCACCCTGATCAGCCGCTCCAGCTCGTCCGCCACCCGCTCGACGGACACGATGGCCAGCCGGTCGGCCAGCTCGATGGCCGCCTCGGTGAGCTCGGGAGACGGGGCGAGACCGAAGCGGGGGATGAACCGCGCGGCCCGCATCATGCGGAGCGGATCGTCGGTGAAGGAGATCTCGGGCGACAGCGGGGTTCGCAGCACACCGACCCGCAGGTCGATCATGCCGTGGTACGGGTCGTGCAGCTCGCCACCCGGGAGCTCGATGGCGGCGGCGTTGATCGTGAAGTCGCGGCGGGACAGATCCTCGTGGAGATCATGCCCGAAGGTGACCACCGGCTTTCGCGATTCGGCGTCGTAGGCCTCGGCCCGATGGGTGGTGATCTCCAGCTCCTGGCCGTCGACCATCGCCCCGATCGTCCCGAACCGCTCCCCCTGATCCCAGATCGCCTCGGCCAGCGGCGACAGGATCCGCTTGATCTCGGTTGGCGTGGCGTCGGTGGTGAGGTCGACGTCGTTGCCGGCCGGGTCGAACGGTCGGCCGATCGACAGCGCCAGGTCCCGCACCACCCCACCCACGAGGAAGATGCGGTAGCCCGCTTCGGTGAACCGCTCGGCGACCGGACCGACGATTCTGGCCAAGCTGTCGAGGGCCGGCTGATCGCTCACAGACATCGGTGTACCCCGCTCCGAACCCAAAATCGACCCAGCTCCCCTAACCACATCCAATAGGCACCCTTATCACTGCACGGGTAGTATGGCTGACATGGCGTACGAGGCAGCCGAGTACCATCCCGCCTTCGAAGAGTACAGCGAGACGATCTTCGAATTGGCCGAGGACGGCATCGAGGTGATCCAGGCCAGGATCGCCGAGCGGCTCGGCGTCTCCCGACCAGCGGTCTCGGAGATGATCAAGCGCATGGACCGGGAGGGGCTCGTCGCCGTCGACGACCAGAGCCAGATCACCCTGACCACGAGCGGACGGACCCTGGCCACCACGGTCGTCCGTCGCCATCGGGTGGCCGAGCGGTTCCTGACCGACATCCTGCAGCTGGGATGGGCCGACGCCCACCACGAGGCCGGCCGGTGGGAGCACGTGATCTCCCCCGTCGTCGAGCAGGCGATGATGCGCCTGCTCGACGACCCGACGACGTGCCCCCACGGCAATCCCATCCCCGGTACCGGCTACACCAAGCCCCCCGGCGCGGTCACCCTGCAGGAGGTCCAGTCGGACGCCGACTTCGTGGTCGAGCGCATCCCGGAGGAGCTCGAGTTCAAGGACGGCCAGCTCGAGTACCTGGAGGAGGCCGGTCTGATCCCCGGCCGCCAGGGCACCGTCCTGTCGGTCGGACCGGAGGGCACCACCACCGTCGAGGTCGACGGTCGGGCCGTCGGGATCAGTGACTTCGCCGCCTCGAGGATCCTGGTCAGCGCGCCGAAGAGCACCGAGCGCTGAGCCGGTTCACGGATCGACCGCTGCGATGACGATCACCAGACCGACCGACGGCGACCGAGCCGAGCCCGCCTCGAAGGGCCGTGGCCGGAGCGGGACGCCGGTTGCGGGGTCGATCGGTCTGCGCCACCTCTCGTTCCACTACGAGGGTGGGGGCGAGGGTCCGGCGGCGCTCGAGGACGTCTCGCTGGACATCGCGGCCGGCGAGTCGATCGCGTTGCTCGGGCCATCCGGGTGCGGCAAGACGACCCTGCTGCGGACGATCGCCGGCCTGGAGCGGCCGGACACGGGGGTGGTCGCCATCGACGACGAGATCGTGACCGGCCCCGGGTCGTGGGTCCCGCCGGAGCGGAGGCGGGTGGGGATGGTGTTCCAGGACTGGGCGCTCTTCCCCCACCTGACGGTGGCCAGGAACGTGGCCTACGGCCTCGGCAAGCGCCGGCGGGACGCGGTGGCCGACAGCCTTCGCCTGGTGGGGCTGGTCGGCACCGGGGATCGGATGCCGTCCACGCTGTCAGGGGGCCAGCAGCAGCGGGTGGCGCTGGCTCGGGCGCTGGCACCACAGCCCCGCGTGCTGCTGCTGGACGAGCCGTTCTCCAACCTCGATACGAACCTCCGCAACGAGCTGCGGTCGGAGGTGCACCGGCTCCTGCTCGATCTCGGCATCACCTCGGTGTTCGTGACCCACGACCAGGAGGAGGCGTTCGTGGTCGGCGACCGGGTTGCGGTCATGAACGCCGGCCGTGTCGTCCAGGTCGACACGCCGGCCGGGCTCTACGCCAGGCCGACCGACCCCTGGGTGGCGACCTTCGTCGGCGACGCAACGCTCGTGCGATGCCGGGCCGACGGCGCCACGGCCGGCAGCTCGTTCGGTGTGATTCCGCTCGAGTCGGAGCACCGGGGCGACGTCGACGTGCTGCTGCGGCCCGAGCAGTTGCGACTGGTCGAGGGGGATCGGGCCACCGTGGAGCTGATCGAGTTCTACGGCCACGACGTCATGGTGTTCCTGGCGATCGACGGCCAGACCCTCCGGGTCAGGACCGGACCGGACGTCAGGGTCCGTCGCGGTGATCGGGTCGGCGTGGTCTTCGACGGCCCGGCGGCCCATGCCTTCACCGCGATCTGACCCTGCGGCGATCCAGCGCGAATAGGTTGGGAAAAAACAGTTAGGGTTGCCTTACAAAAGCTGACAGCCTTGGCTATCATCCGCCGTCATGAGACGACGATTCCTGCTGATCACCGTGTCGCTGGCGGTGCTGGCTGCGGCCTGTGGCTCCGACTCGACCGACGAGGTGCTGAGCGGCCCTGCGGCCGAGATCTACGGCGACGACTGCGTCGCAACCGAGGGGGACCCGATCACCATCTACTCCGGTCGGTCCGAGGACCTGATGGAGCCCGTGCTCGACGCGTTCCGGTGCGAGACCGGGATCGCCACCGAGGTCCGATGGGGGGACTCGGCCGAGCTCGCCCTGCTCATGCAGGAGGAGGGCGATCGGACGCTGGCCGACGTCTACATCTCGACCTCCCCCGGGCCGGTCGGCTTCCTCGAGAGCAACGGCCTGCTCGGCACGATCGACCAGTCGACCCTCGACCTCGTGGCGGAGGCGAACCGCTCGGACGCCGGGACCTGGGTGGGCTTCTCCGGCCGGAAGCGGGTCCTCGTCTACAACCTCGACCAGGTCACCGAAGCCGAGCTGCCGGAGTCGATCTTCGACCTGACCGACGAGCAGTACCGCGGCCGCGTGGCCATACCGGCCACCAACGGCTCGTTCATGGACTGGTTCACCGTGTTCCGAGCCAACTACGGCGACGACGTCGCCACCCAGTGGCTGAACGACATGGTGGCCAACGACGCCGAGTACTACCCGAACAACCGGGCCATCGTCGAGGCGGCGGGACGGGGCGAGATCGACATGGGCCTGGTCAACCACTACTACAACTACCAGGAGGTGGAGGCGGTCGGCGACGAGCACCGGGCCCGCAACCACGACCTGGCCGACGACGACATCGGCTCGCTGCTGATCATCACGACCGCAACCGTGACCGCCGCCAGCGACAACACCGAAGGCGCCAACCGGTTCCTCCAGTACCTGCTCTCGGCCCCGGTGCAGGAGTACTTCGGCACGGAGACCCTGGAGTACCCGTTGGCGGCCGGGGTGGAGCCGGCCGATGTGCTGCCGCCATTGGCTGCGGTCGAGGCCGGTTCGGTGGACTTCGGCAGCCTGGGTGGTGGGTTCGAGGAGACGACCGCCATCATCCAGGACAGTGGCATAGTCAACGAGTGACCGACAGCTTCCCGACCGCGCCGCCGGCACCGGAGGTGGCCGTCGATGGCGACGGTCCTGCCGACCGGCCCGGAGTCGTCCGGCGACCGAGACCGCCGGGGCTGCTGCGGGTCGGTGGGCTGGTCCTGGCCGCGATCTTCGCCTTCCCCGGGCTCTACCTCGTCTGGCGGAATCTCACCGAGGACGCCGATCCCCTCGGCCTCGTGTTCTCCCCACGGGTCATGGAACCGATGGGGCGGACACTGCGACTGGCGGTGTCCGTGTCGATCTCGGCCTGCCTGCTCGGCACGGCGCTGGCGTGGTTCTCGACACGGACCGACCTGCCGCTGGCCAGGCTGTGGCGGGTGGTGCTGCCCCTGCCGCTGGTCTTCCCGACGTTCATCGGGGCCGCCGCCCTGATCCGGTCGTTCAACCCCGGGGGCCTGGCCAACGACGTGCTGGCCACCGTCGGCGTCGATCGGACACCCGAGCTGCAGGGCTTCTTCGGCGCCTGGTTCGTCCTCACCCTGTTCACCTTCCCCTACGTGTACCTCCCGGTGGCGGCCGGGTTCCGGCAGCTGCCGGGGTCGCTCGAGGAGAGCGCCCGGTTGCTCGGCGACTCGCCGTTCGCTGCGTTCCGCCGCGTCTGCCTCCCCCAGGTGGCCACCGCCATCGGGGCGGGCACGCTGCTCGTCTTCCTCTACACGATCAGCGACTTCGGTGCGGTCCAGCTGCTGCGCTACGACACCCTCACGAGGGCCATCGCCACCAATCAGCTCGCCAACCCACCGGTGGCCCTGGCCCTCAGCCTGATCCTGCTGGTGGTGGCCGGGGCGGTCGTGATGGTCGAGCGGCTCTTCTCGCGGCGCCGGTCCGACATCGGCCGGATCCACGACAACAAGCCGGTGATCTACCGGCTCGGCCGCTGGCGATGGCCGGCGTTCTTCGGCATGGCGGTGGCCGCCGCCCTCAGCATCGGCGGCCCGATGCTGGCCCTGGTCGACTGGTCGGCCGACGGGCTCCGGCGATCCCTGCGGGGCGGGCGACCCCTGACCATCGACGCCGAGGAGGTGATCGACGCAACCGGCAACACGGTGCTCGTCGGCGTGCTGGCGGCCGTCCTGGCGGTGGCGGCGGTCCTGCCGATCGCCTACCTGGTCGGCCGCTACCGATCGAGGGCCGGAACCGTCGCCTACGCGGTGGTGATCAGCACCTTCGCCCTCCCCGGGCTGTTGATCGCCCTGTCGATCCGGTTCTGGACCCTGCGGTCGGGACTCGTCTTCGATCTCGTCGGCAACACGCTGGCGTTGCTGATCTTCGCCTACATCGTTCGCTTCGGGTCGCTGGCGATGGGCGTGTCGCTGGTTGCGGTCCAGTCGGTGCCGACGAGGCTCCACGATGCCGCGGCCACCCTCGGGGCCGGCAGCCTGAAGCGGCTGCTGACCGTGGATCTGCCCATCATGGCGCCCGGCCTGCTGGCCGGCGTGGGGTTGGTGCTCCTGTCGGTGATGAAGGAGCTGCCGATCTCGCTGCTCGTCTCACCGCTCGGCTTCTCGACGCTGACCACCAGGATCTTCTCGTCGTTCGAGGACGCGTTCGTCGCCGAGGCCGGGCTCATGGCGGTCATCCTGATCGGGCTGTCGTTCGTCCTGTCCTGGTTCCTGGTCATCCGCCGGGCCGAGCACCTCTGACCTGGCGGGCTGACCGCTACCAGTCGTGGTATCCGGGGCCCGACGAGCGGCGCCGGTCCTCGGCTCCCCGCTCGAGGTGGATGGCCCGAGCGAGCTCGACGTGGTCCGCGCCGGGACCGCCGGAGGACGGGGTCTCCGGTCGGAGGGACTGATCCACCACCGTCCCGGCCACGGCACCGGCGCCGGCGGCGAGGGCCCGCAGGTCGTACCCGCCCTCGAGGAACATGATCCGCTTGCCCTTCGGGGCGAAGGGAAGGATCCCTGCGATGAGGTCGGCATAGTCGGCCGAGGTCAGGCCGAGATCGGTGAGCGGATCGCTGCGGTGGCCGTCGAAGCCGGCGGAGACCAGGACCCACGTGGGTCCGAACCGATCAACCACCGGGGCGACCACCTCGTCGAGGGCCCGGCGGTAGACGTCTCCCGTGGCCCCGGCCGGCAGGGCGATGTTCACGGTGGTGCCGAGGCCGGCTCCCTCTCCCACCTCGTCCGGCCGGCCGGTGTAGGGGTACCAGGGGAACTGGTGGAAGCTGACGAACAGCACGTCGGGATCGCCATAGAAGATGTCCTGGGTGCCGTTGCCGTGATGCGCGTCGACGTCGACGATGACGACCCGCTCGCCGCGGTCGGCCAGGGCTCGAGCGGTCACGGCGACGTTGTTGTAGAGGCAGAAGCCCATCTGGGTGTCTGCGGTGGCGTGATGACCGGGTGGGCGGACCACCGACCAGCCGACGTCGGCCTCACCCCGGTCGAGACGGTCGATGAGATCGAGGCCAGCACCGGCCGCCCTGGCCGCGGCGGCCGCCGAGTCGGTCGACACGGTGGTGTCGGCATCGATGGCGCCACCTCCCGCACCGGAGAGCTCATGCAACCGGTCGATCAGGTGGGCCGGATGGACCCGCTCCAGCACGTCTCGCGTCGCCTCCGGCGCCTCGACCCAGACCACCGCCTCGTCGAGCTCGGCCACGGTCAACCCGTCCTTGACCGCGGTGAGCCGGACGGACGCCTCCGGGTGGCCGGGCCCCGGATCGTGCAACCAACAGAGGTCGTGGGTGGAGACGAGCAGCGCCGACATGGCACCAAATCTACCGCCGATCGCCACACAGGTCCCAGGCCGAAGGTCCCGATGAGACGCCAGAACACCGTCGGGGGTGGGCCGGCTAGGCTTGGCAGCAGTGGATCAGGCTCCCGCGCTGCGACACCAGAACAAACGAGTGGGCCTCAGCGGGGGCCGGCTGTCGCTCGGTTCGCGGGTCGGTTTCCGCCGTCTCCGGGTCACGCCCTGGCAGGGCGATCCGTTCGTCGCCCTGGTCGGACCGGTCAAGAGCGGTCGGGCTCCCACCTCCGACGACGTTCGCCGCTGCATCGGGGCGCTCGACCTCCGCGGCGTCGATCAGGCGGTGACACCGGCCCTCACCCCGTTCGAAGCCGAGCCGTTCTTCCAGGCCGGGTTCCGGCTGTTCGAACGGCTCCACCTGCTGTCGTGCCGGCTGGACACGGCCACGAGGAGGGCGGTCGAGAGCCCGGCGAAGCTGATCAGAGGACGGCCCTGGCACAACCGAGCGGTCCTCGAGCTGGACAGCCGGGCGTTCCGGGGGTTCTGGCGATTCGACAAGCTGGCGCTGGCCGAGGCCAAGAACGCCACCCCGTCGAGCAGGTTCCGTGTGGCCAAGCTCGATGGTCGGGTGGTCGGGTACGCCGTCACCGGGCGGGCCGGCCAACGGGGCTACCTGCAGCGGCTGGCCGTCGATCCGGACGTGCAGGGCAGGCGGATCGGGACGATGCTGGTGAACGACTCGTTCGACTGGCTGCGGCGACGGGGAGCCGATCAGTCGCTCGTCAACACCCAGGAGACCAACGCCACTGCGCTCGGTCTCTACGAGAGCGTCGGGTACCGACGGCAGGCAGACGGCCTGCTGGTACTCCGATGGGACAAGGCGACGTGACGTGGTGGTCTCGGCGGACCCGACGGACAACCAGCGAGACCCGAGCTAGCGCCGAGCGGCCGACGGCGGGCGCCGCCTGGCTGGCGCAGGGGGTGCTGCTCCTCGTGGTCGGGGCCGGGCCAGCCGGAGCGACCACCGCCCAGGAACCGGCGGGAGACACGTCGCCGCTGCCGGGTGGGGTCTCGCTGGCCGTCGTCGGGCAATCGACGTTCGTGGCCGCAGACGGCCAGCTGGAGCTCGAAGTGGCCGTCGAGGGCGGCGACGGCATCGCAGGTGACACCGTCGTGTCGATCACCGTGTTCGGGGCGCTGGCCACCGAAGAAGAGATCGGGGAGCCACTGGCCATGCCCCTGAACCGCTTGCCGCCAATGGCCCTCGGCTCGTTGCCGAGCGACGACGCCGGTCGCTACCACCTGGAGCTCCCGGTCAGATCGGGACCCCAGTTCGACGACCGCCCTCGCGTTCTGCTGCCGAAACCGGGGGTGTACCCCGTCTCGATCGAGCTGCGGAGCGAGGACGGACCGCTGGCGGCGACGACGACCCACCTCGTCCGGCTCCCGAAGATCACGAGCGAGGACGAGCCCGCCGCGGACCGGCTGCCCGAACCGCCGCCGGTCGCCGTGGTGCTGAACGTCAGTACCGCCGAGGGCCTGACGGTGGAGGCGGTGCGCCAGCTGCTGGTCGACCATCCCACGATCCCGATGACGGTCATTCTCCAGGAAGGGGTCGAGCACCAGCTGAGGACGGATTCCGAGCTGGCTGCCGGCTTCGTCGATGCTTTGGCCGGGCGGCCGGTCCTGGCCGTGCCGGCGATCGACCTCGATCCGTCCGCACTGGCCGAGATCGACCAGGCCGACCTCTATGCCGGGGCGGCCACCGCGGCGAGAGAGGACCTCGAAGCCATCGGGCTGACGGTGGCCGACGGATTGGCGCTGCTCGGGGCGCCACTGACCAGCGCCGGGATCGAGGTGCTCACCGGGCTCGGCGTCGGCTCGGTGCTCGACACCGAGAACCGACTGGTCGGCAGTGCCAGGCTCGGTTCCGGCCGGAACCGGATCCAGGTCATCCGGACCGACCGCGACCTGAGCAGGGCGCTCGGGGGCGACCGGGCCGGTGACGCCGATCGGGATGGTCCCCAACGAGCGAACCGGGTCCTGGCCCGCTTGACGCTGCGGGGCCGGGTCGACGACACGCCGGTGGTGCTCGGTGGGGCGGCCTTCGGGGTGGACCCGGCGGTGGCCGTCGACGCCTTCCTCCGGGCGCTGACCCAGCCGGGGGCCCCGAGGCCGATCCTGGTCTCGGAGGTGACGAGCGGCCCGCCGATGCGGCTGGCCGAGCGGCCGGAGCAGGACCTGATGCCCATCGCCGAGCTGCTCCGATCGATCCAGGCCGACCTGACCACGTACGAGAGCTTCTACCGAGGCGGAGGCAACGCCCCGGACGAGTACCGGCAGCGGATCCTGTCCAGCCTGACGAGGCAGCGGAACCCCCAGGACCGGCAGCGGGCGCTGCGGTTGATCGACACCCAGCTCGACGAGGACTTCGGTGTCATTCGACTGCACGACGGCCAGCCGGTGACGCTGGCCGCACGGGCCGCCCCGATACCGATCGTGCTGGAGAGCACCGCCAGCGGTCCCCGCCACGTCATGCTCCGGTTCAACAGCGACAAGGTGGTGGCGACCGCGGACGAGCAGGTGATGCTGATCGAGCCGGGCACGAGCTCGATCGACGTGGAGTTGGAGACGCGCTCGCTCGGGGTGTCGCCCCTCGAGGTCTCGGTGCTGACGCCGGACGGCGCCTTCGTGCTCGCGTCCACCCGCTTCGAGGTTCGCTCGACGGCGGTACCCGGGCTGGGCCTGCTCGTGTCGCTCAGCGCGCTCGGCCTGCTCGGGGCGTGGTGGTTCCTCGACGCACGGAAACGACGGTCGGCGGCCGCCGCCTGACCGCCCATTCGCAGCGGTCGGGAGGGCGCTAGCGTGTAGGGGTGTTCTCGCGGCCGGCCCACCAACGCTTCCTCGCCGCCGACGGTGGCGCGGGGGCAGGCCGGCTGGGGCCGGTGTCCTCGATTGCCGAAGCCGGGATGCTGCTCGGCCGGCGCTACCAGCTCGTGGAGCCGATCGCGTCCGGCGGGATGGCCCAGGTCTGGGTCGGACAGGACGTCTCGCTGGTGCGGCAGGTGGCGATCAAGATCCTCCACCCCCACCTCGCCACCGACGAGGGCTTCGTGGCCCGGTTCCGGCGGGAGGCCATCGCCTCGGCCAAGCTGTCCCACCCCTCGATCGTGGCGGTGTACGACACGCTGAGCGAGCACGGCATCGAGGCCATCGTGATGGAGCTGATCGACGGGCGGACACTGCGGGCCGTGCTCAACGAGGTCAGGCTGCTGCCCCCTGCCGACGTGGTCGACGTCGGTATGCAGATCTCCGATGCGCTCGACACCGCCCACCGGGCGGGCATCGTCCATCGTGACATCAAGCCGGCCAACATCATGGTCGGCTCCGACCGTCGCATCATGGTCACGGACTTCGGGATCGCCAAGGCCAACAAGGACGCCGACCTCACCCACACCGGCACCCTGCTGGGCACCGCGAAGTACCTCGCCCCGGAGCAGGTGGCTGGGGAACCGGTCGATCCACGGGCCGACATCTACGCGCTCGGCGTCGTGCTCTTCGAGGCGGCCACCGGGCAGCCACCGTTCCTGGCCGAGACCGATGCCGGCACCGCACTGGCCCGGTTGCAGAACGAGGTGCCCCGGTGCCGCCACCGGCGGCCCGAGGTCCCGGTCGGCCTCGACGAGGTGATCGCCCGCGCCATGGCCCGCAATCCTGGCGACCGATTCGAGCGGGCCTCCACGTTCCGGGCCGCCCTGGCCGGGGTCAACCTGTTCGACGTCAGGCTCGACACCTCGGACCTCGGCCAGGGCCGCGGGGCAGCGGTCCCGTACCCGAGCGGCCGGTCGGATGGATCGGGCCCGATCCCGCTCGCTCCACCGGTCGCCCCACCGGGCCCCTCGGCCGTGCCACCGGGGCCTGCGGCCGTGCCACCGGGGCCTGCGGCCGTGCCACCGGGACCCGCGGCCGTGCCACCGGGACCCTCGGCCGTGCCACCGGGGCCTGCGGCCGTGCCACCGGCGGTGGCCGTCCCGCCCTACACCGGGACCGCCATCCTGCCGACCGCCCCCGGCGAGGCAGCCGACGACGGGTCGACCAAGCCTCGACGCAAGCAGCGAAGGGCGAGCAAGAAGGCAGCCAAGAGCGCAGCCAGGGCCCGAGCGGGCGGCACCGGAGGCACCGGCAGGCAACGACCGGCGAAGCCCGGTCGGCAGCGTCCGACGAAGCTCCTGGTCGCGTCGCTCCTGGTGGGCGGGCTGGTGGTGACCGGGCTCCTCCTCGCCTCGATCGACGGCCCGGGGTCCAGCGGTGACCCGATCGGCGACGGCGGCGTGGCGCTCACGACGGCCGTTCCGTTCGATCCGATGGGCGACGGTCGGGAGCGGGCCAACCTGGCCCCGCTCGCCATCGACGGCGACCAGACCACGAAGTGGCAGACCGAGACCTACTCCCGGCCGAGGCTGGGCGGGCTGAAGTCCGGGGTCGGGTTGATCGTCGGGCTCGATCAGGAGACGTCGGTGAACGAGGTCGGCCTGCTGACCGACAGCGAGGGGTGGAGCGCCGAGATCTTCGTCGGTACCGACTTCGGCCCGAACGACGGCGGATTCGACCTCGGTCAGCTCGGCGACCCCGCCGGCCGGATCGAGGGGGGTGGGGCGGCGGAGCGGGTCTCGATCGGCGGTGCCACCGGATCACAGATCCTGATCTGGATAACCGAGACGGGCACCACCATCGACGAGGACAGGGGCGAGGTCTTCCGCTACGTCCTGTACGAGGTGGCCGTCAGCTGAGGCCGGCTCGGTTGCAGCAATCCGGGCGAAGCGGCGCACTAAGCTGCGCCAATCGAACCGACCGACTCCGAGCTCGTGGCCCGGGCTCAGCGTGGCGACAAGGGTGCGACCGACCAACTCCTGAGACGCCACTATGACCGGCTGTACGCCGTGTGCCGGCGCGTCGCCGGCAACGACGCCGACGCGGCCGACGGCTGCCAGGAGGCGTTGCTGGCGATCGTCAGGGGCCTCCCACGGTTCGACGGCCGGTCGTCGTTCAAGACCTGGAGCTACCGGGTGGCCACCAACGCCTGCCTGGACGAGATCCGGCGCAGGAACCGTCGACCGATCGCAGTGCTGGAGACCCCCGAACCGGGCTCGGACGCCCCCTCGCTCGATCAGCGACTGGCCGACCGGCTCACCCTCGATGGGGCACTGGCCCAGCTCCCCGAGGACTTCCGCGTTCCGGTGGTGCTGCGTGACGTGGCTGGTCTGGACTATGCGGAGATCGCCGCGACCCTCGACATCCCGCCCGGGACCGTCCGTTCCCGTATCGCCCGCGGCCGGCGGCAGCTGTCGGGAATTCTCGGGAACCAGACCTCGCTCGACGAACGTCAAACGGAATGACGAGAAAGAACTTCGACTCACGAACCGACATGAACCGACCCCGATGACCGACGACGAGCTCGACCTCCTTGCGTCCGCCTACCTGGACGGCGAAGCCACCCCTGAAGAGGTGGCGCTGGTCGAGCGCGACCCGGCCCTGCAGGCCAGGGTCGCGGAGCTCCGGTCGATCAGCGAGCGGCTGCGGGCCCCGGTCCCGCCGCCGAGCGAGCAGCTGAAGGAGCGGCAACTGGCCGCTGCCATGGCCGGGCTCGGGTCACTCGATGCCGAGCCGGCCGCGACCGGCCCGGCCCACCAGCAGCTGGCCGGAGCCGAGCGCGGCCAGGTGGTCGACCTGAGGGAGGCCCGCCGGGCCCGATCGATGCCACGATGGCTGCCCGCCGCGGCCGTCTTCCTGTTGCTCGGTGGCGGCGTGGTGTGGCTGGCCCAGAGCGTCGGCGAGTCCGACGATGCCGACACCGCCTCGGGCGTCATCGAACGCGACGAGAGCGCCGACGTCGAGAGCGAGACCGTGGCAGCAGACGCCGCCGCCGAGGCGACCGAGGAGGACATGCTGGCGGCCGAGGAGGGCGCGGCCACCGAGCGGCAGCTGGCGGGGGACGGTGAGGATGCCGCCGACGAAGCGGCGACCTCGGCCCCGGCGGCCGAGGAGTCGATGGCGGACGACGCAGCCGGCGGGTTCGCACCGCTCGAGCCGGTGGCCGTCTTCGACGAGGTCCCGGATCCGGCGGACGTGCTCGACGAGCTGCCAGCCCCGTTCGAGGAGCTCGAGCGGTCCAGCTGCTCGCTCGACCTCGAGCTCGAGCCGGGATCGGAGCCGCTCGGCTTCCTCCCGATCGAGATCGGTGACGAACCGGCCGAGATCTATGTCGTCGTCGACGGTGACGGTCGGGAATCGGTGCTGATCGTCGACGGCCGGTGCGAGACCCTGGCCCCCTGATCCCGTTGTGATCGCCCGGTCCCCGATGGCAGAGTGCTCCCATGGCAACCTGCGCATTCATCGGTCTCGGGAACATGGGCTACCCGATGGCCGGCCACCTGGCCGCCGCCGGCCACACCGTCCGGGTCTTCAACCGGACCGCCACCACGGCCGAGCGGTGGTCGGCCGAGCACGGCGGCACTCACCACCCGACGCCGGGCGAGGCGGCCACCGGCGCCGACTTCGCGTTCGTCTGCGTCGGCGCCGATGACGACGTCCGCAGCGTGATCTACGGCGACGACGGCGCCCTGACCGCCCTCGAGCCCGGGGCCATCCTCGTCGATCACACCACGGCGTCGGCCACGCTGGCCCGTGAGCTGGCCGAGGCCTGTGCCGAGCGGGGGGTCGGCTTCGTCGACGCCCCGATATCCGGTGGCCAGGCCGGGGCGGAGAGCGGCCAGCTCAGCGTGATGTGCGGCGGCGCGGCCGAGCACTTCGAGCGGGCCCGGCCGGTCATCGACCACTACGCCAAGGCGGTGACGCTGCTCGGGCCGGCCGGCGCCGGTCAGCTGACCAAGATGGTCAACCAGATCCTGTGCGCCGGCGCCATCCAGGGGGCGGCCGAGGCGTTGGCGTTCGGCGAGCAGGCCGGGCTCGACATGGAGCTGGTGCTGCAGGCGGTGACCCAGGGGGCGGCCGGGTCCTGGTACCTGTCGAACCGGGGCGAGACCATGATCCGGGACGAGTTCGACTTCGGTTTCGCCGTCGACTGGATGGCCAAGGACCTCGGGCTGGTCAAGGCCGAGGCCGAGGCGCTGGGGGCCGAGACCCCACTGACCGACCTCACCGCCGGCTACCTCGCCGAGACCCAGCAGGCCGGGGAGAACCGGATGGACGCAACCGCCATCATCCGCCGCTACCGGGCCCACCGGGCCGGCTGAGCATCGTCGTAGCGCGGTTCGGCGTCGAGGGAGGCTCTATGGGCCCGCGCTGGGGGCCCAGCCAGGCTCGACAAGGTCGGTCAAGGTGTACCGAGCCCGTGGACATCGAGTCGTTTCACCCAACCGGTGCGATCGAACAGGTGCTGCGCGGTCGCCCGGTCGAGCGACCAACCGTCGACTGCCCGCTCCTCGCCGTCCCCGCTCGTGACGACGATCCTGGCATCTCCCGCTGCGTGCACGACGATCGGCACCTGGCAGAGGGTGAAGGCGGCGGAACGGGGCTCGACGACGATGCGCTGCGGGCGGTCGGCCACGTCGACGAAGTGCAGCTCGCCCGGCTGGCGACGGAACTCCCGCTCCCGCAGCAGCGTCGGCGTGAACCGGATCGAGCCATCGGCGATCGTGAGCCCCAGCTCGGCCCACCGGGCCAGCAGCTCCTCCTTGACCTGGCCGGTCATGCCCGGTTGCTGGGCACCGGCGTGGGCCGGGGTGTGGGAGTAGGGGTCGGTCGGGAAGGCCCCGTACTCGGCGGCGGACTTGTTGAACCCGAGCCCGGCCCGAACCCGCTCGTAGAGCCCGAGGAGCTCGCGGCGCGCCGCCGACCCGGTATCGCCGTCTGCGTCCAGGGCGCACTCCTGGATGGCGAGGAGCAGCTTCGCCACCATGTGCCAGTAGACCGAGCCGATCCCCTCGTAGGCGTAGATGGTCGACGAGCGACCGGTGAACGCATGATGGTCGAACACGGCGTCGAACAGCTCTCGGGTCGCCGGCCCGTGCTCGGCCACCAATGGCTCCAGCGGCGTCCCGGCGAGCGCATCGAGCGCTGCATCCAGATCGTTGACGTTGCGGAGGTCGGCCCCGAACCGGTACCGACCGTCGACGTCCCGGTCGATGATCCGGTCCGAGCCGGCATCGAGCAGGGCCACGAGCAGGGGGTTGGTCGTCACCGACTCGGCCGGCACCACGTTTCGCTCCAGGAACGGCGGCCTCGGCCTGGCCGGGTAC
>JAHELU010000184.1 GCA_024644005.1 Acidimicrobiales bacterium | reverse complement strand
GGGGCAATCGTCCTGGCAATCCGCAATTTCGGGGCCAGGGAGCCAGCGGCCGCCTCGGCCGAGATCTGAGGGAGCCGGGGCGGTTGGTGTCAGCTCGGTCAGGTCTCCTGAGCGGGTGCTTCGACGCTGATCTGCCAAGGGGTGCCCAAGCGGTCGGTGACGACACCGAAGAACGGCGTCCAGAACTCCTCCTGGCCGGGCATCTGGATCTCTCCGCCTTCGGAGAGGTCTGCAAAGATCGCCTTTGCCCGATCGAGGTCGGTGGTGGAGTAGTGCACGAATATCCCGGTCGGTGGTGAGAAGCCGTCGTCGTAGGAGTCGGACGCCATCAACAGCTCGTCGCCGTTCATCAACGCGGCGTGCATGACCAGATCGGCTTTGTCGGCGGGGATCCCGGCGTCGGGTGGGGCCTCGGTGCCGTCCATGACGACGAGCTCGCCACCGAAGATCTCCTGGTAGCGGGTCTCGGCAGTTCCCGCCGAGTGCGAGCAAGTAGAGTTCGCTGGCGGTGAGCATGAAGCCTGTGGTGTCTCGACTGCGAGAACGGTGTCGACATGCGGGCTCGCCGTTCGTCGTGTAGTCAGACGATCGTTGAGCGAGAGGGGCCGCAATGGCTGATGTCCAAGCAATGACCCGGGCCGAGGGCGAGGCCCTGGTCGACTATCTCAAGACTGTTCCTGCCGACGCGTGGGACACCCAGACGGTGTGCGACCCGTGGACGGTTCGACATCTGGTCGCCCATCTGACCGCTCTCGGCAACCAGACGATTCCGAACTTCGCCAGGCGCATGATCACCACCGGATTCAACTTCCAGAAGGTCGTAGAAGGCGATCTGCAGAAGTACTTGGGTGAACGCGACGAGATGATCGAAGCGTTGGCCAGTTCGGTGGCGAGCCCGACCACCCCGGGGATGCTCAAACACGTCGCTCTTGGCGAGTTCATGTGCCACGGCGAGGACATCCGGCGGGCGCTCGGTGACCGTGGTGAGCATCCCAGCGCTCACGTTACCGAGCTCGGACCGCAGTACGCTACGACCGGCAAGCCGCTGAACGGCAAGGTCCGGACCAAGGGGCTCTCACTTCGAGCCACCGATGGCGACTTCACGTGGGGCGAGGGACCCGAGGTCGCTGGGCCGGGCATCGACGTGATCATGGCGATCACCGGGCGAGTCGCTGCGCTCGACACCTGCGAAGGCGAGGGTGTCGAGACGCTGCGGTCCCGCTGCTGAACCGTTCGACGTGACCTGCCGCGACTGTCGGAGAGTCGGTGGGGTGAGGCCGGTCGACATCTCCTAGTGTCCCGAGTCACAAGTCGTGCTCATATTTCGACGGCTCGTTTCGCCCCTCGCAGCGTCCTCGTCGTTGCCTCACGCTCACGAGTGAAGCTGCCTCCTGCGTCCTTGCGAGGGACGAAGTCGCTCGCCGAAATACTGAGCGAACTCATGACCCGGGACACTAGCGGTCGGGGTGGAGCTTCATCCCGGGGACGTCCCAGTCGATGGCGAGCATGTTGCCCTGGTCCGATGAGGTCACGAAGAGGGTCGTGAAGTCGTCCCCGCCGAAGCAGCAGTTCGTCGGGCCCGCCTCGGGCAGGTCCACCACGAAGCGGGGCCGCCCGTCGGCGGCGTCGAGCACGAACATGTTGGCGGTCTGGTGGCCGGCGATGATCATCCGACCGGCGCTGTCGAAGCAGAACCCGTCGGGGATCGACCGGCGACCGATCGAGCCGTTGCTCTTGGGCTCCGGGCTCAAGACCCCGGGGCGCTCGATCTTGAACCCGAGCATGTTGCCCGTCATCGACTCGGCCACGATCAGGAACCGGTTGTCGTCGGTCACCCCCAGGCCGTTGGGGAACCGGATCCCGGTGTAGGCCCGCGATGCGGTGCCGTCGGCTGCCAGGTAGCAGACCGAGGCCGGGATGCCCTGCCAGTCGGGGTCGGTGAAGTAGAGACCGCCCTCGGCGTCGAAGCAGCAGTCATTGGGACCGACCAGCGGCGCCCCGTCGATCTCCTCCAGGATCGTCTCGACGGTGCCGTCGGGTGCGATGCGCTGGATCGAGCCCGGACCGCCGGGTCCGGAGCCCCGACCCTCGGTCGAGGGGACCAGGGGCCACGAGCCGCCGTTGTTGCACACGTACAGGTTGCCGTCCGGGCCGAAGGCACAGCCGTTCGGCCCGCCGCCGGTGTGGGCGAACGTGGCGACCGATCCGTCGGGCTCCAGTCGGCCGATGCGTTGCCCGGCGATCTCGGTCCAGTGGAGCCGGCCTTGCGAATCGACGGCCGGACCCTCCGGGAAGGCGAGGCCCGATGCGACAGAGGTGATGTCCATGGCCGCCTTTCTAGCTGATCTTCTTGACGCCGTTGCGTTCGCAGCCACCGGTCAGCGGAGAATGGCGAACATCCCACCGACGATTCCAGCTCCGAGCAGACCGGCGAGGATGTCGCAAGCGTCGATCCACCGCTAGCGGCCCTGGAAATCGGGCTCCCGCTTCTCCTGGAAGGCCTGAGCCGCCTCCCGGGCGTCGGCCGAGCGCATCGTGGCCCCCTCCATCGACAGCGACAGCGGGAGGACCTGGGCCGAGACCGTGCGCAACCAGTTGTTGATGGGCACCTTCGAGGCGGCGATGGCCAGGCTCGGGCCGGCGGCCAGGCGGTCGGCGATCTCCAGTGCGCGGTCCATGAGCTCGTCGTCCGGGACGACGAAGTTGACCAGGCCGAGCCGTTCGGCCTCGGCGGCATCGAGTCGGTCGCCGGTCATCAGGTAGTACTTGGCCCGGTTGACGCCCATGAGGAACGGCCAGATGACCTGGCCGCCGTCACCGGCCCCGATGCCCAGCTTCACATGCGTGTCGGCGAACACCGCCGACTCCGCTGCCACAACGACATCGCAGAGCAGGGCCACGGTGGCTCCGAGGCCCATCGCATAGCCGTTCACCGCCGAGATGATCGGGATGTGGGCCTCCAGCAGGTGATCGACGATCATCCGGGCGTCCTCGAGGGTGATCCGGTGGGTCACCTCCGAATCGGGGCCGAAGTCACCGCCGGCGCAGAACGCTCGGCCGGCCCCGGTGAAGACCAGCACCTTGACGTCGGGGTCGGCGTCGGCCGCCCGGCAGATCCCGGCCAGCTCGTGGTGCATGGTGCCGTTGACCGCGTTCAGGCGCTCGGGTCGGTTCAGCGTGGCGATCGCCACGCCGTTGTCCCGCTTGTCGATGTCGATGGTGGTGAAGCTCGACGGCTCCAGCATGGTGTCCCTCCGGTCGGGCGGGGCCGCAGTGGCCGGCCGTTGCCGACATCTTGGCAGCCGGGCGGAGGCCGAGCCACTCGTCCAGCGTGCCGGGCCGGGGGCGGGCGAGAGGCTCCGGAGCGGTGGCGGCGGCTTCGACGGATTTGCCGCAAGGGTGTAGAACGGGTCCGGTCGGAAGGGGAACGGATGGGTGAACTGGACGGTCGGGTGGCGCTGGTGACCGGAGGGGCGAGGGGCCAGGGGGCAGCCGAGGCTGCGATCTTCTCGAGGGAGGGGGCCGAGGTGGTTATCGCCGACGTGCTGGACGAGCAGGGGGAGCGGACCGCCGGCTCGCTCGGTTGCCGGTACCACCACCTCGACGTCACCTCGGAGACCGAGTGGGAGGCCGTCGTGGCCGATGTCGTCGACCGCACCGGCCGGCTCGACATCCTCATGAACAACGCCGGGATCTTCCGTCCCGCTCGGCTGGTCAACACATCGACCGAGCTGTGGAACCAGACCGTCGCCATCAACCAGACCGGAGTATTCTTCGGCATGCGCACCGCAGTGAAGGCCATGATCGAGGCCGGCAACGGCGGCTCGATCATCAACACCTCGTCGGTGGCCGGCCTCGAGGGCACCTTCGGCTCGACGGCCTACGGGGCCACCAAGTGGGCGGTGACCGGCATGACGAAGGTCGTGGCCAAGGAGGCGGGCAAGCACGGCATCAGGGTGAACTCGATCCACCCCGGGGTGATCGTCACCGACATGATCACCGACATGCTGGCCGGAGGCCAGGATGAGAAGATGGTGGCTCGCCAGCCCATCGGCCGCCTCGGGACAGCGGAGGACATCGCGGAGATGGCCCTCTTCCTGGCCAGCGACCGCTCGAGCTACTGCACCGGCCAGGCCTTCACCGTCGACGGCGGCATCCATGGCTGAGCCGGGTCCCACGCCGTTCTACGACCCCGAGGTCCGGGCCGCCATCGAGGCCGGCCCCCAGCTCGGAACGGTCAACGCCGACACCCTGGAGCAGGTCAGGGCCGACCGGATGGAGGCCAACGGCCTGCTGCAGCTCTCCGATGAGGTCGACAGGACCGACGTCATGGTCCCCGGGCCCGACGGGGCGGGGGAGATCCGGCTCAGGGTCCATCGCCCGGCCGGCCCCGAGCGGCCGAGGCCCTGCATCTACTGGATGCACGGCGGTGGGTACGTCCTCGGCTCTCCCGAGCAGGACGACGAGCGCTTCGACCGGTGGTGCCAGCGGTTCGATGTCGTCGGGGTGTGCTCCCAGTACCGGCTCGCTCCCGAGCACCCGTACCCGGCCGGGCTCGAGGACTGCTATGCCGGGTTGCGCTGGGTCGAGGCGCACGGGGCCGAGATCGGTATCGACGCCGGGCGAGTAGGGATCGGTGGTCCGAGCGGGGGTGGTGGCCTGGCCGCGGCCCTGGCCCTCCTGGCCCGCGATCGGGGCGAGCTCACCATCGACTACCAGCTGCTGATCTACCCCATGATCGACGACACGAGGACCTGCACCACCGCCAACTGGGACGTGCCGGTCTGGAACCACGAGTCGAACACCTTCGGCTGGTCCTCCTACCTCGGCCCGCTGCTCGGGACAGACGATGTGCCCTACACAGCCGCCCCGGCCCGTTGCCCCGACCTGTCCGGCCTGCCACCGACGTACGTCATGACCGGCAGCCTCGACGGATTCTGCGACGAGGACATCAGCTATGCCCAGCGGCTCAACCAGGCCGGGGTCCCGGTCGAGCTCCACGTCTACCCTGGCGCTCCCCACGGTTTCGAGGGTCTCGCCCCCGCAACGGCGGTGGCCCGCCAGGCCCGACGCGACATCAACAACTGGCTGGCCGCACGGCTCGGCGTGGCCCGGCACTAGCGTCGCGTTTCAGTCGCGACCGCAACGGGTAGGCGGGCATGATCATGATCATCATCGACGACAGCCTCGAGCCCTCCACCTGCTGGCATCGGAGGTAGCTGTGCGCACCATCTTCGTGCTCGGCGACCAGTTGAACCAGCGAATCGGGGCGCTCGCAGACGCCGATCCGAGCGATAGCCGGATCCTGCTGGTCGAGAGCGACGAGTTGCTCGGGCTCGGTCGTCACGTCCAACGGAACCATCTCGTCGTCACGGCGATGCGGCGCTTCGCTGCAGAACTGGCCGACCGTGGCTTCGAGGTCGATCGCCGTCGGGCCTCGAGCATGGCCGACGGCGTGCGGGCCCACATCGACGAATACGATCCGGACGAGCTCGTCGCCACCGAGCCGAACTCGCGCCGGGCGCGTGCGCTGTGCGATCGGCTCGACATCGCCCAGGTCCGGTCCAACCAATTCCTCTGCCACCACGAGGAGTTCGCCGAGTGGGCCGACGGCCAGTCGTCGCTGCAGATGGAGCGCTTCTACCGGTGGCGGCGAGCAGAGCTCGGTTACCTGATGGACGGTGACGAGCCGGTCGGCGGCACATGGAACCACGATGCGGACAATCGCGAGCCCCCGCCGGACGATCCGTCGATCTTCACCGAACCCCAGACGTCCGAGCTCGACGAGCTGGACGACGAGGTGCTCGACTCCCTCCCCGAGAGCCACGGCGAGCAACCGGTCGGCATCTGGGCCACGTCCCGTCGCTCGGCGCTGGCCCGCCTCCGGCACTTCCTCGATCATGAGCTCCACCGGTTCGGACCGTACGAGGATGCCATGACCAGCGGTTCCTGGAGCCTGGCCCATTCGGCGCTGAGCCCGTACCTGAACCTCGGGCTGCTGCTGCCGGACGAGGTGTGCGATCGGGTCGAGGAGCGGTTCCGGGCGGGGGACGTGCCCATCAACTCCGCCGAGGGCTTCATCCGCCAGGTCATCGGCTGGCGGGAGTACGTGTGGGGCCTGTACTGGCTCTGGCCCGATCACGTCGAGGCCAACGAGCTCGACCATCGCCGGGAGCTGCCGCCGATGTTCACCGGTGAGTCGACCACCGAGATGCGCTGCGTGGCGGACGTGCTCGACGGGCTCCGGCAGCGGGCCTGGGTGCACCACATCCCTCGCCTGATGATCATTTCGAACCTGTCGAACCTCTACGGCATCGAGCCCAGAGCGGTGATGCACTGGATGTGGGAGCAGTACGTCGACGGTGCCGAGTGGGTCATGGTGCCGAACGTGATGGGGATGGGCCTGTGGGCCGACGGCGGTCGCATGGCGACGAAGCCCTACATCTCGGGTGGCGCCTACGTGAACCGCATGAGCGACTACTGCGGTGACTGCCGCTACGACCACCGCAAGCGGACCGGGGACGACGCCTGCCCGTTCACCACGCTCTACTGGGACTTCCTGGCTCGTCACGAGGAGCGGCTGTCCGGGAACCATCGCATGGCCCGGCCGCTGGCCAACATGCGGAACCTGTCCGATCTCGACGACGTCCGCCAGCGGGCCGAATCCGTGGTCCGGGGCGTTCGGGAGGGGAGGATCTGACGGGCCGGAGTACGCCGAGGTCGAGGCCTACCGGCGTCTGGCCGCACCATCGACACTGCCCGCCGCATCGGCAAGACGCTTGGGGTTACGACGAGCGCCGTCGAACCTCGTCTGCGAGCGCGAGCACGGCCTGGAGGACCGGTGCCGGCTCGGTGAAGATCCCGAGATGCGAGCTCTCGAGCATGATCGAGGGCCAACCGAGTCGTCTCGCCCGTTCCCGGTCATCGGCGTAGGCCCCGCTGAGCTGCAGGTAGGCACACGGCCCGTCGGTCCACCCGACCGGCATCGGCACGGCATCGTCGTAGAAATCCCGAGGCAGGCGGGGCAGGTCATCGGCGATGGCCGCTCGATCCGCCTCCGATGGGAGCAGCGACTCGACGACCTCGACCGGCCACCAGTCCAGCCATGGAGCCAGGCGCCCGTCCGTCGTCTGCGCATCGAGGAGTGCGGCCAGCTCGATCCCGGTCTCGTGCAGGCCCTCGGGCACGGGGTGTACCGCGTCGACGAAGATGAGGGCGCCGAGACGACGGCCCAGTCGCTCGCCGACGATCGGCAGGAGCGCTCCGGCCCCCGAGTGGCCGACGACCGTGATCCGGTCGAGCCCGGCGGCGGCGCCGACAGCTTCGTCGACGAGTGCTCTCCAGCGGGGCCTCGGGCTGTGTGCGATCCCGGTCAGGTCGGGCACCACGACCTCGAGTCCGGAGTCGGCGGCAACGGCAGCCAACCTGCTCCAGGACGACGGACCCACCAGCGGGCTGTGCACGAGCAACAGCGGACCGACAGCCACTGGCCAACCCTACCCCGATGGTCCCGTCGTCCTCCGGTCAGGCATCCGCCCGACTCCGATGGGCCGGCGCCGGGGGTGGATCGACACTAGGCCCCACCGGGACAGGACTGACGGCAGACGACCCACACGCTCTCTATCCTCGCGCCCGGGCGATACTCGGTGGTCGAGTTGAACTCGTCGAACGGCTCGGGGTAGATGCCGGCGAAGCCGTCGGCAACGGCCGCGACCCGAAACGAGATGTCCCGGTAGGGGTTGTACCGGAAGTCGACGAACTCGCGGCTCTCCGCCGCGGTGCTGAACGAGAGGGTGGCCCAGCCATAGGGCTGCGTGGCGTCGTCGATCGACGACCCGGGGCCCACGCCCTCGGCGGTCCGGAAGGCCTCGTCGACGAAGATCAGGATGTCCAGCCCGGGGCCCTCCTCCGGCAGGCTCAAGGCGTAGAGCACGTCCTCCCCGGTGCTGCGGCGGATCGTGACGCCCTCCGTGTCGACCAAGGGACCCTGCTGGTCGTACGGCTCCACGACCAGGCCGTCGGGCAGGACGGCCCGGATCTGATCGGCCCGCATGCCGACGACGATGGGGCCTATGCCCTGCTCGGTGATCGGATCGTCGGCGAGGACCTCCACCGGGTCGCGGCGTTGCTCGGAGGTCGAGACTGCGCTCGGCTGGGTGGTCGGATCCCCAGGCTCGGTGGTGGTCGAGCTCGTGGTCGTGGCCGTCGGCGCAGGCCGTGTCGTCCCGGTGCTCTCCGTCGTCGCCGCTGTGGTCTCCGTCGCCTCCGTGAGGTCATCGTCCGATCGGTTGACTGCGACCAGGACCGCGACGAGGGCGATGCCGGCCAGCGCGACGACGGCGATCAGCGACCAACGAGGCAGCGGTGGCCGGCGGAGCCAGCCAGGGCGCCGTGCCGCCGGTTGCTCGACCGGCTGGGGCCGCCCGAGCTTGGCGGCGACCGCACTCACGA
>JAHELU010000183.1 GCA_024644005.1 Acidimicrobiales bacterium | reverse complement strand
GGTGGAGCGAGGCCATCAGATCGACGGGGGGCGGGCCGACGACGTCGATGGCGCCTGCGTCGGCCGACCGCTCGAGAGCACGGGCCATCCAGGCCACCGGTGGTCCGACCAGGCCGCCGACGGCCAGGACGATCAGGGCCACGACCGGCAGCCCCCTCGGGTCGATCGGGTCCAGACCGAACAGTGACCAGAGGCGCTCGAGCTCTGCCGCCGCTACGACGAGCCAGACCCCGGCCAGCGTCGCCACCAGACCGAGCCAGGCCTGGAGGGCCACGTGGCGACCGGCGAGATGGCTCAGCTCGTGGGCCACCACGAAGTCCCGGACCGCCGGCTCCTCTGCCAACAACGAGTCGGTGAGCACGACCCGACGATTGCCCCACAAGCCGACGGCCGAGGCGTTCGGAGCCTGCTCGTCCGGCCATCGGTCGGCGATGGGCCCGGGGTCGGTGCCCGGCCCCGAGCGATCCGGGGTGCGGCGGACGATTCCGAACGGCAGACCGACCAGGCTGAACTCGCTGGCCAGCTCGGCCAGTCGGTCGGCGGCCGGGCTCTCGGGATCGAGGGCCCGCTCCCCGCCGGGAACGAGCCGCCGGAAGCGGCGCTCACCGAGCGCAGCCGCAACGACCACCACCGGGATCGCCAGAGCGAGCACTGCGACCCAGCGGACCCCGCCGACGGCAACCCGGTAGCCGAGCCATCCAAGCCCGGTCAGCAGCACGAAGAAGCCAACGGTCAGGGCGGACGTGGTGCCCAGGAACCAACGGATCGGGACCGGTCGATGGTCGTCCACGCCATGGTGGAAGCGGTACTCGAACCACCAGTCGACCACCACTGCGGGCACCCGGAGCGCGAGGGCGGTGAGGCCGGCGCCGACCAGCACGGGAGCGACCAGCGACCCGGTTCCGTCCGGCGCCGTCTCGGCCAACCGTCCGGCGACGACCGCAGCGGAGAACAGCAACCCGATCTTGGCGACGAGGCCGGCCAGCGCCACCCGCCGCAGCGGCCGGTGGCGACGGGCCGACTCCTCCAGCTCACGGTGGGAGAAGTACCGCTCCGGACGGGCCGGGGTCGGCCACCAGATGGAGCAACCGGCACTCACCGCCCGGCCCCTCCCCAACGGTGGGAGAGCACCGCGCTAGTCGACCGGAAGATGAGCCAGTAGCTGCCGGGCATGATCGTAGGAGAGCAGCTCTGCAGCTGCTGCCGGGTCGACCCATCGCACCTCGTCGACCTCATCGTTCGGCTCGAACCGCCCATCGGTCTGGCGGAGCAACCACCATCTGACGATCTTGTCCCGTCCCCTGACCGGATACCGGGCCGAGGGTAGCTCGTCGCCGACCTCGCCGGTGAAGCCGGTCTCCTCCTCGGTCTCCCGCAGGGCGCACTCGAGATCGGTCTCGCCTTGCTCCAGCTTTCCCTTCGGGAAGTCCCAGTCGTCGTAGCGGGGTCGGTGGGCCACCAGGACCTCGATCCCGTCCGGTCCCCAGCGGTAGACGACGCAGCCCGAGGCCTTGATCAGTTCGTCGCTCGTCGCACCCCCCGATCGCTTCTCCACGGATCAGCCGTCTCCGGCCATGCCGGGGGTGACCTGGCCGGCCGGGCTCGCATGGGTGCCGGCCGCCGCCGGGACCGACTCTCCGCCGGAGTCGGCCCGCTCTGCTGCCAGCCGCTCCAGTTCTTCGTGGGCGCTCACGTCGCCGCCCAACCGCCGGTAGGTGCCGTCGGGCTCCAGCTCCCAGGCCAGGGCCGTGTCGGCGAGGCTCGTCTGCAGGACCTCGTGCAGCCGGAGCCGGCAGGCCTCGTCGTCGACCCGGAGAAGCACCTCGACCCGGCGGTCGAGGTTGCGGGGCATCAGGTCGGCCGAGCCGAGAAAGAACCGCTCCGACTCGGCGGTGGCCCCGAGCCCGTCCGTGCTCTCGATCATGCCACCGTTGGCGAAGTAGTAGACCCTCGAGTGCTCGAGGTTCTTGCCGACGAGACTCCGCACCCGGATGTTGTCCGACATGCCCGGGACGCCGGGGATCAGGCAGCAGATGCCACGGACGATCAGGTCGATCCGGACGCCGGCCTGGCTGGCCTCGTACAGGCGGTCGATGATCCGTGCGTCGACCAGGCTGTTCATCTTGAGGATGATCCGCCCCATACCGGGCGGGGCCTCCATCTCGGCACCGATGAGGTCGTGGAAGGCGGACCGGAGGGAGTTGGGAGCAACCAGTAGCCGTTGGTAGGAGATGTCGCGGCCATAGCCGGTGAGGAAGTTGAACAGCTGGGTCATGTCCTCGCCGACGGCCGGATCGGCGGTGAGGATCCCGATGTCCTCGTAGATCCTGGCCGTCTTGGCGTTGTAGTTTCCCGTACCGACATGACAGTACTGCCGGACCCCGTCCGGCTCGTCCCGGATGACGAGGACGGTCTTGGCGTGGATCTTCAGGCCGACCAGACCGTAGACGACGTGGACGCCAGCCTCCTCCAGCCGCTTGGCCCAGGTGATGTTGGCCGCCTCGTCGAACCGGGCTTTCAGCTCGACGAGGGCCGCCACCTGCTTGCCCTGCTCGGCCGCCCGGATCAGGGCGTCGATGATCGGGCTGTCACCCGAGGTGCGATAGAGGGTGAGCTTGATGGCGAGCACGTCGGGATCGCGGGCGGCCAACCGGAGGAACTCGGTGACGGAGGAGCTGAACGACTCGTAGGGGTGGTGGAGGAAGATGTCGCGACTGGCGATCCGGGCGAACAGGTCCCTGCTGCTCTCGAGGTCCCGGAGCCGGCGGGGCACGGTGCCGGGGGTGGACGGCGCCTTGAGGTCCCCCCGATCGAGCGACTGGAGCTCCCAGTAGTCGGAGGCGTCGAGCCAGCCGCTGAGCGAGAAGAGGTCCTCCTCCTCGAGGTCGAGCTCTCGCTGCAGGAGCTCTCGGACCTCGGACGGCATGTCCGGGCCGAGCTCCAGGCGGATGGCTCGACCGAATCGGCGCCGCCGAAGCTCGAGCTCGACCGCCTCGAGCAGGTCGTCCGCATCCTCGTCGAGGGTCAGATCAGCATTCCTGGTGACCCGGAACGGCCAGCCGCCGACCACCCGCATGCCCGGGAACAGCTGATCGAGATGAGCGGCGATGACCTGCTCGGCCGGGACGAACCGGTTGTCCGGCAGGGCGATGAACCGGGGAAGCGCCGGCGGCACCTTCACCCTGGCGAATCGGTGCTGGTCGGTCTCGGGATCGACCACCAGCACCGCCAGGTTGAGCGACAGGCTCGAGATGTAGGGAAACGGATGGCCCGGATCGACGGCCAGCGGGGTCAGGACCGGGAAGATGTGGTTCTCGAACTCGCCGGTCGCCATCTTCCGGTCCGCGGGATCCAGATCATCCCAGTCGAGCAGCCGTATCCCCTCCTCGGCCAGGGTCGGAAAGAGGTCGTCGAGCTGGACCCGGTGGAGTCGCTCGGCCTGGGCATCGACCTGGCGCCGGATCTCGGCCAGCTGGGCGAGCGGGCTCAGCCCGTCCGGCGGAGCGGTGGTGACGCCGCCGGCCACCTGGTCCTTGAGACCTGCGACGCGAACCATGAAGAACTCGTCGAGGTTGGTGGCATAGATCGCACAGAACTTCAGCCGCTCCAGCAGCGGCAGGCGCTCGTCTTCCGCTTGAGCCAGGACCCGCGAGTTGAAGTCGAGCCAGGACAGCTCGCGGTTGAGGTAGCGGCGCTCGGTCGTGTCATCGGGGTCGCTCACCGACTCGGTGTCCTTCCCATCGGGTCTGGCTTGTCTCTCTCACCACCGAACTCGGTCGCCACCGTGGCTGTCAAGCCGTGCAAGACCGAGCGAACGAGCTGGTCCTGCGGCCGACGGCGGTGCCGCTCAGGCCTCCACCAGCGCCCCCACCCGCTCGGCGGCCAGCAGGGCGGCGCCGATGGCCCCGGCGTCGTCGAGCCGCTCGGCCGACACGAGCTCGACGATGTCCGGCCCGAACCCACCGAAGCGCCTGGACTGGCGGATCTCGTCGAGGAACGGATCGCCGAGCTTGTCGACGACCCCGCCGCCGAGGACCACCCGGGGCAGGTCGAGCAGCGTGGCGACGTTACCGATGGTGAGGGCCAGGGCATCGGCCGCCTCGGCCAGCAGCTCGAGCGTGGTGGGGTCACCCTTGGCGAGCGCTGTCGCCAGGTGGCGTGACTTGATCGGTCCGCCCCCGGCCAGCTCGACCAGTAGCTCTGGGCCGCCGGCCTCGGCCCGACGCCTCGCCTCGCCCTCGATCCCGGCCCGCCCGGCATAGGACTCGAGATGACCGCGACCACCGCATCCGCACGGCCGACCGCCCGGTTCGACCGTGAGATGGCCGATCTCGCCGACCATGCCGCGATCACCCTCGGCCAGGTGGTCGTTCACGATCACCCCGCCGCCGACCCCGGTTCCGACGAAGACGGCCAGGAGGCTGGTGAAGCCACGACCGGAGCCGAGCCGGTGCTCGGCGACGACGCCGCAGTTCACGTCGTTCGCCACGATGACCGGTCTGCCCAGCCGCTCGGTGAGCTCGTCCGCCACCGGGACGGGATGATCCCAGCCCTCGATGTTCGGGCAGCGGGCCACGATGCCGCCCCGCTGCACCAGTCCGGGCACGCCGATCCCGACGGCCGCCGCGTCCGACCAGCCGTCGACCTGGGTGATCGTCGTCACCAGGGCATCGAGGACCGCAGCCGGACCGGCCGGCGTCTTCATCTTGACCCGGTCGTTGGCGGTTCCTGTCTTCGGCTCGACCGCCCTGGCCAGTATCTTCGTGCCGCCGAGATCGACCCCGACCACCAGGTCGGGCCGGCCCTCGGCCATCAGCCTTGCCCGGCCGCTGCCTCGGAGCTCTCGCTCGACGGTGGCGCAGCCTCCCCCGGGGCGATCGACACGGTGGACGTGCTCTCGGCATCGTCCTCGCCGAGGTCCCAGTCGCAGATGATGCGCTCCCGCTCGGCGTCGCGGTTCACCCGCTCCCGGTTCCGGCGGAACTGGGGATCGTGCTTGGGCAGCAGCAACAGCCTGGCCTGGACACGGGTCCAGAAGTCGTCCAGGAGCTTCTGATCGCCGTAGCGGACGCGCATGTCCCAGTGGGGGGCGACCGGCCCGTTGTAGACCAGAATCACGTGGGCGACCGGTGGGAGGTCTTCTTCGGGCTCGATTGCAGTCATGGCCACCAATCTACTGTCTTGCCGGGACAGTACCGGCCAGCCTGCGAATCGGAGGGCCGGCCGCAGCCCCGGCCCGACGGTGCGGCGGGTGGCGGGGAAAATTCTGATTCATTCGGCCCAGATGGGAACCAAAAGGCCCACTCCGACGTCTTAGTCGGTATGGAGAGCAATTGGATGGCCGAGGGCCTCTGCAACGACCAACCGCCGGGCATCTTCTTCCCCAGTGACGGCGTGGGCGTCGAGGTGGCCAAGAAGATCTGCGCCAATTGCCCATCGAAGGACCCGTGCCTCGAGTACGCACTGGCCAACCGGATCGATCATGGCGTGTGGGGCGGCACCTCGGAGCGGCAGCGCCGTCGGATCCTCAAGGCCCGGCGCCTGGCGGCCCTGGCTGGCTGACCCGCCGATCCCATCCGACTGCCTCGATCCCGATCCTCGCCCGCACCCTCCGCCCGGACGCTCCGTCTCACCCCTCGCTCGGATAGCCGAGCTGGCCGACGATCGCATCCACGGTGTCGTCGAGCCGCTGCCAGAACGACGGCTCGGCGCTCGGCAGGCCGGCCAGCACGTCGGCCAGGTCGTCGCTCGGGAGGCCGACGATGGTCACGATCTCCTCCGCGGTCTCGATCACGGTGACCCGCCGCTCGGGATCGACCCAGGCGCGGTGGCCCTCGATCGCCCTGATGCCCTCGGGAGGCAGCGATTCCCAGCTGAGCGTGCCGGCCTGGACGAAGACCGAGACCGAGTCGTCACCCCTCGCATAGAGGGCCTGGCGGAGGTCCTCGACCGCGAGGTTGCGCGTCCGCTGGTAACCCGGTGGCAGCTCGACCGGGGTCTCGACCCGGTACTCGACCTCGCCGACCGGCGCGCTGAGCACACCGGCCCGAACTGCGGTCTCGTGGCGTCGGGTCAGGTCATCGATCTGGATGGCGACCTCGCTGCGTCCCACCGCCCCGGTGGCGACCACCGCGACGACGGCGGCGAGCGACGCCGCCACCAGCCCGGTCAGGATCCGGCCGGCGTGGAGCGGCCGATGATCGAGCGCGGATTCGATGAAGCCGGCCGGCGGATCGACCATCGGCAGTGCAGCGAGCAGGGAGCCGATCTCGGCTTCCCACGGCTCCTCATCGAAGGTCCCGGTCACGACGTGAGCGCCTCCCGCAGCCGGCCCCGACCCCGGTGGATCCTGCTGCGAACCGTCCCGATCGGCACCCCGACCAGTTCAGCGATCTCCTCGTAGGAGAACGACAGCACGTCCTTGAGCACCACCGCCACCCGGTAGTCGGGTGGCAGCGTGAGCAACAGCGCCTGCAGGTCGTCCGGCAGATCACGGCTGGCCATCTCGGTTTCGAGATCGGGGCTGCCGGCGATGACCCGATCCGGCTCGTCCGGCAGGGGGACGGTCGGGCGACGGTTCTGCTTGCGGACCCGATCGAGGAACACGTTGGTGGTGATACGGCTCAACCAGCCTTCGAGGTTGCCGGGCTCGTAGGTTCGTAGCCCCCGTCGAACACGCAAGAGAACCTCCTGAACGATGTCCTGAGCGTCCTGGTGGTTACCGGACAGCCTGAATGCGAGGCTGTACAGGAACCGGTCGTGGCTTCTGGCCAGTTCCTCCCATGTCGGGATCGTGGCCGGATCGACCTCACCATGACGTGGACGAGCCCGGAGCAGCCGACCCAAGCGGGACGGTGCGGGCTCGACCGACGGCTTGGATCCATCGATCTCCATGCTCAACGCCGCCCGCTGACGCTGAGTTCCCGAGGATCAGGATTCCTCGGGCTCGCCGTCCTCCATGCCTTCCTCGAGGCCGGACTTGAATTCCTTCTGCGCTTGGCCGAGGCTGCGGGCCAGCTTGGGGATCTGCGTGCTGCCGAACAGCACCAGGAGCACTGCGACGATGATGAGTAACTCTGCTGGCTTGAGTCCTGCCATGGCATTCACTCTATCGGCAGATCGGGGCTCCCACTAGAGCGGCCGGCGGTCCATCGGGGCTGCGTGGGCCGGCGGCACTAAGGACCTCAGCGAGTAGGCGAGGTCGCTCGCTTCGCCACGGTGGGATCTCGGCTCCACGAGCCGAGATTTCTGCGCTGTATACCGGGTCGATCCGCCTACCGGCGGATCTCCTAAGCCGTCTCGCCGGTGACCGTCAGCGGCGAGCCCTGCTGGCGCTCCAGCGCCCGTTGCCGCCTGATGCGGCGCCGTTCCCGTTCGCTCATGCCGCCCCATATCCCGAACTTCTCACCGTTCGCCAAAGCGAACTCGAGGCAGTCGGGCCGCACCACGCACCCGCGGCAGACCTCCTTGGCCTCCCGGGTGGACGCTCCCCGCTCGGGGAAGAACAGATCAGGGTCAACGCCGAGGCAGTTCGCGAACTCCTGCCAGCTCGTGTCGAGCATGAGGTGCTTTCGCGCCATACGCATGCTTCCTCCTACCGCGACCGGCACGTCGTGCACGGGTGCAGCCGTATCGTGTACTTCCGATGTTGTGACGGCGTTGATACTCACAGTGGCTCCCGACTTCCGCGTAACACGACCTGTGAATGTGTCGCTGTTGTAATTACAGCACTGTGATCTTGCACGTTCCAACCTGAGAATACAAGCGAACCCGGCTGATAAATCGTCTGTTTAAGCGGATCTCTCCACCCACGAGCATGCTGACGAAGCAACATCGACCGCTCCCTGGCCGGCCAATCCCCCACCTTCGATCATTCGAAATCGAACCGGTCTAGCCACTCTGCGTGGTGAGGCTCGGTGGGAGATCGGCGGTGAGGCGGGGAAAAAGCGTCGGGATATCCCCGATCAGCCGTTCCGTGCGTGCTACAGGTATAGGTTCGCCTCGCGCCCGACAGTCATGGCGCTGCAGCCACAGCTCGCCACCTACCGTGATGGCTCGGGAACCGGGTCCCCTCGATTGGTGGGCCTCCCGGCGCGGTCCAGGGCCGCTCGCCCCGGCCGACGGGCCGGTGCGCAACCGGTCCGATCCGTTCTGTGACTTCGGGCACAGTAGCCGTGTTCGGGCCATGGGAGCAGCCGGTTTTCGGCGACAGGCCACAGCCGCCGACGGCCATGGATCAGCGATCTGCGGGGACGATGTCCTCGGTGAAGGCCTCGACCAGGCCGAGGAACGCCACCGAGAACACGTGGTGCCGGACCCCGCCGACGTCGATGTTCTCGGAGATCCTCTCGGGCTGGACCCGGGCCCGCAGGGCATAGCCTTCGAGCAGCGCCGTGATTGCCGTGGTGAGGTCCGACAGCTCGTAGGGATCACGGATCCGCTTGCCGAAGTCGGCAAGGCGACGTGACAAGAGGTCGGTCGCCTCCCACTCCGTCAAGTTGTACGCCTCCC
>JAHELU010000182.1 GCA_024644005.1 Acidimicrobiales bacterium | reverse complement strand
GCGACACTGCTGCGAACACGTCGACCACCGTGGCGGCGCCGTTGACGCCGGCCTGATCGCCGTTCGACCGACCGCAGGCCGCCACCGGCGGAGCGAGGGCCAACAGCGCAACGGCGCTCCTCATCGCCTTGCTGATCATGCCGGCCGGCCTTTCCGCTCATCTCGCCCGTCGAGGGCACGATCTCGTGAGACTGTCTCAGTATTGGCTCACTACTGGCTCACCAGGCCCACCAGTAGTCTCACTGTGACTACCTGGTGGGCTTCAGAGTACGCTGCCGCCCATGGGTCGACAACCGCGGCGGGACGGCGATGGGGGACCGCTGGCCCTCTCCGTGACCGAGTGGGTGCTGCTCGGCCTGCTCCGGGAGGATTCGTCCCACGGCTTCGCCTTGGCCAAGCAGCTCCGGCGCGACACCGATCTCGGTCGGATCCTGACCGTGCGGCGACCGCTGGTCTACCGGGCCCTCGATCGGCTGGTCGGGCTCGGCCTCGTCGAGCCGGAGTCGACCGAGCCCGGCGACTCCGGGCCGACCAGGACCGTGCACAGGATCACCGCTTCCGGGCTCGAGGCCATCGACCGCTGGTTGGAGGAGCCGGTCGACCACGTTCGGGACCTGCGGGTCGAGTTCCTGGTCAAGCTCCGACTGCTGGAGCGCAGCGACCGGGCTCCCGATCGACTGATCGCCGCCCAGCGATCGGCGCTGGGTCGAACGCTCGAACGGCTCACCGACCGCCCCGGTGGTGATGTCGTCGACCTGTGGCGGGCCGAGAGCGCCATGGCCGCCAAGCGGTTCCTCGATGAGCTCGGCGGCGGTCGCTGACATCTACTCGCCCGACCGGCGGCGCCGGGGCCACATCGGCTGACCTCAGATCGGCGGGGCCCGGATCCACGGCCCAGATCCCCGCGCCAGATCGGCGCGCCGAGATCGGCTGGGCTCAGATGGCTGGGCTCAGATCGGCAGGTCGCCGGTGGCGGCTCTGATCGAGCCCGTGTTCTTGTAGGCGGCGATGGTGCGCTGGGCGATGCGCATCTGGTGGACCTCGTCCGCACCGTCGGCGAAGCGAGCCCAGCGGGCATGCTGATACATGTGGGCCAGCGGCGTGTCGGTGGAGTAGCCCAGCGCCCCGTGGACCTGGATCGACCGGTCGATGATCCGGTTCAGCGAGTTGGCGACGAAGTGCTTCGCCATCGAGACCTCCGACTTGAAGTCGACCGTCTCGTCGAGGCGGGCTGCATCGATCTTCGATGCGGCATGGAGCACCATCAGCTTGCACTGGTACAGCTCCATCGCGGAGTCGGCGATGAGCCACTGGATGCCCTGCTTCTCGGCCAGCAGCGAGCCGTGACTGAAGCGGTCGAGGGAGCGGTCCACCATCATCTCCAGCGCGAGCTCGGCCTGGGCGATCCAACGCATGCAGTGGGCCAGCCGGGCCGGTCCGAGCCGGTACTGCCCGAGCAGGTGGCCCTGGCCCCGACCGCCGAGCATCTTGGACTGGTGAACCCGAAGATCCTCGATCAGGATCTCGGAGTGGCCGGTGCCGCCGTGCATGGTCTCGATCTGGCGGACCTCGATCCAGCCATCGGTCGGCAGGTCGATGATGAAGGCGGTGTTCGCGGCCTGGGGCAGATCGGGGTCGTCTTCGGTCCTGGCGATCAGGATGGCGAAGTCCGCCCGGTGGGCGTTCGAGATGAACCACTTGTGGCCGTTGATGACCCACTCCTCGCCGTCGGGGTAGGCCGAGGTCTGGATGAGGGTCGGGTCCGAGCCGGCCACCTCCGGTTCGGTCATCGCGAAGCACGACCACACGGTGCCCTCGCACAGCGGTCGGAGGTACAGCTCGGCCTGTTCCGGCGTGGCCCAGTGCAACAACGTGTGCATGTTCCCCTCGTCGGGGGCTTGGCAGTTCATCACCCAGGGGCCGATCCGGGACCTCGCCGCTTCGGCCTGGACCATGGCCAGCTCGACATGGCCCAGGCCCATGCCACCCCACTCCTGCGGCATGTGGGGCAGCCACAGTCCCTCCCGCCTGGCCTGCTTCCGCAGACCGACGAGAGCCGCACCGTAGGCCTTGCGATCTGTCTCGGCCAGGTTCTCGCTCTCGACCCGGGTCTCGGTGGGGATGACGACGTCGCTGATGAAGGCCCGGATCCGTCCGCGGATCGCCTCCAGCTCGGGGGTCAGGGTGAAGTCGATGGCCATGTCGCACGCTCCCGTTCCGGGGTCTCCCCGGTGGAGCAAACGTAGCGGATGTCGGTGGACGGGCGCCGGTTGCCGCTTCGACGCCGAACCGTCGGGATACGGGCGAAGGACCGACGCAGCTGTTAGATTCTTGGGTCTGGCCGAGAGTTTGACCATCTGCGTATTCGGGCTGGGCGAGGCCGGTTCGCTACTGGCGGCCGACCTGCAAAATGCTGGGGCCGAGGTCACGGCGTTCGACCCTGCCGAGGTCGCCACCCCCGACGGGGTGAAGCGGTTCGTTCACCCTGCTCTGGCTGTCCGCTCCGCCGAGCTGGTGCTCGGGGTCACCGGCGGTGCCGAGGCCAAGCTGGCGCTGCTCCAGTCGCTGGAGGCGATCGATCGCGACGCCGTCTACGCCGACCTGTCGACTGGATCGCCACAGCTCAAGGCCGAGCTCGCCAGCTACGCCGCCAAACGCGATCTCGACTTCGCCGACGTCGCGCTCATGGCCATGGTGCCGCGGGCGGGCCTGGCGACGCCGAGCCTGGCCGCCGGCCCGGGGGCGGTCCGCTACAGCGAGATCGTCAACCGGCTCGGCGGCAGGGTCGACCTGATCGACGGCCCCCCCGGCACGGCGGCAACGAAGAAGCTGCTACGCAGCGTCGTGATGAAGGGCACGGCGGCGGTCCTCGTCGAGGCGCTGCGGGCCGGTGCTGCGGTCGACGACCTCGACTGGTTGTGGTCCAACATCGGTCAGGAGCTGGCCGGGGCAGACGAGGAATGGCTGCGGCGTCTGGCGACCGGTTCGAAGCTCCACGCCCGTCGTCGCATCGCCGAGATGGAGGCGGCGGCATCGATGCTGGACCATCTCGAGGTCCCCGCCGTGATGACTCGGGCCACCGTGGCGAGCCTCCTGCAGCTGACGGAGCTCGAGGTACCGGAGCTGCCTTCGCCCGAGCCCGAGCCCCAGGCCGGGGACGAGGACGAGGGCGAGGACGAGCCCGGGGACGAGGGCGGGGACGAGCCCCAGGCCGGGGACGAGCCCCAGGACGAGCCCGGGGACGGGGACGAGGCCGGGGACGGGGACGAGGCCGGGGACGAGCCCGGGGACGAGGACTGAGCCCGTCGATGCCCGACCGGGCCCTGTGAGCGCCGACGAGCTCGAGCTGCGAGGCCGACGGTTGACGCTTCGGACCGGGCGACCCGGCGACCGGGCCGGCCTGGCCGAGGTGCTCGAGTGCGAGGGAGTCCGACGGTGGTGGGGGCCGGTGGCGCAGCACGACCTCGATGGGTTGGTGGCCGACACCGATCCCGAGACGACCGTGCTGGTGATCGAGCACGACGATCGGGTGATCGGGCTCATCCAGTTCCACGAGGAGGATGATCCGATGTACCGTCATGCCGGCATCGATCTGGCCATCCACGATCGGGAGCAGGGCAAGGGGTACGGGCCGGAGGCCATCCGGCTCGTCATCGACCACCTGGCAGCGACGGGCCATCACCGGGTCGTCATCGATCCGAACGCCGCCAACAGCCGGGCCATCGCCGCCTACCGTCGGGTCGGCTTCTCGCCGGTCGGGGTGATGCGGTGCTACGAGTGGAGCGACCACGAGCAGCGGTGGACCGACGGCCTGCTGATGGAGTTGCTGATCGGCGAGCAACCACCGGCGCCGCCCGCTCGGTAGCATCGCCTCGATGGGACGACACGGGCTGAAGACACCGCCGCACCACGGGACCTGGGCCGAGTTCCTCGACGTCTGGCGGGCCGCCGACGAGATCGACGTCTTCGAGTCGGCCTGGAACTGGGATCACTTCTACCCACTGGCCCCGCCGTACGACGGCCCGAACCTCGAGGGGTGGACGATGCTGGCCGCCCTGGCCCAGGCCACCGACCGCATCCGGATCGGGAGCATGGTCAACGGCATGCACCACCGCCATCCCGCCGTGACCGCCAACATGATCACGACACTGGATCACATCTCCGGCGGACGGTTCGAGTTCGGCATCGGCGCAGGGTGGAACGAGATGGAGAGCGGTGCCTACGGCCTCGAGCTCGGCTCGCTCGAGGCGAGGTCGGACCGGTTGGAGGAGGGATTGGAGGTCATCGTCTCCCTACTCACGAACACCGAGACTACGCACGACGGCACCTACTTCCAACTGACCGGAGCGCTCTGCGAGCCGAAGTGCGTGCAACGACCCCACGCCCCGATCATCGTCGGGGGCAAGGGCCGTAAGCGGACGCTGCGGACTGCGGCGCGCTTCGCCGACGGGTGGGACATGGCCTTCCCCGAGACCCCGGACGAGTGGCGCGAGCTCGACGACGTGCTGCAGGCCCACTGCGCCGACGTCGGCCGCGACCAGAGCGAGATCACCCGCAGCGTCCATCTCCCGTTCGACCCGGACACCGAACCGGCCCGGCTGGCGGAGCGGGCGGAGACGTTCTTCGCCGCCGGGGTGGACCTGGTGGTCTGGTCGAACCGGGGACCGCTCGACCCGGGGAGGCTGCCGCCGCTGGCCGACGCGGTGACCGCAGCGAGCGGGTGAGCCCGCCGGCCCCGACGGGTCGGGTCCTGGGCGCGGCCAGGGGCCTGCTCGCACCGGTCTACGGGCCCTGGACCGCCATGGCGCTCAGCCTCGGCATGGTCAGCGTCGCCCTACCGCTCTACCTGGCCGAGGTCGGCCTGAGCTACCTGAGCCTGTCTGCGGTGCTGACCGCCATCGGGGTGGGATCCATGGTCGGCGGCATCCCGGCCGGTGACGCGGTGGCCAGGGTGGGGGAGCGCCGGATGTTGCTGCTGGGTATCGGTGCGCTGTCGGTCACGACCGGCCTGCTGGCCGCCACCGATGACTTCGCGGCTCTCTTCGCCCTGCAGTTCCTGGCCGGGGTCGGCACGATCGCCCTCCGGTTGTCCGCCCAGACGTGGATCGCCAGGACGGTCGAGATCGACCTCCGGGGCCGGTTGCTGTCGTCGATGGGTGGCATCCGCCGGTTCGGCCTGTTCGTCGGGCCGTTGCTCGCCGGTGTCCTGATCGAGTGGTTCGGGTTCGTGACCACCTTCGTCGTCGCCGGCCTGGTGGCCGGCCTCGGCCTGTTGCCGATGCTCGGAGCCGAGCGGGTGGAGCCGACCCGCAGGCGGGAGCGGCTGCCGCTCCGCCTGGTCTTCGCCCGGCACTGGCGTCTCCTGCTGCTGGCGGCCTCCGGGCCGATCCTGATCATGGCCGCCCGGCGGGGCCGCAACGTCGTCCTGCCGCTCATCGGGGACGACCTCGGCATGAGCCCCACCGCGGTGGGGCTGCTCGTGTCGATCAGCACCGGGGCCGACCTCCTGCTGTTCCCCGTATCGGGCTACTTGATGGACAGCGTCGGCCGGCTCGCCGCCATCGTGCCGGCCTTCAGCCTCATGGGCCTGGGCCTCTTCCTCCTGGCCGGGGCCGACTCCGGCTCGGGGGTGGCCCTGGCCGGAGCGGTCATCGGCGTCGGCAACGGGCTGAGCTCCGGCACGATGATGACCCTCGGCGCCGATCTCGCGCCCGAGGACTCGACCAGCCAGTTCCTGGCCGGTTTCGCCTCGCTCCAGGACTGGGGCTCGATACTCGGTCCGCTGGTGGTCGGCTGGGTGGCCACCGTGATCGGTCTCGCCGCGTCGGCGGCCGCGCTCGGGGTCATCATCGTGGTCGGACTCGTGCTGATCATCGGGATCATCGGCGAGACCGGTCGAGGTCGATTGGCAACGAGCTGACCATCGGCGCCTCCGCTGCACACCGGCTCGCCCCGCCGGCAATTCGGCATTCAACGAACGCGCCCTCGCTCAGTTCTCGGCGCGAGCCGAGACAGGGCGTTGAGCCTCAAATTCCGGGTCGATCGCCGCCGGGGTCGAGTCGGGTGCTCCCAGGTACATGGAGTGGTACGGCGCCTTCGGCTCGATGGTGACGTCGATCTGGCTCTACCTCGAGCTGCTCCGCCTGCTCGCGTTCCTGGCCCGCGAGCGATGAGCTGCACCCAGGGGCCCGGCTGACCAGCGCCGCCGCCGCTGCGAGCGGTGGCCGATCGGTCCCGTCGGTGCTGTAGTCGGTGGCCATGGAGATCAGGCCACCGGTCGCTGACGACTGCGAGGCGATGGCGGCGCTCGCGGTGCAGTGCCAGGCCGATCCTGCGCTCCACGTGCCCTACCTCGGTTCCGATGCCGAGAGCATCGCCGCCGATATCCGGGCCGTCGATCAGTGGACGGATACGTCGATGGTGGCGGTCGACCGGGACCGGCTCGTCGGCTGGTTGGTGGCGGAGATCGACCACGAGATGGGGCGGCTGTGGTGGCTCGGTCCGTTCGTCGCGTCCGATCGCGTGGGGAGCGAGACCGGGCCCGCCGGAGCGGACACCTGGCACGAGGTGGCCGATCGCCTCTATGCGGCCACCAGAGCCGTCGTGTCGTCCGCCGTCGACGAGGAGGAGGCTTGCGGCGACGAGCGCAGCGCAGCAATCGCAGCCTGGGCGGCCCGGCATGGCTTCGAGCCGGACCCGGCCTCGGTGCTGCTCCGCAGGGAGCGCTCCGTGGCTGCGACCGATCCGAGGGTCCGGCCGATGGCCACCGGCGACGAAGCGACGATCGAGGCCCTCCACACCGCGGCGTTCCCGGGGACCCATACGACGGCCGACGCCCTCGTCGCCTCGACCGAGCCCCGGCTCGTGATCGACGTCGGCGGCCGGGTGGTCGGCTACGTGGCCTGCGAGCACCAGTCGGACGGGTCAGGCTACATCGACTTCCTGGCGGTCGAGCCGGGCCACCGGGGTCAGGGCCTCGGCCGGGCGCTCGTCGATCACGCCTGTCACGACCTGTTCGCGGCCGGGGCCAGCTACGCCCATCTGACGGTCCGGGAGGACAACCCCGCCGCCAGGGCGCTCTACGCGAGCCTCGGCTTCGTCGAGGAGCGGCTGGCCCGACCGTACCGGATCGGGTTCAGGCTCCCGTGACGTCGCTGCGCCGGGAGCCAGACGACCCGACGGGAAACCACCCTGCTAGAGCCCGACCCACTGCAGCAGCCAGAGGGTCACCATGCCGACCACCAGCACCGAGGTGATGTTCTTCGTCCGGTACGCCACCAGCGCCGCAACGGCGGCGGCCAGCACCCTCGCATCGGGGACCTCGAGCGCGCCAAGCCCGTCGTCGCCCACCACCGGGGGCAGGACGATGGCGGCGAACACGGCGGGGGCGACGTACTTCAGCGCCCGACGGCACCAGGAGGGCAGCTCGACCCGAGCACCGAGGGCGATGAACGACGCCCGTATCAGGTACGTGCCGATGCCGCCGAGGATGAACACCAGCCAGACCGTCATGCGGGACGCCCGGAACGCCCATCGGCTGCTCTGCGACCCTTGGCGAGGTCGGCGAGCGCCACCGCCGCCATCCCGCAGACGGCGCCGCCGAGCAGGCCGACCCCGGCCGGCTCGACCTCACGACCGAGGACGGCCACCACGCCCGACACCACGGCGGCCAGCAGACCCGGCTTGTCCCGGAGCGCGTTGATCAGCAACGCCAGGAACAGCAGCGGTACGGCGAAATCGAGCGACCAGGACTCGGGCACGGCCTGACCGACCACCACTCCGATCGCCACCGATCCGGACCACAGCGCCAGCCAGGCCAGGCCGGCCGCCAGGAAGTGGCTGATCCGGTAGTCGACCGGGTCGCTGTCGGGCCGGGGCTCGGTGATGGCGAACAGCTGGTCGACCAGCAGGTACGGCCCGAGCAACCGGAACCACCGGGGCGCGTCACGGAACCGGGGCTGGAGCGCAGCGCTGTACATCACGTGGCGGGCGTTGACGGCCCAGATGGTGACAACGGCGAACAGCGCGCTGCCGCCCGCGTCGAGCACGATCACCGCCGCCAGCTGCGATGCGCCGCCGAACACGATCAGCGTCGATGCCGAGTGGAAGGAGATCCTCGACGACGAGCAGTTCCACGTCCTGCGCGAGAAGGGCACCGAGCGCGCCTTCACCGGCAAGTTCTGGGACCACAAGGGCCACGGCACCTACACCTGCGCGGGCTGCGGGCTGCCGCTCTTCTCGTCAGCGGACAAGTTCAAGTCGGGCACCGGCTGGCCGAGCTACACGCGCCCGGTCGACCCCAAGAACGTGCAGACCATCAGCGACACCAGCTGGGGCATGGTCCGCACCGAGGCGCTCTGTCGTCGTTGCGGCGGGCACCTGGGGCACTTGTTCCCGGACGGGCCTCAGCCGACGGGCGATCGCTGGTGCATCAACTCCGCGTCGTTGGCCTTCGTCGAGACGCCCAGCAAGTGAAGGTCGCCGTCGTCGGTGCGGGCGTCCTCGGCGCCGCG
>JAHELU010000181.1 GCA_024644005.1 Acidimicrobiales bacterium | reverse complement strand
TCCGTCGATACGACCGCCGCCTGGCCGGCACCTCGGGGGCCGGTCACGAGCCGGCTCTCGACGACGTCGTGGCGCTCGATGTAGGCCGAGATGAACGCCTGGACCGTGGCCAGCGCCGGTAGCGCCAGCAGCGCCCCTGGCGCGCCGAAGGTCGCCGTTCCCGCCAGGACGGCGGCGAAGGCCACGGCCGGGTGCATGTCGAGGGTGTGGGCGGTCACACGAGGCTGGATGACGTAGTTCTCGAGCTGCTGGTAGACGACCACGGTCAGGATCACCCACAGGGCCTTGGTCGGATCGATGCCGAGGGCCACCAGGGCCGGGGCGATCCCACCGATGTAGGTGCCGATCACCGGGATGAACTGCGAGATGATGCCGACCCACAAGGCCAGCGCCACGGCCGATGGCAGATCGAGCAGGGCGAAGACGATCCAGTGGGCGAAGGCCGATATGGCGGCCAGGATGAACCGGGACGAGAGGAACGCCCCGGTCTTCGTGATGGCCAGCTCCCAGACCCGCAGCACCTCCTGCTGCCTCGCCGGGGGCAGCACCGAGCAGATGGTCTTGCGGACCCGAGGGCCCTCGGCCGTGAGGTAGAAGGCGAAGAGCGACACGGTGAGGAGCTGGAACAGGATGCCGGCAAGGGCGGCGCTCACGCCGACCACGTTGTCGGCGACGGTTGTGAGGTACTCGCTGGTCTGACCGCCCTCTCCGAGTTGCTCGAGCACGTTGTCGGTCTCGATCTCTATGTCGAAGCGATTCTCGGCCCAGCGCTCGGCCGAGGTGATGTAGCCCGGCAGCTCGGTCGCCAGATCCCGCAGCTGGCTGGCCACCAACGATCCCATGGCGGTCAGGAACACGATGAAGAAGACGGCCACCCCGAGCATGGTCAGGGCGGTGGCCACCCCCCGTCTCATCCCCCGGTTGTCGAGCTTGTCGACGAGCGGCTCCATGGCGAAGGAGAGGAAGAGCGCCAGCACCACCTGGGTCAGCAGGCCCCGTAGTTGCCTGGTGACCGTCAAGGTGGCCCACAGCCCGACGAAGATCCCCCACCACAGCAGAATCGCCCGCCGCACCCACGGCGGCATTCGTGCCTCTTGTGTCTGGTTGGTCACCTCGCCAAGCTAGGTCACCCGGGGTCCTGGTGCTACCGCGTCGGTGCCACCCCGTGTCCGGTCAGGCTCGGATCTCCTGGCGCATAAAGGCGATGAACGCACGATGAAGATCACGCTCATGTCGGTTCCCTCGTCCGCGATGCTGCGGGTGCCCCTGAGGGTGATCTTGTTCTTGTCGACCGACAGATCGAGCTCGGCTGCGTTCATGCAGTACCACGGTCGTCCTCCATTCATGGTCGTCCTACCTTCGGGATCGTGCCGGCCTTCCTCCATCGACCGTTCTCGAATAGTGATGAATGTTCACTATTGACGGAACGTCGTCAAGAATCTTGAGAGCGCGACCAACTCTCTGTATAGTCACGGCATGCCGAGGCAGCGGGTCAACCTGAGCGACGTGACCCTCACTGCCGTCGCCATCATCGATCGGCACTCGCTCGACGCCCTGACGCTGTCGGCGGTTGCTGCGGAGCTGGGCATTCGACCCTCGGCCCTGTATACCTACTTCGACAGCCTCGACGCGCTCCGCCACGCCGTGGCGGTCCAGGCCACCGTCAACCTGACCGACGATCTCCGCAACGCCGCAGTGGGACAGTCAGGCGACAACGCCGTGATCGCCCTGGCCCACACCTACCGGAGCTTCGCAGTGGCGCACCCCGGCCAGTACGCCGCGACGCTCGCACCGCCTGCACAGCCCGGGGACGCCATGGCCAGGGCCGCCAGCGATCTCATCGATGTGTTCGCAAGGGTCATCGCCAACTACGGGCACCGTGGCGACGACGCCATCCACGCCGCCCGCGCCGCCCGCAGCGCGATCCACGGCTTCGTGGCACTGGAGGCGGGGCAGGGATTCCACAGCCCGGCCGATCGCGACGCCAGCTTCGACCATCTCGTCATGACCGTCATCACCGGGCTGCAGTAGCTCCAGTCCCCCGAAGCCGTTGGCTCTGTCCCCCGACCTGTACGTTGGTCCTCTTCCGAGACAGAGCGAGGAGTTCATGCTGGGCTCGTAGCCGTCGGCGACCGGCAGCAGCCAGATGTAGAAGACCGTGCTGATGGCCCCCCAGATCCACAACCGGGCGCCGCCACCTCGACGACCGGCCATGTTTGGCTGGTGACCGACGGGAGACCATACTTGTGCTCGGGGCTCGGAAGGGCCGAGCTCTGCGACGAGGAGGAGCGCATGGTCCCGCTCATCGTGGCAATCGTGATCGTGCTGGCGATCATCGCCGCATTCGTCATCATCCGTCGCCGGCAACGCTCGGGAACGATCGCTGCAGCCCGGCCGACCGACCATGGGCGAGGCTCGTCATGAGCGATCCCGCTCCGCAGCATCGGCTCGTTCGGGCCACAGACGTCTCAGGTCTTCCAGTGGTGACCATCGACGGTGGCGAGGACATCGCAGAGATCCGCGACATCGTCTACGACGGTGCCAGCCACCGACTGATCGGGTTCACTCTCAACAAGCGTGGCTGGTTCCGGGGGACCCTCAAACAGCGGCTCGAGGCCGATTCGGTCCACGCGATCGGGCCGGACGCCGTGATGGTGGCCACCGAGGCGGACCTCACCGAGTCGGGAGCCGCGCCGCCGGCGCTCGAGGGCGATGCAGAGACCTACGACGTCATCGGCACGAGGGTCCTGGCCGCCGACGGCACCGAGCTCGGCTCGATCTCGGAGGTCGTGCTGTCGACCGCGAGGGATCCAGAGGCCGTGGGCTACGAGGTGGCCACCGACGACGGCACCGTCTTCGTCCCGATCTCGGCCGAGCTGGCCCTGTCGGACGACAACCTCCTGCTGCCGGCGAGTGCCACGGACTTCATCCACAACGACCTCGCCGGATTCGGGGCCGCCGTGATGCCGTTCCGGTCCGGCCTGACCGACGAAGAGGAGACGCCGTGACTGCGATTCTCACCGAGGTCCTGGGCCGCCGGGTGGTGGCGTCCGACACCGCCGAAGAGATCGGCGAGGTCAAGGCCGTGGTCGCGGATCGCACCGGCCGCCGCTTCACCGCCATCCACGTGGCGGGACGGAGACGGAGTGCGGAGCTGGTCGACTGGAACGACATCACCGCCATCGGGAGCGATGCCGTCATGGTCACGAGCGCCGGCGCCGTCACCGGTGTTCCCGATCAGCGGGCCGAGGACGCGGTGAAGGGGGCAATCGACTATCTCGGAGCCACCGTCCTCAGCACCGACGGGGTCGTCCTCGGCACGGTGTCCGATGTCCACTTCGACGAGGCTGGGGGAACGGTCGTCGGGCTGTTGACCAAAGAGGGGCGTATCGAGGGCGACCGGATCCGTGGCCTGGGGACCTTCGCCGCCGTCGTCGACGCAGCCTGAGGCCCAGCTCGGTCCACGCTCCGAGACGAAGCCGCCCCGGTCGTCGACCGGAGCGGCTCTCGGAAAAAGTACTAGGAATGTTTCGACGGTCAGTCGGTGTCGATGTCTATGTCGACATCCTCCTCGGCAGCATCGACCTCGGCATCGGTCTCGGTGCCCGGCACGTTGCCGTCATCCAGGTCCAGGCCGTCTTCGCTGAGATCGACCACGCCGTCCGCTGCGCCGTCGGCCGGTTCGACCGGGACATCGACGCCGGTGTCGGCGTCCTCGCCTGCGCTGTCGTTCGAGCAGGCGGCCAGCGACAGCGCCAGGCCGGCAGCTCCAGCCACCAACGGCCGCCACATGGCCCCGGGCCGACGAGGTTCGGTGTGATCAGACATCGGACAACGCCTCGATGAGCTCGGATTTCGACATCTTGGAGCGACCCTCGATGTCCTCGTCGGTGGCTCTGCGGTAGAGCTCTGCCTTGGTCATGGATTCATACGTGTCGCCGGTGGCTGTGACGGCCGGGTCGACGACGGGCTCGAGCGCGTCGAGGACCTCCACTGCCATGTCGTGGGCGTCGGCCACGGCGTCACGGCCGGCATCGACCATCTCGCCGAGCTCGGAAGACACGGTCTCGGCGGTCATACGGCCCTGGGCCTCTGTCTGACCGATCACCGTCTTGGCCGCAGTCGAGGCGACGCTGGCGGTGTCCTCACCCGCCCTGCGGGCGGTGCCGGCCACCGTCTTCGCCGCGGTCGACGTTCGGCCAAAGGCGGAACGGGCCGACTCCTGCCAGGCGTCGGCGACATCGATGGCCGTCTCGGCGATCCGCGACATGATCAATCGCTGGATTCGCAGCGATGCAGCCGACAGTGGCGGCAACCGCTTCTCGAGCTCGTCCAGGCGACGCTCGATGGTCTGTGAACAGGGAAACATGATCTCTCCTTGCGAAATCGTCATGAGATCGTCTATTCCCAGATGCCCGACGGCCAAACCGGCCGGCCCGCCTCCGGGCGGTGACCCTCGCCACACCGGCTAGGAGCGCAGCGCCGCGATCAGCTCGTCCTTGGTCATGTCGGAGCGGCCGTAAACGCCTCGTACGTGGCGTCGTCCTTGATCGACGGGCCATGGTCACCATGCTCGCCGCTCTTGCCGGTCTTCTCGTCCCGGTCAGCCATGGGTGGGCTCCTTCCTCTCGGGGTCTCAGGGGCTGCCGCTTCCCCAGGTCGATCATGGTCAGGGGCTACCCCGATTCGCCGGCTCCCAAACGATCGGTGGCCAGCCGACGGCGCCCGCCGGCTGTCAGGCGACGACGACCGTCTTGGCGTTGACGAACGAGCGGATGCCGAGGCCGCTGAGCTCCCGGCCGTAGCCCGAGTTCTTGATGCCCCCGAACGGCAGCCGAGGGTCGGACGCGACGTTGGTGTTGACGAAGCACGATCCGGCCTCCAGGTGGCGGGCCGCGAGCTCCTCCCCCCGCTCGGGGTCCGAGGTGAACACTGCGGCACCGAGACCGAAGTCGGACGCATTGGCCAGCCGGATCGCATGGGCCCCATCGGTCGCCCGCATGACCGAGGCCGCAGGGCCGAACACCTCCTCGTCCGCTCCCGGCATACCGGGCTCGACGCCGGTCAGGATCGTCGGCGGGTAGTAGGCGCCGGGACCGCTGGGGATGGCGCCCCCGATCACCAGGTGGGCGCCGGCGTCCATGGTGTCGACCACCTGCTGGTGGCACTCGTCCCGCAGGTCGTGGCGAGCCATCGGACCGATCTGGGTCTTCTCGTCGAGCGGGTCTCCCACCACCCGCTGCTCGAACTCGGTCCGCAGCAGGTCCACGAACTCGTCGTGGATCGACTCCTCGACGATGAAGCGCTTGCCGGCGATGCAGCTCTGGCCGCCGTTGATCAGCCGGGCGGTGGCGCAGGTGGCAGCGGCGCTGGGGAGGTCGGCGTCGGCCATGACCACGTACGCATCGCTGCCACCGAGCTCCAGTACGGTCGGCTTCAGCAGTGAGCCCGCAGTGGCGGCAACGGCTCGGCCCGCCGGTTCGCTGCCGGTCAGGGTCACCGCCCGAACCAAGGGATGCTCGATGACCGACTCGACCCGGTCCGAGGGGATGAGCAGGGTCGCGAACAAGCCGGCCGGGGCGCCGGCGGTCTCGAAGATCTCCTGGATGGCCAGCGCAGAGCCGGACACGTTCGACGCGTGCTTCAGGAGCCCCGCATTGCCCGCCATCAGACCGGGGGCGGCGAACCGGAAGACCTGCCAGAGCGGGAAGTTCCACGGCATGACCGCCAGCACGACCCCGAGTGGCTCGTAGTGGATATAGCTCCGGCTGTGGTCCGTTTCGATGATCTCGTCGGAGAGCTGTTGCTCGCCGTGGTCTGCGTAGTAGCGGCAGACCCAGGCGCACTTGTCGACCTCGCTTCGGCCGTCTGTGACCGGCTTGCCCATCTCCCTGGCCATGAGCTGGGCCAGCTCGTCCCGCCGTTCCTCCAGCCGCTCGGCTGCGGCCCGCATCACGGCCGATCGGTCGGCGAAGGGGGTCCGGCGCCATTCCTCCTGTCGCCCGCCGGCCCGCTCGATGGCAGCATCGACCGCCTGAGGATCATGGGGCTGGTAGCTGGCGAACTCCTCCCCGGTTGCAGGATTGGTCGACGTGAGCACGATTCGCCTCCGGTGGCCTGGGGTCTCGACGGCTGTACCCCGACGATAGGGGTCAAACGGCGGCTGCGCTCGGCACGGCCCGCTGCTCGGAGACCAGGCGGCCGATGGTGTCGGTGGACGGGTGGTGCCGCCCCGGTGCGTAGCGCAGTGCCGACGGGCCGCCGATCTCGACCAGGTGCCTAAGGTCGATGCCGAGGTGGAACAGGGGGATCAGCCGATCGAGCCCGGGTGCGGCGAGCGAGATCGGGCCGATCTGGGCGACGCCACGGCCGCCGCCCCGGCCAGCTGCACGCCGGTTGCGCCGCCGCCGACGATCGAGAGCGCGTCGGCCGTGGCGATCGCCCGCCGCAGCCGGAGCGCATCGGCGGGGGTGCGCAGGGCCATGGCCAGGTCGATGCCCGTGATGTCGGGCGCAGTGGGCCGGGCCCCCGCAGTCACCACGACCGCGTCCGCCGCCAAGCTCGAGCCGTCGGCGAGGCGGGCGACGCCGTCCTCGATGGTGCGGACCCGACCGATGCGGATCGACCCCCACAGGTCATCGAGCGGGGCGAAGGCGTCACCCTCGGGTGCCGTCCCTCCCGCCACCGCTGCGAGCCGGGTGGTCGGGCGCTAACCCTCCGGCTCGATCGGTCGGCCGGTCGATTCCTCGATCTCGGCCAGCCGGGCCAGGCGGCGAAGGCCGAGCCAGAGGACGGGCAGGTAGAACGGAGCCCACCAGGGGGCGTCGAACACCACCTCGGTCCGCCGGGTGGTGCCGGACGGTCCCGGCCGCCCGGCGATCCGGTGGCCGGTGGCAGCCACACCCGCCACCTTCCAGGTCCATGACCGCATGGGCTCGAAGCCCGTTATCTCGTAGTGCAGCCTCGGCCCGATGACGGGTGCGATCGTCCCCCGGCTACCCATCGCCAGCCGGTCGGGCCCGGTGGCGGACCGAACCGTCGGGCCCCAGGCGGGCCACCGCTCCGGGCGGATGAGCAGGTCCCAGACCAGCGGGGGTGGCGCCGCAACGATCCGGCGAGCCCGCCACCGCCTATGGGGCAACCACCGCTGTCGTGATCTCACAGCGTGCTTCTTCCAGGGTGCTGTTCTTCGGTGTGATTCCTCAGTGCGATTCCCTCTACGGGGCGATTCTCCTACAGGGCGTCGTTGATGCGATAGTCGATCGGACAGTCGATGAGCACGAGGCCCTGTCCCGGTCGCCGCCTCGCCAGCGCCGTCCGGAGCTCGTCGACCGATGCCACCCTGGTGCCGGCCCCGCCGAATGCCTCGGCGAGGGACACCAGATCCGGACGTTCATCAACAGCCCACCGTCGCCGACCACCGCCAGCGATCGACGACCGAGCCGGGCCGCTGCGGTTGCCGTGGCCAGGCCGGCCCCCATCGACGCCGTCGCGTTGTCCAGGATCAGTGCGTGGGGATCGGGCGACGGGAAGTGCCGGGCGAACCAGATCCTGTAGACGCCGTTGTCGAGCGCCACCACGTCTCCCGGCTGGTGCAGATCGGCCGCCACCCGCACCACATCGAGGGGGTCGACGCAATCCTCGGGTCCCTCCTCCGCCTCCAGCCGGGCGACGATCTCGTTCCTGAGCTCGTCCGTCCAGTCGGTGGCGACGCCGAGACCTGCGTCGGCCAGCTGGTCGATCGACGACTCCAGGCGTCCGATCACCTCGAACTCGGGCTGGTAGCCGGCCTCCCGTTTCGCCGACGAGTCGTTGACGTGGACGACGGGGAGGTTGCGGTCCTGTTGCCAGGCGAGCGGCGGGTGCTCGTTCGGCTGATACCCGAGGGCGACGACGAGATCGGCCCGATCGAGGGCCATGTGGGCGTGGTCGGGTCGGTGGATCCCCAGGCTGCGCAGCGATCGGGCGTGGCCCTCGGCGACGACTCCCTTGCCCATCTGGGTGGCCAGCACGCTCAATCCGGTCCGATCCACCAACCGCAGGAGCCGTTCGCCGACGCCGGGATTTGCGGCACCGGATCCCACGAGGACGAGCGGTCTGGCCGCCCCGGAGATGCGCTCGGCCAGGCGGTCGACGGCGTCGGCGCTGGCGACGGCGAGGACGAGCGGTCTCCAGCCACGTCCTCCGGTAGCTCGACGACCACCGCTCCCCGCTGTGGCGTCGTCGCCCGCCTGATCGCATCGGAGAGCGCCGGCCCGACGACGGCCGAGTCGTCGACTGCGGTTGCGAGCTCGACGATCGGACGGGCGGAGCCGACGACGTCGAGCACCTGGAACGATCCCTCCCGATTGTCGGTCCTGGCCTTCTGGCCGGTCAGCGCGAGCACCGGGACGCCGATGAGCTGGGCCTGGGCGAGTGACGGTCGCTCCCCGTTCGTGACGATTTCAGTCGGCGGCGAAGAGTTGCTCGACACTGGCCACGGTCTCGTCGTCGAGCCCGGTGACGTCCACCCGCACCATCGAGTCCTGGCCGGTGTCGGCG
>JAHELU010000023.1 GCA_024644005.1 Acidimicrobiales bacterium | reverse complement strand
GGTCAGGAGCGGGCGGCGGCCCGGGTGCTCGAGGTCGACCCCCGGGCCGGAGCCGAGGCCGCGATCGAGCAGCTGCGGGAGTGGGGCTACCTCGAGCCGGCCGAGGACCGGCCGACGGACTCGGCCGACGACGACCCGGTCACCACCCGGTGACGAGGCCGGCCGACCGCAGACCGACCCGCCCGACCACCGCGCCGTTGGCCGGCCTGCTCGGGCCGATGACCACCGAGGAGGTGGCGGCAACCACCGCAACGACGCTGCTGGTCCCCCTCGGCGCCACCGAGCAGCACGGTCCCCACCTCCCGTTGCACACCGACACGGAGCTGGCCCTGGCGTGGGCCCAACGGGTCGCCGTCGCGCTCGGCGATGCGCTGGTGGCCCCACCCCTCCCCTACGGCTCATCCGGGGAGCACCGGATGTTCGCCGGGACGCTGTCCATCGGCGCCGAGGCGCTCCGCCATGTCGTGGTCGAGCTCGTCCGCTCCGCCGGCTCGTCCTTCGACCGCGTGGTGATGCTCTCGGGCCACGGCGGCAACCGGGCGCCGGTCACCGATGCGGTCAGACAGCTCGTGGCCGAGGGACACGAGGTCATGCACCTCTTCCCGTGGTGGCCGCCGAACGGCGATCGGGCGATCGACGCCCACGCGGGCAGGACCGAGACCTCGCTGATGCTCCACGTCGAACCGGACGGGGTCCGGGCCGGGCTGGCGGTGCCGGGCTGCACCGATCCGCTGACCGAGCTGATGCCGGTCCTGGTCGAGGCCGGCGTCGGCAGCGTGTCCCCCAACGGGGTGCTCGGGGATCCCACCGAGGCCACCGCCAGCGAGGGTGAATCGCTGCTCTCCTCCCTGGTCGAGCGGACCGTGGCACTGCTGGGCGACCGCTCACGCGGTCGACGACCGGAATGGGGCAGCCCCTCGGTCACTGACTACGCTGAGGCGGTGGTGGAAACCGACGGCTACGGGCCGGAGACGCTGGACAAGCTTCGCCGGGAGGTCGTCGGCCGGTCCCGGGAGGCAGAGCTGGTGGTCGCCTCGCTGATGGCCGGCCGGCACCTGTTGCTCGAGGGCCCACCGGGCACCGGCAAGTCGACGCTGCTGCGGGCCATCTCGCACGCCGGTGATCAGCAGATGGAGTTCGTCGAGGGCAACGCCGAGCTGACCCCGGCCCGCCTGGCCGGTCACTTCGACCCGGCTCAGGTGATGGAGGCCGGATATTCGGAGACGGTCTGGGTCGATGGGCCGCTGATCAGGGCCCTTCGGGACGGCAAGATCCTCTACCTCGAGGAGATCAACCGGGTCCCCGAGGAGACCCTGAACCTCCTGGTCACCGTCATGTCGGAGGGCGAGCTCACCGTGCCCAGGCTCGGTCGGATCGAGGCCGATGCGCGGTTCCGGTTCGTCGCGGCGATGAACCCGTTCGACGCCGTCGGGACCGCCCGGATATCGGGCGCCATCTACGACCGCGTCTGCCGGGTGGCGATGGGGTATCAGAGCGCCGAGGAGGAGGTCGACATCGCCGCCATGGCCTCCAGCCTGCCGCGTGACCACATCGAGAAGGTGGTCGAGGTGATCCGGGCGACGAGGAGCCATCCCGAGGTCCGGGTGGGCTCGTCGGTGCGGGGCGCAGTCGACCTGCTGCTGCTCTCCGAGGACCTCGGCGCGCTGCGCCAGGCCCGACCGACCGATTTCGCAATCGGGCTCGACTGCGCCCTCGCCGCGCTGTCGGGCCGGATCCGGCTCCACGAGTCGACGAACAGCACGCCGGAGTCGGTGGTCACCGAGCTGTGGACCTCGATCGTCGGCGCCCCGGACGACGAGCCCGCCGAGGACGGATCCGGTGACGCAGCGGGAAAAGCGCCCAGCCGCCTGGCGGCGGCTCCGATCCGGACGATCGGATCCTGACCGGCGAGGACGCCGAGAAGGCCCTGGCCGACGAGCGCCGCCGGACGGTCAGCAGACGAGACCTCGATCGGAACGAGGCCTTCGCCGACGTCTCGCCGCAACTGGGCCAGCTCGACACCGAGGCGTTCGAGGAGCTGCTCGCCGACGATCCTGACGAGGCGCTGGAGCTGCTGGCCCAGATGGCTCAGGCCACGGACGCAGAGCTGGCCCGCCTGTCGAGGCGGTTGGCCGGCCGATTGGTGCTCGACCTGACCAGGACGGGCCGTGCCCGGTCCCGAGGCGTGGGGAAGTTGGTTCGATCCACGGCAACCCTCGACGGGGGCGACATCGACTTCGACGACAGCCTCGACCGGCTGACGACGGCCAGGGCTGAGCGCCGGCCACCGGCCGTCGACGAGCTGTTCACGACCACCTGGCAGAAGCCGAGGACCGCCATCTGCCTACTGGTCGACCGGTCCGGGTCGATGAGCGGCGAACGGCTGGCGAGCGCAGCGCTGGCGGCGGCCGTCTGCAGCTGGCGGGCCCCGACCCAGTTCGCCGTGCTCGCATTCGGGGACAAGGTGGTGTCGATCAAGGAGCTGGACGAGCAGAAGTCACCTGAGTCGGTGGTCGCCGAAGTCCTGGCGCTCAGGGGTCACGGCACCACCGACGTGGCGCTGGCCCTACGGGCGGCCAAGCTGCAGCTCGACCGATCGCAGGCGGCTCGCAAGCTCACGATCCTCCTGTCCGACGCCGAGGTCACCACCGGTGCCGATCCGGTCCCGGTCGCCCGTGGCCTCGACGAGCTGACGATCCTGGCCCCAGAGGACGAGCCCCAGCACGCCAGGGCCCTCGCCGCCGGCTGCGGGGCCAGGGTGGCCGAGGTCGGTGGCCCCTTCTCCGTCCTCGACGCCCTGCAAGCGCTCGTGCAATGACCCCGGCCCTCCGATCGATGCCTCCCGGCTGCCGGGTGGAGCCGGCGGTGGATCTGAGAACGGTTGCCGCCGGCCGGATCCTGATCGGTGGCGCCCCGCTCACCATCCTGCGGCTGAGCGACGCAGGGGCGGCGGTGGTTCGAGCATGGTTCGGCGGCGGGACCGTGGGCGACGACCCGAAGCACGAGCTGCTGGCTCGACGGCTGGTTCGCAACGGCATGGCCCATCTCCGTTGGCCGGCCCACGCCAACGGGGCTGCGCCCGACCCCTTGGACGACACGCCAGCGGTCACGGGTGCCGGTCCGCAGAGAACGATGACGGTCGTGATACCGGTCAAGGACGACCGGAGCGGGCTGCAGCACACGCTCGATCACCTCTCGGTCGCTGCGCCGACCTCGGAGCAGCCGGAGGCCACCGCCAGGATCGTGGTGGTCGATGACGGGTCCGATCCGCCGATCGAGATCGACGATCCGGACGTATCGGTGCGTCGACGCCGATCGGCCGGCGGACCCGGCACGGCCCGCCAGGAGGCGCTGGCGACCATCGAGACCGATGCGGTTGCCTTCGTCGATGCCGGCGTCGAGGTCTCCCGAGCCGACCTGCAACGGCTGGTCGATCTTCTCGACGACCCGGACGTGGTGGCCGTCGCCCCCCGGGTCCGCTCCGCTCCCGTCGACCAGCTCGTCGGCCGCTACGATCGTCGCCGATCTCCGCTCGACCTCGGGCCGGTCGAATCGCTGGTCGGCCCCGGTCGGGCGGTGCCGTACGTGCCGACCGCCTGCCTGGTCGCCCGGCGGGCGGCCATCGCCGAAGTCGGCGGGTTCGATCCCGGACTCCGCTATGGCGAGGACGTCGACCTGGTCTGGCGGCTGGCCGAGCACGGCTCGATCCGCTACCTACCCGACGTCGAGGTCAGCCATCCGCCCCGACGGACACTCCCGGCCATGCTGGCGCAGCGGCTCTCCTACGGCTCCGCAGCCGGGCCCCTGGCCGAGCGCCACGGTACGGCGGTCTCGCCGTGCAGGATCTCGCCGTGGACGGTGGTGGTGCTGGCGCTGGCACTGGCGGGCCGGCCCGTCTCGGCCCTGGCGACGGCCATCGGCACCGGTCTGGCGTTGCGACCCAAGATCGAGCCGTTGCCGGACGCCACGGTCGAGGCCGTCCTGCTGACCGCGCGCGGTCACTGGTACGGCGGTCTCTCGGCCCTCACCGCGCTGGCCAGGGCGTGGAGCCCGATCGCCGTGGCAACGGCCGTCGTGGTCCCCCGACTGCGGCGGCGGATCGCCATCGCCTTCGTCGCCGCCTTCGCCCGCCGCCTCCTCGACGGTCCCCGTCGGCCGGGACCGGCGCTCGTCGACCTGGGGCTCGGCGTCGCCGACGATCTCTCGTACTCCGCCGGCGTCTGGCACGGCGCAGTGACCTGCCGATCGGCGACTGCGCTCGCGCCAGATCTGGTATCGTGGCCGACCCCTGGCGAGGGCGCGCTGGCCCGCCTCAGGGCCGCTATTGGGCGATGAACAGATCGAGCAGCTGACCGTTGTTCAGGACCGCGGCGCCTCGCTCGCTCGCCGAGTCGGCCAGCTCGCTGTCATCGGTGACGAGGGCGATCGGCCACTGCTCGGGATAGGCATCCACCAGTTCGTCGAGCGCCGCCGCCGGTTCGGTCGGGGGCGTGCTGAGCCGGATCCTCACGGCTCGCGACGCCGGGAGGGAGTCGTCGTCGCCGATCCGGCCGTCGAACACGACATCGGGGGCGGCACCGCTGCTGGCGGACAGATCTGCCAGATAGGTCACCAGCGCATCGCGCTGTTGGGCCACGGGTAAGCTCGGCCAACCGAGCCTGGCCACCGAGTCACCGTCGACCAGCAGCACGACATCCGGCGAGGAGACCACGAACTGGGCGACCGCCACCTCATCGTCCAGGATGTCGGCCGGGATCTCGATGGCCCGCCGCGTGCTGACCGGCGACGGTCGGCCGCCGGGGGCGGAGGGCTCGAGCAGCGATGTGTCCTCGGCGGTCGGCCCGAAGATGCTGGGGGGTGTCTGGGCGACTCGGGGCAGCACCTCGGTGGTGTCCTTGCCCAGGATGTGGCCCGGCTCCGATGCATCGGAATCTCGGTCGCCATCGCCATCGCCATCGCCGGCGAGTCGGCGGAGGTCGAGGTCGGCGTCGACGTCTCCAATCGGCACGTCGGCATCGAGATCGATGAGGGATCCAGCGGTGCCGAACTCGCTGACCGTCTTGGCGATCAGCTCGCTGACCTCGTCGAGGTCGTCCTCGTCGCTGGGCGGCAGCGGTTCGATTCCGGCGTCGATCAGCACCGACCGGCTGTCGTCGTCGTCCTCGCCGGCCGGGGGTGGCCAGTCGAAGTCGGACGAGCCGGCGTCCGGCTCGTCGAGCTCGACACCGTTGAGCGAGGTGATCGCGGCCGGACCGACGAGCGTCGTGGAGTCCGGGTCGGCTGCCTCCGGCTCGGCACCTTCCGGCTCCCCGGTCGCCTCGGCGGCCGGCTCCGTGGCGTCATCGCGATCGCCGTCGATCGGCGCTCCAGCGTCGACGTCGAGCACGGACGGCGCAGCCTCCCGATCCGTCACCTCGCTCAGAGCGGCCGCTTCACGGGCCGCCTCCAGCTCGGCGTCCTTCGCTCCGAGCTCTGCCTCCGTGGCTTCCAGCGCCGCGGTCTTGGCCTCGAGCTCGGCCTGCTTCGACTCGAGGGCCACGGTCTTGATCTCGAGCTCCGCCTCCTTGGCCTCCAGCTCGTCGGTCTTCGCCTCCAGCTCGGCTTCTTTCGACTCGAGTGCGGCCGTCTTGGACCCGAGCTCGTCCTCCTTGGCCTCCAGCTGGCCGGTCGTCGTCGCGAGCTCTTCCTCCTTGGCCTCCAGCTCGCCGGTCTTCGCCTCCAGCTCGACGTCGGTCGACTCCAGCGCCGCCGTCTTGGTGCCGAGCTCGATGTCCTTGGCCTCCAGCTCGGCCGTCCTCGCCTCGAGCTCGGCGTCGCGCGACTCCAGCGCCGTGGTCTTGTTCTCGAGCTCCGCCTCCTTGGCTTCCAGCTCGGCCGTCTTCGTCTCGAGCTCGGCGTCCCGTGAGGCGAGCGCCTCCGTCTTGGCCACCAGCTCGGCCTCTTTGTCCTCGAGCTCCGATGTCCTGGCGGCCAGCGCGGCGTCCTTGGTGGCGAGCTCCGACGAAGTGGCCTGGAGCTCGTCGTCCTTGGTGCGGATCTCCGCCTCCTTGGCCTCGACCTCCGCTGTCTTGGCCTCGAGCGCCGCTTCGATCTCGGCGGTCCTCGCTTCGAGCGCGGCGCGGGTCTCGGCCAGCTCGGCCTCCGCCGCCGCCTGCCGCTCGTGGGCGGCCCGCATCTCGGAGTCCTTGAGCTCCAGGGCCACTCGGACCTCGGCGGTCTCAGCCTCGGCCGCCGCCCGGGCCTCCCGCAGCGCAGCCAGCTCCGTGATCTTGGCCTCGACCGCCGCCTCCGCCTCGGCTGCGGCCGAGGTGGCGCTCTCCTCTGCCACCGAGAGGCGAGCCACCTCCTTGTTGGCAGCATCGAAGTCGGTCCGCATCGTGTCGACGTCGGCGAGGGCCTCGGCGAGCCGCCGCTCCAGGCCCGTCCTGGCGGTCTCCCCCGCTGCCAGCTGCTCGGACATCTCGGCCAGCTTCTCGCGGCTGCGGTCGGCCTCGTCCTGGCTGCGCCGCTCGCTCTGATCCAACTGTGCTGCGAGGTTGTCCCGCTCGAGCGTGATCTCGGCCACCTCGACCCGCTCGGCTCGAAGCTCCTCGAGGGCGACGGCCATCGCGTCGCGCTCCTCGTTGACGGCCGCCAGTTCGGCGGCGTTGCGGTCTGCGATGTCGTCGAGCTCGAGCAACCGGTTGGCCAGCTCCTCGCGCTGGCGGCGCTCGGCCTGCAGCTCGGTCTCCAGCGGAGCGATCTTGGCCTCGACCGTGCGCAGCTTCTCCAACATCTGCTCGCGGTCGGCGGCGATCGCCGCCGCCTCGCCCCGCAGCTGACCGCGCTCCGAGATCAGATCGTCGCGGGCCGACAGGAGATCGTCCCGCTCCTGGACGAGCGACCGGATCTTGGTCTCGTAGTCACGGTCCGACTGCTCGAAGTCGTTCATCCTGGCCATGAGCACATCGCGCTCGACCCGCAGCTCGTTCAGGGCCTGGCGGTCGTTGTCGTGGCGCTGCCGGATCTCGGCCTGCTCGTTGAGGACGTCGGCCAGGCTGACCTGGAGCTCCGTCAGCTGGGTCTGCAACCCATCTCGCTCGGCCCGGAGCATCCCGACCTCGGCCGCCAGCCGTTCGCTGTCGATCTTGAGGGCGTCGTGCTGCGTTATGGTCGTCTCGAGGGCGAGCTCGGTGTCGGCCAGGCGAGACGTGAGCTCGACCTTCTCGGTCTTGAGGCTGTCTGCGAGGGCGGTCGTCGTCCTGATCTGCTCCTCGAAGCTCTCCGCCTGGCCGATCATCCGTGCCAGCTCACGGCTCGTCGCATCGAGCTCGTGGGTGAGTGACTTGTTGGCCGCCGTCAGCTCGCCGACATCGACACCACCGGTCTTCTCCTCGACCTCGACGACACGGGAGTGGAGCTCGTCGCGCTCCGCCTTGATGGCGATGCGGTCCTCCCGGATCTGGTTCCGCTCGGAGGTCATCGTCTCCAGCTGGGACTTGATGACGTTCCGCTCGCGCTCCGCCTCCTGGAACAGCGACTCGGTTCGCCGCAGCTTGTCCTCCAGGCTGATGACGGATACCTGGGCCTCGGACGCCTGGTTCTCCACCTGGACCCGCTGCTCACGGACGGCGGCGAGCTCCTTCTCCAGCTCGACCTGGCGCTTCAGCGTCTCCGAGTGCAACCGCTGGGCCTCTTCACGGTCGTGGCGGGCTGCGGCGAGATCGTCCTTGGCGAGCGACAGCTCGTGGCGGACGGCTTCGAGATCGCTCTCCAGGGCCATGATCTCACTCTCGAGCTCGCGGCCGTCGACGGCCGGGTATTCGGGATCGTCCCCGGACGGCGGAGCGCTGGACAGGACGAGCTCGCGCTCGCCGGCCAGCCGATCGACGAGCCCCCGCAGGCTGGAGAGCTCGTTCTCCAACGCATCGGCCTCGAAATCCAGCTCCGAAGCCTCTATCAGCGTTCCCTCGGCGTCCGCTGGCGATGCGGCCCCGGAAGCCGCCACGTCGTAGCCAGCGGGATCTGCGGCCGCCGCTCCGGCGAACGAGGCGAGCTCGAACGAGGAGGGCGGCGGCTCCGGTCCCGCTTCGGGACCGCCGATGGGGCGGACGGTGGCCATCGGTGCCTCGGCGATCGGTGGACTGGCGGGGCTGAAGGTCTCGCCGGGGTCGAAGCTGTAGTCCGGCTCCGGTGGCTGGGCGTTGACCAACTCGACCGGCGAACGGTCGTCCAACGACTCATCGACCGGATCCTGGGCCCGGTCCTCGTCGGCGACGTGGTCGTCGTCGTAGTGGTCGTCGTCGTAGTGGTCGTCGTAGTAGTCGTCGTCGGCGGTGAGCCGCTCGAACTCCTGGGCCCATCCGGATGGTCGGTGGAGCCAGAGGTAGCCGGCCCGACCGACGATCTCCTCGCTGGCCCTCGATGCGACCCTGGACCGGAAGCCCGAGTCGTCCTCGATCGCCTGCTGAGCTGCAGCGATGGCCCTGCGCGGCAGGTCCGAGACATAGAGGAAGCTCCGCATGCCGGCTGGCGGTTCGGTCGCCTGATCGGACTCCGCATCCTCGCGGGCAACGACGAACGCCAGTTCGCATGCCGCCTGTAGAGACTCCGCCACCATCACCCGGCTCCTGTCTGCCCTAGCTCGTTGACCGCATCACCATCTCCGCACCAGCTGCACAGAATCTCGTCGACGGTTTCGGCGATAACCTCGGATCGGCGCGGGCCGGCGGCTCCATCCACCGTGATGCTGTGGGTCTCCCGAACGCGCCTCGTAACCACTACCTCGAACCTTGTCATGTTGCCGCAGGTAACACAACGGTAGCGATTCTGGGACACGCTGGTACAGGCTATCCCGACCCATCAGCCGAAGTAACTCACACGGTCCGACTGGTCGCAACGGCCCAGTCGCCGGTCACGCTCGGTCCTGATCGACCAATCCCTTGGTGACGGACCGGAGCTGGCCGAGCTTGGCAGCAGCCCGGCCGTCGTCGATGGCCGCACGCGCCTGTTCCAGCCCCTCCTCGAGCGTCTCGGCGAGCCCGGCCACCACCAGACCGGCACCGGCGTTGATGGCGACGATGTCGCGGTACGGTCCCTCGTCGCCGTGGAGGACGCCGTCGAAGATCCTGGCGTTGTCCGTGGGGTCCCCACCGACCAGGGCATCGAGATCGACCCGCTCCACACCGAGCTCCGAGAGCACGACGTCGCGTCTGCGGACCCGGCCCGACGCCAGCTCGAACACCACGGAATCGCCGGTCGTCGAGACCTCGTCGAGGCCATCGGCCCCGGCAACGACCCACGCCGACGACGACCCGAGGGCATGGAGGACCTCGGCCATGGCGGCAGCTCGCTCCGGCGAGGAGACGCCGACCACCTGGCGGACCAGGCGGCCGGGGTGAGCGAGCGGGCCGAGCAGGTTGAACACCGTCGGTATGCCCAGCTCGACCCGAACCGGGCCGGCGAAGCGCATGGCAGGGTGGAAGCTGCGAGCGAACGCAAACCCCAGGCCTATCTCGCCGACGCAGGCCTCCAGCTCGCCGGGACCGAGATCGATGGCGACACCCAGCGCCTCGAGGAAATCGAACGAGCCCGACGTCGACGACGCCTTCCGGTTGCCGTGCTTGCACACGATGGCACCGGCCGAGGCCGCCACGATGCTCGCCATCGTCGACACGTTCAGTGCATGGACACGCCGATGATCGGATCCACCGGTGCCGACGATGTCGATGGCCCGCTCGTCGACGGAGAGCGGCTCTGCGGCCTCGACCATGGCGGTGGCGAAGCCGGTCAGCTCGTCGACCGTTTCCCCCTTCGCCGCCAGCGCCACCAGGAGCCCGGCGATCTGGGCGTGGGTGCTGCGACCGTCGAGGATGTCGGTCATCGCCGCCCTGGCTGCGTCCCTCGACAGGTCGCCACCGGCGGTCAGGGTGCGGAGCAGGCCCGCCCACCCGCCGTGCGGCTCCACTGCGAGCGCTGGCGGACTCGATTCGGTGCTGTCGTTCGAGGCGATTGAGGTCGACGTGCCGGTCACTATAGCTACTTCACCGGCTCCGACTCCGTGTTGCAACGGCCGGTCAACGGGCCCGCAGGACCTCGAGGGCCGCCGCAAAGCGATCCGCATACTGCCGCTCGGCCTCGCCGAGGCTGTCCAACCAGTCGGCGATCTCGTCGAAGCCCTCCCGCCGGGCCGTCTCGGAGAAATCGGGGTAGATCGCGGTGGCCTCGAGCCGCTCACCGGCCATCGCCGCCGCCAGGTTCTGCTCGGTGGTGCCGATCGGCTCGCCGGTCACTGGGTCGCCGGCCTCGGCCAGGAAGTCGAGGTGCCCGAGCGCATGTCCGGTCTCGCCCTCCGAGACGGCTCTGAAGAGGGCGGCGATCTCGGGCTGGCCGTCGACGTCGGCCTGGTGGGCGAAATAGAGGAACCGCCTGCTCGACTCGCTCTCCCTGGCCAGCGCAGCGCGTAGGTTGGCCTCGGTCGCTGATCCACCCAGGTCCGGCATAGTCCGTGTCTCCTCACCGCTCGGTCGTCGGGCGCCGGGCACCCCTCGGGCGCCGGTTTGGCTACTGTTTCGGCGTGAGCAGAATCGACTGGACCGTCGCCAGGACCGCCGCAACCGGCGGCCTCATCATACTGGTACCCGGCGCCTTCCTCGCTGCGCTCGTCTTCGACGGCCGGTCGGCCCTTGCGAGCTGGCTGTTCCTGGCCGTGGTGCTCGCCGGGTTCGGCGTCGCCGGCTACGTGGCCGGCCGCCTGCGTCCGGACAGCCCGATGCTGCACGGCGCAGCCGGAGCGCTGCTCGCCTTCGGAGTGGCCCAGGCCTTCGGGGTCGCCACCGCAGTGGCCAGGGGCGACCGGATCAGTTGGATCGCCATCCCGCTCACCGCCCTGCTGGCCTGCTCGATGGGGGTCGGCGGTGGTCTGCTGAGCGATCGGGCGCCTCGCCGAGCGGCCCGACCGGCGTAGCGACCCGGAGCCGCAGCGTGGAGCACTGCGGCGCACCCCCATTTCAAACCGCTGGTCCAACTGGTACCGTCGAGGGTGCTCGGGTGAGTCGACCGGGTGACCGCGGCTCGGCCAGAGGTCGGGCTGAGGAAGGTCGGGGCTCCACAGGACAGGATGCTGGCTAACGGCCAGTCGGGGCGACCCGCAGGAAAGTGCCACAGAAATCAAACCGCCGATGGACCGTTCTCGGTCACAGGTAAGGGTGAAACGGTGCGGTAAGAGCGCACCAGCGGTCGGGGTGACCCGATCGGCTCGGTAAACCCCATTCGGAGCAAGGTCAGACGGGGCGACGGGTTGTCCGCCCCCGGGCCCTCGGGCCCGGTAGCCCCGGGTAGACCGCACAGATGGATGGTCACCGAACGGAAGCCGGCAACGGCTCCGGGAACAGAACCCCGCCTACAGGTCGACTCACCCGAGCGCCGACGGCGCGGGCCCTAGGCTGCGGTGACGAGCCACACCATCCCGAAATGGGACAGGGCGGCCACCACCGTGAAGCCGTGCCAGACCTCGTGGTAGCCGAAGACGGCCGGCCGCAGCCGGGGCAGCTGGTAGTAGAACAGCACGGCCCCGATCGTGTAGATCACGCCGCCGACGAGCAGCAAGGCGAACTCACCGGTGCTGAGATGGCGCAGGATGACGGGCAGGGCGATGATCGCCACCCACCCGAGGCCGACGTACAGGAAGTTGCTCAGCTGCAGCATCCGGTCGCCGGCCACCAGCTTGACGACCACCCCGACGACGGCGGCGGACCAGATCACAACCAGGATCGGTCGGCCCCATCGAGGCGGCAACGCCATCAGACAGACCGGTGTGTAGGTACCGGCGATCTGCAGGAAGATCATCGAGTGGTCCAGGCGGCGCATGATCCGCTGGGCTCCAACGGAGCGGGCCAGGAGGTGGTAGGCGGCCGACGTCCCGAACAGGGCCATGAGGCCCAGCGCGTAGATCACGACACCGACCGACGCCGTGACCGAATCGGCCACCCACAGCAGCGCCAGGCCGGCCGGGAGGCTGATCAGGAACCCGATCAGGTGCAGACGCCCCCGCCACAGCGGGCGGGGCCGGCCGTCGGCCACGGACACCACCCGGCCGCGGTCCGGCGCAGTCACGAGCGCTCCGGTTCGACGAGTGACTCGAGATGGGCCACGCCGTTGAACAGCCGCAGGGACGGGCCGCTGCTGGAGACGCCGATCTCGGTGATGGAGGCCTGGGCCACGAAGCAGCGCCACGAGATGTCGATCGGGCACTGCAGCGCCCAGGCGAGGGCCGCCTTCACCGGTGAGACGTGGGTCACCACGACGACCGTGCCCTCCAGTGCGTCGTCGACCAGATCGGCCAGACCGCCGGCCACCCGCTCCTCGAGCTCGTTGAGCGTCTCCCCTCCCGGGGGACGGAAGTCGCTGTCGCGCCGCCAGCTCGCCCAGACCTCCGGTGGCACGTCGGCGAGCGGGGTGAGATCGAGCTCGCCGTAGTCGAGCTCGATCATGCGCTCGTCGATCCGGACGGGGCGCCCGAAGGCCTCTGCGGTCTGCCGGCAGCGGGCCAGCGGGCTGCTCACGACCAGGTCGGCCGCCGGCGTCGCCCCGGCGATGGCCCGGGCCTGATCGCGACCGACGGGATCGAGCTCGGGATCGGCCCGGCCGAGCAGGAGGCCGGAGGCGTTGGCGGTCGTCCTGCCATGGCGGCACACGAACAGGCTCACCGAATCGCCCCCGATCCAGGGCACCCGAACAGGCTCACCGAAGCGCCCCCGATCCGGCTGGCCCATGCCGCTCCGCCGGTCATGCTGCCCAACCGGTGGCGAGCTGGCCCGTGCGCAACAGCCGCGCTCGGTTCTCGGCGTCGTCCAGGCGGTACCGGCGGATCGCCAGCACGCCGATCCCGATCCCGGTCACCTCCATCAGCAATCGCCATCCGAGCGCCGTCGCCTCGGGCACCGACTGGCCGGAGAACGACGTACCGAACGCCGGCCACCAGAAGAGGGCCGCCGAGGTCCAGGTCCCGTCGAGCACGAGGTGGAAGAACATGCCGATCGGGATCCCGAGCAGGCGCCGTCGCCGCAGCCGTCGTCCGACGGTGGTCATCATGACCACGGTCAACGCCACCACCGGCGCGAGCAGGGTATGGAGGACGAACGGCTGGCCGATGGGCACCTCGATCACGGGCAGCACCGCTCCGACCACGACCATGCGGTAGTCGACCATGGGGCTCTTGAAGATCTCGGCCACCAGGAACGGCGCAGCGAAGACGAACCAAAACAGCACGGCTATCGGACGAGCAACCGTCCGCACTCCTCGCAGGTGACGACGGCGTCGTCGGCCATCTTCGCCATCCGGTCCACGGCCACGGCCGAGAGCTGGATGTGGCAACCGTCGCAGCGGCCGTTGACGAGACGGGCCACGGGCACACCGTCGAACTGCGACCGGAGGCTCTCGTACCGCTCGAGCAGCTCTGCGCTCGCTGGCTCGACGGCCACCGTGCGCTCGGCCTCGAGCGCTTCGAGCTCGGTGCGGATCTCGGCAAGAGCGGTGTCGAGCTCCGCCTGGCTCTCGGCCCGCTGTCGCTCCAGTTCGGCCCGCCGGTCGGCCAGGTCCGCCAGCTCGCCTTCGATCTCCTCGACCCGCTCCATCACCACGAGATCGTCGTCTTCGATCCTGGTCTGGCGGTCGAGCAGGGATGCGGCCTCGTCCTGGAGGGCGAGCAGCTCCTTCGAGGCGGTCACCTGGCCGCCGTAGAGCTTGCCGTCGACGTCCCGGCGCCTGGCCTCGATCGAGGCCACCTCGTCGTCGAGACGCTTCTGCTCCCGTTGCAGCTCGTGCCGGCGCTGCTCGATGACCGCCACGGATTCGTCGTGCTCGGCCAGCGCTGCGCCGAGCTCGCCGAGGCGGGCCCGGGCCGGGTGACCGTCGCTGCGGTGGCGGAGCTGCATGATGGCCACGTCGAGGCCCTGGATTCGCAGTATCTGTTCGTATGCCTGGGAGGCCAATCGGTTTTCGTCCTCGGTCGGTGGTCGGCCAGGGTATCGGGCGACCATGGCCCCGACCTCATCGCGTTTGGACCCTGGCGCCGAGCGGCGACGGCCGGCCCGTCGAGCCAGGTCGGATGACCTCGCTCAATCCGGTAGTACCTCGTCGGTGTCGGGGGCGGTGGTCGGGGTCGGTTGGGGGTCGGGCTGCGGCTGGGGGTCTGGCTCCGGTGGGGGGGCCGTCGTCGTCGGAATGGGGCGGAAGCAGTCCGCCCGCCCGTCCTGGTCGGAGTCGATCAGCTCCGTGCCCGCAGTGCGGCCCTGGACCGAGGTCCCGGCGCAGTAGTCGATCTCGCCCTCGACCCTGAGGTATCGTCCGCCCTTGACTCGGTCGGGCTCCGGGAAGTCGACGGGCGCGAGGTCTTCGTGGATCTCGTTCATGTAGGCACCCCAGATCGTGGCGGGCAGACCGCCACCGAATCCCCGCCAACCGGGGATCCGTATCCGGGTGGTCGCATCATCGGGGTTCCCGAGCCAGACGGCGGTGGCGTAGTAGTCCGTGTAGCCGACGAACCAGGCGTCGACGAAGTCGTTGGTCGTTCCCGTCTTGCCGGCGGCGATGTGACCACCGTCGAGGCGAGCCCTCGTGCCGGTCCCCGAGATGATGTTGCTCTCGAGAATCTCCGAGATCAGGCGAGCGGTGTTGGTGTCGACGGCCTTGGTCCAGTCGTCGGTGTCCTTCTGGTAGATGACGTTGCCGTTCCGGTCCTCGACACGATCGATGTACCAGGGCTTGTTGTACCGGCCGTCGTTGCCGAGCGCGGCGTAGGCCCCGGCCATCTCCATCGGATGGACCACCGTGACGCCGAGCGGCAGCGACAGCAGATCACCGGCGAACGACGGCAGGGTGGTGATACCGAGCCGGCGGGCTGCCTGGGCCACCTTGTCGTTCCCGACGACCTGGCCGAGCCGGACGAATGCGCAGTTGTTGGATGCCCTCGTCACCGCGGCGATGCTCTGACGACCCCTGAAGCGGCCACCGACCGTGTACCTGCCGGTCCTGGACGTCTTGTCGGGGAACGAGCACGGCCCATCCGCTCGTACCACGTCGTTCGGTGAGTACCCGGCCTCGAACAGTGCTGCCAAGACGTAGGTCTTCATCGAGGATCCGGGCTGGCGGAGGCCCTGGGTGGCCAGGTTGAACTTCTCCCGGTCGAACTCCGGGCCGCCGACGAGGGCCCGGACCGCTCCGCTGTGGGTGTCGACGGTGGCGATCGCGACAGTGAAGCCCTCCTCGGTCTCGGGCAACAGCTCGGCCCTGGCCCGCTCGGCTGCGGCCTGGGCCGACGGGTCGAAGGTGGTGTGGATCTTCAGGCCGCCCCGGTAGATCAGGTTGAACCGGTCCTGGGCGTCGCCTCCGAGGATGGTCGGGTCCTTGAGCAGCGCCTGCAGCGCCTCCTCCACGAAGTAGTCCCGTGGTTTGGTCGAGATCGGCTCCTGCCGCTCGGCAGGGAGCGGGGCGAGCTTGTAGAGATCGGCCTCCTCCTCGGTCAGGTGCCCCGTCGCCAGGAGGCGATTCAGCACCACGGTCCGACGATCCCGGGCCGCCTCCGGGAACCGGGTCGGATCGAACTGCGTCGGGTTGCGGATGATCGCCGCCAAGAGAGCCGACTCCGCCCAGCCGAGCTCGGAGGCATCCTTGTAGCCCCAGTAGGTCTCGGCCGCCGCCTGGATGCCGTAGGCACCCGAGCCGAAGTAGACGGTGTTGAGGTACCGCTCGAGGATCTCGTCCTTGGTCATCTGCCGCTCGAGCCGGAGCGCGTAGAAGGCCTCGGTGCTCTTGCGGGAGAGGTTCTGCTCGGAGCTCAGGAGCGAGATCTTGACCAGCTGCTGGGTGATGGTCGAACCGCCCTGGGTGATCCCACCGGCGTTGATGTTCTCGACGAGGGCCCGGAAGGTGCCGCGCAGGTTGACCCCGTTGTGCTCATAGAAATCGGCGTCCTCGACGGTGAGGATCGAGTCGATCACCGGCTGGGGGGTGTCGTCGAGTGAGATCGGCTCCCGATTCTCCGTCTCTGTCAGCACGGTCAGGAACGTGCCGTCGCTGGCGAACATCGACGAGCGCTCTGCCAGGACGTTCAGCTCCAGATCTGCTGCGGTGCCCTCGTGAGCGGTGATGATCGTCCCCGCCCGCGGTAGCACGAGCAGCGCGGCGGTGGCCGACACCGCCGCGATCGCGATCAGGATGATCCCCAGCGAAGCGACGCGCTTGATGAAGCGCAGGATGAACACGGCGCCCAGCGTACAACGGGTGCTCGGCCGATTCGGGTCAAGGACGGTGGTGATTTGCGGGCTCTCGGTGGGCCGGGAGACCGCGTGGCCGTCAACCGGCAGCGGTGAACACGGCCTCTGCCACCCCGCCATGATCGCCCTTCTCCCGCAGCGCATACCCCAGCCGGAGTCCCTGCCGCTGATCGCGGATCATCACGATCGACACCTCGCCTTCTTCGAGCTCCGAGGTGCCGGCGAAGGCGATCTCGCAGCGGGGTCGGCAGGCCTTGGCCGCGGCCCTGGCCACCGCGGTCGTTGGATCCGGCCCTCGCCCGAGGCCGGTACGACGGGACGGTCGGCCGGCCGGGCCTCCGTTGGCGGCCAGCTCCCAGTGGGCGTTCACCTCCGCCAGGACGTCCTGGCCCTCCGACTTGAGCGAGATGGCGGTGTTGTCCTGGATCAACCGCCTGGCGGCCGCCCTGGCCGCGCTCTCGGAGCAGGCTGCGACGAGCGACCCCATCACGGTGGCCAGCGCCTCCGCTTCCAGCGGCGAGAACGAGGCGGTTCGAATGGCCGCGGCTGCGGTGGACTGGTCGCCATCGTCGAGCCTCGCCATCCAGACCCAGTGGCGGCCGACAGGGATCTGCCGGTGCTCGGCCGGCACCACCCGCTCGGTCGGGCGACGGCGGTCGACCGACGACCCGGTCGACTGCCGTTCATCCTGGAGATCCTCCCAGAGATTGCCGTATATCTGGAGAAGAGCCGGTGAATCTACCGACCAGCTCGCTGGAAAGCTGGCGGTCAGCGACACCGGACCGACCGATCGGCCGACGTGCTCGGAGCTCTCTCGGCCCCTGGTCGCCAGCACGACGCCATCGAGCGAGAAGCCGTCGGCCATCGTGGCCAGCGCCGTCTCCACCACGAACCGCTGGACCCGCGTCGTCTTGGCGGACGGTCGCCCTCCAACCAGCTGGACGAGGCCAGGACGATGGCGATCTCCCACCTCCGGACGGGTGTTGGCGTCGGTCAGGATCCGGGCGAGACCTCGACCGAGCCCCCCTGGCGAGCGGCGCCGCTTCCGCTTTCGCACGGCCGCGCCAGTCGACAGATCCGCGTCCGATTCCACCGAGGGAGTGGCCATGGTGTCGGTCGGCTGGGACGAGAGAGCAGTGCGACGGATACGACGACTCTACATCAGCCGCCGGCCATGCTCCGGATTCATTTAGCCAAAATTCTACATTTGCCTAGTCCTGTATTTAGCAATTAGCAGCGCGTTTCGATACCATTCATAGACATGGAGCGCGTTGCTTCGGTCAGTTCGGCGAGCGAGACGGCCACCGTGAGCCCGATCGTGGTCTCCGTGGCCCTGACCACCCCGACCACCGAGCCGCGCCGGTCGAGCACCGGGCCGCCCGATGCGCCCCGAGCCGACGGTCGATTGAGCAACAGGACCCGGTCCTCGCTGCCGTAGGGCCCGCCGTCGACGATGGCGTGAACCCGGGCCCGGGTCACCGAGAGCCGATCACCCCCGCCGAAGCCGGCGACGACGACCGGTTCTCCGACGGAGGGCGGCCGGTCGGCGGCGGCCAGCCCACCACCGTTGAACCACGGTGCGACGGCGAGATCGGCCGTGGGTCGGTCGAGCAGCACCGGTACCAGCTCCCGCCGCGTTCGCTCCGACGGCCCGGCCAGGGCGGGGCCCTGAGCGACGCCGTGGTCGATCGACAGCGAATCGGCACCGGAGACGATGTGGCTGTTGGTCACCAGCAGGTGATCGAACACGGCTCTGTCGAGCACGGGGCTCTCGAACACCGGGCTCCCCGATTCCCGCCCGTCGAGCACGAAGCCGCTTCCGACCACCGGATTGTCGCAGCCGGTCGATGAGACCCGGACCGTCCATCGGGCTGCGAGCGCGGTGGCGGCGGTGCGCTCGATCTCGGTCATCGGCGAGCGGTCCACCGCAGCCGACCGCTTCACGAGCTCCGCCCTGGCCGCCCCGGCCACCCAGGAGAGCCCGGCACAGACGACGAGCACGGCCAGCAACCGCCACAGCACCAGCATGCCGACCCGTCCCGCCCGTGCGCCCACCACCGCAGCCGAGAGTACCGACGATCGCCTCGGCGGTCAGGCCGCCGGGTAGGGCCGCTCAGCGGGCTGGGTCATCGGACCCGATCAGGGCCACCGTCCGACTTGAGGCCGGTCCAGCGATCTGCTGCAGTGCTCGGGATGGCCGAACCCTTCGTCATTGCCGTGCCCGATGCAGCGCTCGATGATCTCGACCGCCGGTTGAACCAGACCCGGTGGCCGGACCCCGAACCGGTGGACGACTGGAGCCAGGGCGCCCCGCTGAGCTACGTCCAGGAGGTCTGCCGGTACTGGGCGGACGGCTACGACTGGCGGGCCAGGGAGACGGCGCTGAACCGGTTCGACCAGTTCACGACGACGGTCGACGGTCTCGATATCCACTACGTGCACGTCCGCTCCCCCGAACCGGACGCCCTCCCGCTCCTGATCACCCACGGGTGGCCGGGGTCGATCGTCGAGTTCCACAAGGTGATCGAGCCGCTGGCCGATCCCCGCTCCCACGGTGCCGATCCAGCGGACGCCTTCGATGTCATCTGCCCGTCACTGCCGGGCTACGGATTCTCGGCCAAGCCGGCCGAGACCGGTTGGGGGGTGGCGCGGGTCGCGTCCGCGTGGGTGGCACTGATGGGCCAGCTGGGATACCGGCGGTTCGTCGCCCAGGGCGGCGACTGGGGGGCGGCGGTCACCACCGTGATCGGCTCGATCGACGGCAGTGGCTGCATCGGGATCCACCTGAACATGCCGCTGGGACGACCGGGGCCCGACGACAGCCCCGAGACCGATGCGGAGCGCGCCGCGATGGCGGCGCTCGCCCACTACCAGGAGTGGGACTCCGGCTACTCCAAACAGCAGGCGACGAGGCCCCAGACCCTCGGCTACGGCCTCGCCGACTCGCCGGCCGGCCAGGCGGCGTGGATCCTGGAGAAGTTCTGGGCGTGGACCGACTGCGATGGCCACCCGGAGAACGCCCTCTCCAGGGACGAGATGCTCGACAACATCATGCTCTACTGGTTGAACAACGTCGCCACCTCCTCGGCCCGGCTCTACTGGGAGAGCTTCGGCCGATTCCGCTCCGAACCGGTCACGGTGCCGACGGGCGTGGCCGCCTTCCCCAAGGAGATCCTGCCGTCGTCGCCCCGCTGGTGCGCGGCGCTCTACCCGAACCTGCGCCACTGGACCGAGATGGACCGGGGTGGCCACTTCGCCGCCTTCGAGCAACCGGAGCTGTTCGTCGACGACGTGCGGGCCTTCTTCCGGACCATCCGCTGACCGCCGCTCCAGGCCGGTAGATTCTGGCGGATGGCCGATCCCGGGACGACCGCCCCCACGCTCGACCACCTGGCCCTGGCCAGCAGGCGGGCCTGGGACCAGGTCGTTCGCTACTGCTACCAGCTCGGGGGCCGCTGGCTCGGTGGGCCGACCGAGGCCGGCGTCGACCCCTTCTACTTCTGCCAGGTCGAGTTCTCGGGCGGCACGAAGCTCGAGTTCGTCGAGCCGTACCCCGACACCGGCAGCGAGTTCATCGAGCGCTTCCTCCACCGGAACGGCCCGGGGCCACATCACTTCACGTTCAAGGTGGGCGACATCGAAGCGGTCATGGACGAGGCCAGGATCGCCGGCTACGACGTCGTCAACGAGAACCTCGGCGATCCCGACTGGAAGGAGGCGTTCCTCCACCCCAAGCAGAGCCACGGGATCGTGATCCAGCTGGCTCAGCCCGGTGGTGAGAGTGGCTGGCAGGACCCGCCGCCGCTGCCCCCGACCGATCAGGGTGAGACGACCACCATCGACGCAGTCACCCACCTCGTCGCCGACCTCGATGCCGCGGTCAAGCTGTTCACCGGGGTGCTGGCCATGACCGAGGTCGAGCGCCAGCGCCACCCGCTCGGGCCCACCGCCGTGCTGCGGTCCGGCCCGTGGACGGTGAAGCTGCTCAGCCCGACCGCAGCCGGTCCCCGGCACTGGCTCGGCGACCGCCCCGGCAGGCTCCTCCAGGTCGAGCTGTCGGTGGCGCACCCCGGTTCGGTGCCGGACCTGCGACCGATCCCCGGTGGCTACGAGCTCCCACCGGAGAAGAACCTCGGTACCAGGCTCCTGGTCCGCCAGCTCGACCCCTGATCTGGCCCGGATCCGCGGCGGCGACGACGGTAGAGTACGGACCCTTGAGACTGCTGTTGACCGGTGCCACCGGATTCCTGGGCTCCAACCTCGTCGACCTGCTCGGCCACTGCGACGTCGGGACCGACGGAGCCGGCGAGCTCCACGTCGCCGTCCGGTCTCCCGTCGACCTCGGCCCACAGGTGACCAGCCACCAGCTCGATCTGTTCGACGGCGGTGCCGTCGACGCCCTCATGGAACGGGTCGCCCCGACCCATCTCTGCCATCTGGCCTGGCTGGGACCGGAGCACCGGGATCGGTACCGGTCCCCCGAGAACGCCCGCTGGGTCGAGGCCTCGAAGCGGCTCTTCCGCGCCTTCCGGGCCAGCGGCGGGCAGCGACTGGTCCAGCTCGGCTCCTGTATCGAGTACGGCAACGCTCGGTCCGGGGTGCGGGTCGAGAGCCAGGTGCTGCGGCCCGACACCGCATACGGTCGGGCCAAGGCCCAGCTGTCGGCGCTCACCGAGGCGCTCGCCGTCGACCTGTCGACCGCAGTGGCCAGGCCCTTCTTCTGCTACGGGGCCCACGAGCAGCCGGACCGGCTCGTCCCGTCCATCATCCTGGCGCTGGACCGTGGCCAACCGATCGAGCTGACCGAGGGTCGGCAGCGGCGTGACTACCTCGACGCACGGGACGTGGCCGCCGCCCTGCTGGCGCTGCTGCGCTCCGATGCCACCGGGCCGTTCAACATCGGCGCCGGCGAGGCGGTCGAGGTGCGGTCGATTGCCGAGCGGCTCGGCCGGATCGCCGGTCGTCCCGAGCTGCTCAGGTTCGGGGCCAGACCGGAAGGAGCCGACACGGCGGCGGAGATCGTGGCCGACATCGAGCGGCTGACGACGCACACCGACTGGAAACCGAGGATCAGCCTCGAGCGGGGCCTGGCCGACACGACGGACTGGTGGCTCGGCCGGTCGACCGGCGAGGTACGATCAGGAGAGGAGCGACGATGACCGGTACGATCATTCTCGGCTCGGGGATGGCGGCGTGGGGAGCCACCGATCGGCTCCTGGCCGAGGGCATCACCCCCCGGCTGTTCGACAAGAACCCGTTCCCCGGTGGCCACACCGCCACCTTCGAGAACAACGGCTTCCTGTTCGACGACGGCCCCCACATCTCCTTCACCAGCGTCGAGCGCATGCAGCAGGTGTTCTCCGACGCCGTCGACGGCCAGTACGAGATCCTGCGGGCCGACGTCGACAACTGGTACCAGGGTCACTGGGTGGTGCATCCGGCCATCGCCAACCTCCACGGCCTGCCGACCGAGCTCGTGGCCAGGATCATCGAGGACTTCGTCGACGTCAGCGCGAAGCCGACCCCGGACCACTTCGCCAACTACTACGACTGGCTGCTGACCGCCTACGGCCAGACGTTCGCGGACAACTTCCCATCGGCCTATGGGCGCAAGTACCACACGGTCGACCCGACGCTGATGAACACGTCCTGGCTCGGGCCTCGCCTCTACCGGGCCGACCTCGGAGAGATCCTCCGGGGAGCGCTAGCCCCGTCCCCAGGCAAGCAGCACTATGTCGACACGTTCCGCTATCCGAAACGAAACGGCTTCGCCGAGTACCTCAAGGCCTTCCACGCCGGCACCGAGCTACACCTCGGCCACGAGGCGGTGGCAATCGATCCCGAGCAGTCCACCGTCCGGTTCGGCAACGGGACGATCGAGCGCTACGACTGCCTGATCAGCTCGGTCCCACTCCCCGAGCTGATCAAGATGCTGCCGGCTCCACCGGATGTCGTGGACGCGGCAGGCCGGCTCTCGTGCTCCCAGTGCGTCGTCGTCAACTTCGGGATCGACCGGGACGACCTGTCACCCTGCCACTGGCGGTACGTCTACGACGAGGACATCCGCAGCGTCCGGATGAGCTTCCCCCACATGTTCAGCTCGAGCACGGTGCCGCCGGGACATGGCGCCGTGCAGGTGGAGGTCTACTACTCCGACAAGTACAAGCCGCTCGACCACCGACCGGAGGAGGAGATCGAGCCGGTCCGGCGAGAGCTCATCGCGATGGGCATCCTGCGGGAGGACGACACGTATCTCGTCGAGGAAGCCCGCTACATCCCCTACGCCAACGTCATCTTCGATCTGGACGCCGGCCCCTGCACCGAGATCGTCCACGGCTACCTCGCTGACATCGGCATCGAGTACTGCGGCCGATACGGGGACTGGGCCTACATCTGGACCGACGAGTCCTACATGAGCGGCGAACGAGCGGTGGAGCGCTCGTTGGCCGGGCGCTGATCCCCGTCCGGCTCGACCTCCGAGCCGACGACCCGGAACTCCAGCGGGCTGGTCCCGGTGTGACGGACGAAGAACTTCGTGAAGTTGGTGGCTTCGCTGAAGCCGAGGGCCGCTGCGATCGACGACACGGACTCGGTGGTGTGTGAGAGCAGGCGCTGAGCCTCCAGGATGACCCGGCGATCGATGAGCTCCTTCGGCGATCGACCGGTCAGGCTGCCGGTCGCCCGGCTCAGCGTCTTCGGCGACGTGCCGATGGCTCTGGCGTAGTGCGAGACCGATCTCGTGGTGGCGAACGATCCCTCGACCTCCGAGCGGAAGGCTCGCAGCAGGTCGGCCCGATCGGTGGCGATGGTGCTCGCCCGCCTGGCCGCCTGCGCCACGTGGTGGAGGATCAGCGTCGCCCCGGCCGCCATGACCGCCGGGTTCGGATCGGGCCGAGCCTGCTCGGCCACCAGGTCGGCGGCCACGGCCGCTACGACCGTAGCTGCGCCCTCGAGAGCCACCAGGGGGTGCGGATCGGCCGGCTCGAACAAGCCGATCGGACAGGCGTCCGGGCGGACGAGGATGACGGCAGCCGTGAAACCTCCGGCCGGATCCCACCGGTGGACCTGGCCGGGCTGGATGTGGACGACGTGGTGTGGAGCAACCGGGTGCCACCGGAAGTCGACCATGTGACGACCCCGGCCCTGACCGGGGTGGATGAGGACATGGGTGCTGGCCCGTTCGACCCGGTCACACCAGTCAGGATCCAGGCGAAGCGCGTCCGTGGTCGCGACGGACACCGCAGGGACGGCTCTGTCGCCGGCCTCGTCGGTGAGGCCCGGCTGCGGATTCCCATCACTCACGAGGCGGCGGCTTCTCCTGGCGGGGCGTGCATCGTATCAGGTCGGTCTGCGGCCGGAGTGTAGCGACGGGCCGTCGAACGCCAACGAACTCGGACCTGCCGGCCAGGGACGAGCTCCGGTACCGCTACCGGGGGCGCCGACTGTAGTGTCACCGGATGGACCTCGGGATCTGCGTCGCGTCGAAGATCGACGACATCGACTACGTCGTCAGGGCGGAGGAGCTCGGCTTCAGCCACGCCTGGCTGGCCGACAGCCACATGATCTGGAGCGATCCCTACGCCTGCCTCGCGCTGGCCGCCACCCGAACCTCCTCCATCCGGCTGGGGACCGGGGTGGCGGTGGCCGCCACCCGCCCTGCCCCGGTGACGGCCGCCAGCATCGCCACGATCAACCGGCTGGCCCCCGGCCGGACGTTCCTCGGCATCGGCACCGGCAACACGGCGATGCGGATCATGGGTCACAAACCGATGCGGATCGACGAGTTCGACCGCTACCTGACCACGATCCGCCCGCTGCTGTCCGGCCAGGAGGTCGAGTTCGAGTGGCGGGGCAGGTCCTCGCCGATCCGTCACATCATGGCCGACCGGGGATTCGTCGACTTCGAGCATCCGATACCGCTGTACGTCTCGGGCTTCGGCCCCCGATCGCTGGGACTGGCCGGCAAGCACGGCGACGGTGCCGTCCTCTCGATCCCGCCCGACCCGTCGTTCATGGAACGCGTCTGGACCGCCATCGAGCGGGGTGCGGCAGATCAGGGCGGAACCATGGACCGCGCCCGCTACCTGACCTGCAGCCTGACCACCATCGTGGTGCTGGAACCCGGCGAGGCAACGGACTCCGAGCGGGTGAAGGACCTGTGCGGGGCGTTCGCCATGGCCTCGCTGCACTACAGCTACGACCAGTACCGGAACTATGGTCGAGCTCCGTCCGGCCCGGTGGCCGAGATCTGGGACGAGTACCGGCAGGTGGTCGAGCAGGTGGACCCGCAGCGCCGTCACCAGCGGGTCCACGCCGGGCACAACTGCTGGGTCCTGCCTGAGGAGCGGCGGTTCCTGACCAAGGAGCTGATCGAGGGGTCGTGCCTGGTCGGCACCCGCGAACAGCTGATCGAGCGGCTCCGAGCCCTCGACGACGCCGGCCTCGACCAGGTGATGATCCTCCCGCCGTTCGACCCTCGGTTCGAGGTGTTGGAGACGGTGGGAACCGAGCTGCTCCCCTACGTCGGTTGAGAGGATCAGCCGGTAGGCGGATCCTCCGGATACACAGCGCCGAGATCTCGGCTCGTGGAGCCGAGATCCAACCGTGGCGAAGCGAGCGGCCGGGCCTACTCGCTGAGGACGCTAGGCGCCGGGCTCGCCGTCAGCCGGCCTCGGTGCGGCGACCTCGGAATCGCCGAAGGGATTGTCGTCGGTGCTGGCGCCGTACGCCGCAGCCTTCTCGGTAGCGGCCCCGACGACGGCGGCCGGACTGCGACCGTCGACGTGGCCCATGATGCCCCGGTACAGCTCGAAGCCGAGCAGCTGCCGGAGCCGCGGCGAAAAGGTCGGTACCTGCTCGTGGGGGATCGACAGATAGTGGTTCTGCTGGGTGCGGAAGAAGCCCCGGACGTACTGCACGTTGAGCCCCAGCCGCCACTGGTCCTCTGTGGTGTTTGGCCCGCCGCAGTGCCACAGCTGGCTGTCCATGATCAGGACGCTCCTCGCCGGCATCTCGGCAGGGACCGCGATCGACTCGTCGTCTGGGTCGGGGTGTCCGGGCTCCCGATGCGACCCGGGCACGATCCTGGTGGCTCCGTTCTCCGCCGTGAAGTCGGTCAGGGCCCAGATCGTGGTCGACATCATCGGCCGGTGGGGGCGACCGATCTTGAACAACCCGTCGTCGGCGTGGAGCCCCTGGAGCCGCTCGCCCGGCCCGATGTCCATGGCCGTCGTGCCGGACAGCAGGCACTCCGGTTCCAGCAGCTCGTCGACGACCGCCAGCACGCTCTCCTGGACCGGCAGCTCCTGGAACAGCGGGTGGCGGGGAACCAGATTGTAGAGCCGCTTCGTGGCGAACCCCTCTGCACGGTTGCCCTTCGGTCGAACGTCCAGCTCGTCGAAGATCTGGCGGATCGTGTCCCGCAGCCGGTCGTTGAGCTCGGCGCTGATGGCGTCCTCCACGATCGTGTACCCGTCGATCTCGATCCGTTCGAGATGTTGGGCGATCTGGGCGGTCTCCACCACCGCAAGCCTACGAGAGCCCGTTCGGCCGGCGCACGTCGCCGCCGGTTTCCCCCGTTGGACGGCCCGGCGTAGTCTGGCTCCCGAGAACGGAAGCTGACGCAGAGCGGGGACAGGAGAGCGCCATGACCAGCATCGACGACACTCGGATCGGTGTCGAGGCGACCCCACTGGCCGCTGCGCTGGGGGCCGAGGTCCGCGGGATCGATCTAGGAACGGCCGGCCCGTCCGAGGCCACCACGATCACGTCGCTGCTGCTGGAGCACAAGGTCCTGTTCTTCCCCGGCCAGGACCTCACGCTCGATGAGCACCTGGCGCTCGCTCGGCAGTTCGGGCCGCTCGAGGCCCATCCCAATCTGAAGAACCCGAACCTCGATCACCCGGAGATCTTCGAGCTCGCGGCGTCGGCCGGCGGCGTTGCCGACGAGTGGCACACCGACTTGACGTTCCTCCCGTCACCGTCGGTGATGTCGGTCCTGAACATGGTGACCTGCCCGGACATCGGGGGCGACACGATGTGGACCAACCTGGTCATGGCCTACGAGGCCCTGTCCGACCCGATCAAGGACCTGTGCAACGGGCTGACCGCACTGCACGACGCCCATCCCCATGGCCGCTCGGACAAGATGGCCGTGCACCCCGTCGTCCGCCGCCATCCCGAGACGGGCGACAAGGTGCTGTACGTCAACCAGCACTTCACCCGGCGGATCGTCGAGATGAGTCACGCCGAGAGCGAGGCGCTGCTGGGGCTGCTCACCGCCTGGGTCACCCAACCCCGGTTCACCGTCCGCTACCGCTGGACCCAGGGGACGATCGCCATGTGGGACAACCGCTGCACCCAGCACACCGTGCTCAACGACTTCGAGGGTGAGCGCATCATCCAGCGGGCGACGGTGACCGGCGATGTGCCCGAGGGCGAGCCGCCGCGATGGTCGCCGTGGTCGCCGGACAAGATCGGAGCTCTTACCCGCCACGATCGTCAGCTGCTGCGTTATCTGCGCTCAGGCACCGAGCCACCGCCAGTGGCGACCCAGGACACCGAGCCACCGCCGGGGCTCGCAGGCCAGCAGCACTGACGCCGTCGTGACGGGGTGTGCCCGGATTCGGTGGGTGCGTTACCGTTGGGTCGAGTGAGCGGTCAGCATGTCGAACCGATCGACCCGTCGATCACGAGCTCGGTTCCCCCGGAACCCGAGCCCTCGAGCGATGCTGCCTCGAGCGATGCCGCCTCGAGCGTAGCCGCCCTGTCGGCCGACATCGTCACGGAGATCGAACGGGCCGTCGTGGGCAAGCGGGCGGTCCTGGAGCTGATCGTGACCGGTCTGCTGGCCGACGGCCACGTGCTGATCGAGGACGTGCCCGGCGTGGCCAAGACCCTGATCGCCCGGTCTCTGGCCACGGTGACGGGCTTGACGTTCTCCCGCATCCAATTCACGCCGGACCTGATCCCCTCCGACCTCACCGGCTCGGTGGTCCCGGGGTTCGACGACCGGCCGACCTTCGCCCCCGGTCCGCTGTTCGCCAACCTGGTGCTCGGTGACGAGATCAACCGCAGCCCGTCGAAGACCCAGGCTGCAGCCCTGGAAGCCATGGAGGAGCGGCAGATCACGGTCGACGGCACCTCGCATCCGCTCCCTCGGCCGTTCTTCCTGCTGGCGACCCAGAACCCGATCGAGACCGAGGGCACCTATCCCCTCCCCGAGGCCCAGCTCGACCGCTTCCTGCTGCGGGTCGGCGTCGGCTATCCGTCACCGGACGACGAGCGGGAGCTGCTGCGACGACGTGTCGAGCGGGGTGCCGAGCAGCCCGATCTGCAGCCCGTGGCGTCACCGGCGCAGGTGGCAGCCATGCAGGCCGCGGTCGAGCGGATCACCGCCAGCCAGGACGTGATCGACTACGTCGTCTCGATCGTCGAGGCCACAAGGGCTCACCCGTCGCTCGAGATCGGGTCGAGTCCACGAGGAGGGCTGGCGCTGTTGCGGAGCGCCAGGGCCAAGGCAGCGCTGGAGGGGCGGACGTTCGCAACGCCGAACGACGTGAAGGTGCTCGCCGGGGCGGTCCTGGCCCACCGGCTGGTCCTGCGGACCGAGGCCTGGGTCCGGGGGGTCAGGGAGACCGACGTCATCGACGAGTGCCTGGCCTCGGTGCCGACCCCGACCACCCTGACGGATCGGGATGTGGAGATCGCGGTGGACCGGGAGGACTTCCCGGCCGACGGCGTCGGCACCGGGTGAACCACCAGACCAGTCCCCGGTTCCTCATCCTCCTGCTCGGCGGGGTGGCGGTGCTGCTCTTCGCGGTCGTCGCCGGTCGTCCGCTGCTCGCCATCGCCACCTGTCCGGCGATCCTCCTCGCCGCCACCGCCGCTCTCACCCATCGTCGGCCTGAGCTGCGAGTCTCGGTCGACGGGCCGACCCGGGCCGTCGAGGGCGACCGGATCGATCTCGTCATCACCGTCCAGTCGGTCACCTCGGTGCCGTGGGTGCAGGTCGGCATCGAGGTGCCGCCCGATCTGGAACCCGTCAGCGGGATCCGTCACGCCGTCGTGTCGATCCCCGCAGGGAGCAAGGCCGTCGTCCGGTTCCCGATGGAGCTGACCAGGTGGGGGGTTGCCGTCCCCGGTCGGGTCGAGACCATCGCCCGCGGGCCGTTCGGCCTCTTCGTCGCTTCGGCCGTCCATCACCCGAACCTGGCCATTCGGGTCCATCCGAGGGATGGCAACCGTCGCTCGGTCGTGGTCCCGGCCCGGCTGCGGGCCAGGGTGGGCGATCACCGGTCCCGCCGTCACGGGGAGGGCTCGGACTTCGCCGAGGTCAGGCCGTTCAGGGTCGGTGACACCATGCGGTCGGTCAACTGGCGGGTCTCGGCGAGACGACGTGAGCGGTGGGTGACGGTCCGCCACCCCGACCAGTCGGGCGACCTGGTCTTCCTGCTCGATACGTTCCGGGACCTCGGTCCGGAGGGGAATCGCCTGGTCCAGCGGGCGGTGCGGGCGGCGATGGGCTTGGCCGACAGCAATCTCGATGCCCACGACCGGGTGGGCCTGCTCGATGTCGGCCGGCACATCCGCTGGTTCCGACCTCGGCAGGGTCGGCTCCAGAAGGCCCGCCTGTTGGACGCCCTGCTCGAATCGCAGGTCGAGGCGGGACTGCGCGCCCCGAGGCTGGAGCAGCTGCCGCTCCACGACCTGGATGCCGGGACGATGGTGGTGATGCTGACCGGCTTGACCGATCCCGACATGGCGCTCCTGCCGATCGAGTTGCGGCTGCACGGGATCGAGGTGGCGGTGCTGGAGTGCAGTGTGGAGGATCACCTCGGCGATGCGCCGGGCGAAGCGGCGGAGCTGGCCGCCCGGCTGTGGCGGGTCGTGCTGGCCCGGCGGCGGCAGCAGCTGTTGCGGCACGGGGTTCCGGTGATGCGGTGGCGGGCCGATCAACCGTTGGAGCTGCCCGTGGCCGCACTGGCGAGACGGCGGCCGGCGTCGTGACGATTGCTCCCCGCAACGGTCGTGCCGGTGGGTGGGCGTGAGCTCGGTCTACACCGATGAGGCGTCGACGTCCCGGGTCGCTCGGCGACTGTCGGTCCTTCCCGCACTGGTCGGTCTGCTCGGCGTCTGCTGGGTCCTGGTCGGGTCCTTCGCCGCCGGAGTGACCGATTCGAGCCGCGGCTGGACCTGGGCCCTGGTGGTGGCGACGTTGGTGCTGGCCACCGTCGTCACCGGCAACTCGCTCGGGCTGTATCTCGGGCTGGTGCTGCTCGGGTTCGTCGGGCTCGCGGTCACCGGTCCGCCCGGTCTGGTGGAACTGGTCGCATTGGCGCTCACCCTGCTGGCTGTCAACGAAACCGTCCGGTTCTCACTCGACGCTCGCCGGCCGAGCCGGTTCGGGCCCGGCCTCGTCGGGGGATACCTCCTTCGATCGGGGGCGGCCGCCGCCACCGTCGCAGCCATCGTCGTGGGCACGTGGCAGCTCGCCGAGCGCCCGCCCTCCGGTGCAGCCTGGGTCCCGATCGGGCTGGCCGGGGCGGGCCTGCCCCTCTTCGCCCGGCCGCTGGGCGACCGCCTCGAGCAACGGAACGACCTGGCCGGGCCGATCGTCAGGGCGGCACTCGCAGCGATGCTGACCACCATCGTCGTGATCGTAGTGGTGATGGGCGCGCAGGCCAGGACCGGTCTCCGGACCGGTCCCGACTCCACGCTCGAGTCGCCGACGACCACCGTCGCCACCACGACGACCACTGCCGGCCCGACCGCCGTCGATCCGGAAACGGTCCAGCGGGGACTGACGCTCGTTGTGATCCTGGTGATCACCATCGCGCTCGGGGTGCTGTACCTCGCCCTTCGCCGGCCGGAGGCCGTGTTCGAGCTCGACGACATCGACCCCGACGACGAGGACGAGTCGTTCGGTCTGGCCACGCCGGGACGGGCCGAGCAGGACGACGAGATCGTCGAGGTGGACGAGGACGATCTGGCCGGCCTGTTGCACGGCCTCCGGCTCGACATCGAGACCGAGCAGGATCCCGGTCGGGCCATCCGATTCGGCTACGCCAACATCGAGCTCCGGCTCGGCGAGCTCCGGTTGACCAGAGGCTCGTCCGAGACCGAGCGGGAGTTCCTGACCAGGACGATGTCCACGCTCGGTTCGGCGATGCCGGCCATGGCCACACTGACCACGCTGTTCGAACGGGCCCGCTTCGACGATGGCAACGTCGACGAGGCGATGCGCCGCAGTGCCCTCGCCGCCATCGGGGACCTCCTGACCGAGGTCGATCGCTCGACGCGGGACCGGGACCCGCACAGGGGGCAGCTCGACGGGCCGCCCGACCGGCCAGACGATCCATGAGCGGGCCCCTGGTGGTGCTGGTGGTGGTGGCGATCGGCTTCGTGGCGCTCGGGCTGCAGGTCCTGTCGCGCGAGTTGCAGCGCTACCCAGTCGACGTCCGCCGGCCGGACCCGCTCATCGACGTGTCGCGCTCGACGTCGATGAGCCTCAGACCGGCCGAGCTGCACCACCTCACCGGCATCGTCGCCGACGCGATCCTCAGCGACGCGTCGGCCCAAGCCGGGCTGCAGCCCATCCTCGACGACCTCGGGGCGGCAGCACCGAGCGCCCCCCGCCCGCCGGCGCCCCTTCGACGCCGATCGACGAGGGCGCAGGCGATCGACCGGGCCATCGGAGAGCTGGAGGCTCGATGGGGGCTCGACGAGCTGGACGGGCCGCGCTCGGATGGTGGCCCCTGAGCGCACTCGGCGGGAGCTCGCCCTCAGTCGAACGGGTACACCCCTGGCTCCGGCACTGCGTTCTCGGTGATGCCCCGGATGCCAGCCCGGCCCATCGCGAGCCATGCCTCGCGGGCGCTGGCCCCCATGTGGGGTAGTCCGACGAAGTCCGGGGATGCGATCAGCTCCGGGGCATCGACGGGTTCGCGCTCGAACACATCGAAGGCGGCCCCGGCGATCCTGCCGTCGGCCAGTCGCTCCGCAACGGCGCTCTCGTCGACGATGCCGCCCCGTGCCGTGTTGACGAGGAACACCCCCGGACGCAGCTGGTCGAGGACCTCTGCGGTGTACAGACCGATCGTCGACGAGTTCCTCGGCAGGTGGATGCTCAGGATCTCGGACCCGGCCCACAGCTCCGCCGGCGAGACGGGGGTCACGTGGTACTGCTCGTAGAAGGCCGGGTAGTCCTCCCGATCACAGGCCAGGACCTGCACGTCGAACGGTTGCAGCAGCTTCACCACCTCCTTGCCGATGTTGCCGCAGCCGTGGATGCCCACCGTTCGATTCCGCAGCAGCTGACCTCGAGCCGGCACCGCCCAGCGGCCGGCCCGGAGCTGCACGTTGGCCCAGTTGACATTGCGGACCACGTCCAGCATCAGGCACAGAGCGAGCTCCGATACCGCATACCTGTTGACGCCCGGGATCCACCCCATCCGAACACCGTGCTTCTTGAGCAGGACGGGGTCGAGGTGGTCGACACCGGCCGAGCAGCAGGCCACGACCTCGAGCTCGGGCAGGGCCGACAGCACCCGCTCGGTGAACCGCTCGATGCCGATCACCGCAACCTGGTAGCCGTCGAGGAACTCGATCAGGTCGTCCTCGGCGGCCACCGACCTGGTGGCGATCTTGGCGTCGGGGAAGTCCGTCAGCAGCTCCTCGGCCAGTTGGGGCATGAGGTTGAACAGCCGACTGGCGACTGCGACCTTGGTCATCGTTCGAGCCTCGGTTCTCCGCTCGACGCTCAGAACGTCGAGTAGGTGTGGTCCTTGGCGGTGATGAACTCGAGCAGGGCCGGCGTTCCCTCCCTCGTCTTGGCGATGCCCCGCTCCAGGGCGGCCACGATCTCGGCCGGATCCTCGACCCGCTCGCCGTAGCCACCGAAGGCCAGGGCCATGTCGGCATAGTGGCCGGAGATGTCGGTGCTGCCGTACTTCTCCTGGGCCACCTGCATGATCGGGATCTCGATGGCCATCGAGAAGTTGTTGAGCAGGATCGACAGGATCGGGATGCGCTCCCGGACCGCAGTCTCGAAGTCCATGCCCGTGAACCCGATGGCCGCATCGCCCCAGACGTTGATGCAGAGCTTGTCCGGATGGGCCAGCTTGGCGCCCATGGCCAGGCCCAGCCCGT
>JAHELU010000022.1:23165-32407 GCA_024644005.1 Acidimicrobiales bacterium | reverse complement strand
GCTCATGACGCCCACCGCTTGCGTCGCTTGTAGTGCTTGACATCCCGGAACGACTTCTTCTCGCCGCCCTCCTCGGTGTGGAGGCCGAGGTAGAACTCCTTGATGTCGTCGTCGGCCAGCAGCCTCGACGCCTCGCCGTCCATGACGACCTTGCCGGTCTCGAGCACGTAGCCGTAGTCGGCCACCGACAGGGCCATGTTGGCGTTCTGCTCGATCAGCAGGACGCTGGTCCCGTGCTTGTTGATGTCGATGATGATGTCCCGGATCTGCTCGACCAGGCGCGGGGCGAGGCCGAGCGACGGCTCATCCAGGATCAACAGCTTGGGGCTGGTCATGAGCGCCCGACCGATGGCCAGCATCTGTTGCTCGCCCCCCGAGAGGTAGCCGGCCACCTGACGGTGGCGCTCGTGGAGCACAGGAAAGAGCGCCATCACCCGGTCGTAGCTCTCCTTGCGCTCGGCCTTGTCGGCCACGGTGAAGCCGCCGCAGCGGAGGTTCTCGTCGACGGTCAGCTCGGCGAAGGTCCGCCGGCCCTCCATCACCTGGGTGATCCCGGCCTTGACGATGGCCGACGGCTCGGCGCCGGTGATGTCAGCGCCGTTGAAGCTGATCGAGCCCTTCGTGATCTTGCCCTCGTGCACCCCGAGGAGGCCACCGACGGCCCGAGCCGTCGTCGTCTTGCCGGCGCCGTTGGCCCCCAGCAGGGCGACGATCTTGCCGTCTGGCACCTCGATGGACAGCCCCCGCAGCACGAGGATGACCTCGTTGTACACCACTTCGACATTGGCTACCTCGAGCACGAGGCAATCCTTTCCCCGGGCAGAGCCCGGTCCCGGAGTCCGGGGGTCGGGGAGTCAGCGACTCCCCGACCCGGACCGGACAGGCTGGTTGCTGCTACTCGGCGACGAAGCACGGCCCGTCGTAGACGAACTCCTCGGCCAGCGGGGAGGCGAATGGGCCCTGGATCAGGGTGTACCCGGTGCCGGCATCCTCGTCGGAGACCGTCCCGTTCGGTGTGAAGTTCGCCAGATCGATGTCGTAGATGTAGCTCTCCCGGACGATGAAGTCGTTGGGGTCGCCGCCCCAGCTCTGGTTCGGGGCGAGGCCCTTGAGATCGACGGTGATCTGACGGGCCGCCTCGGTCACGCCGGCCCGGGTCATGTCGCCGTTGGCCGCCGCCTGCTCCAGCACCTGCTGGACGATCATCCCGTTGATCCATCCCAGGAGGTAGAGGTCGGACACCGGGGCGTCCGGCCGCTTCTCCCGCATGGCTTCGACCACCTCGGTCATGCCCGGCGTGTCGTCGGTGTTCCACAGGGCAGTGTACGTGGAGTAGACGTAGAACTGGTCGGCCGCCTCGGCGAGGTCGGTGCCCAGCAGCTGAAAGCCCCAGGACGGCGAATTGCCGCTCCACATGCCGGTGAAGCCCTGGCTCACCGCCCCACCCATGATCTCCGAAAGAGTGGTCGGATTGATCGTGGTCCACACGAAGTCGGCGCCGGAGTTGACGATCTCGGTGATGACCGGGGTCTGGTCCGAACCGGGCACGACCGCCCCCTCACCGTCGTACACGACCTCGAGACCGAGCTTCTCGGCCGCCAGCTTGGCTCCCTGGGCCCCGTCCTGACCGTACTCGCCGGGGAACGAGATGATGGCCACCTTGTCGCCGAAGTTCTCGGCCATGTAGGTCATGCCGTTGTGGGACTCGACGCAGTAGGTGGTCTGGACCTCGAAGACGTTCTGGCCGAACTCCGGGTCGGGCCAACCCGAGTACCACGTCAGGGGAATAGCGGCGATTTCGTCCTCGACCAGCAACTCGGCCGTCGCCGCCGTGTGGGGCGAACCGGTCGACTGGCCGATCATGACCACCGACTCGGCGCCGTCGCCGGTGAACACCTCGTAGTTCTCCAGGTGCTTGGGCACGTCGTAGGCGTTGTCGAGGATGACGGGTACGACCTCGCGGCCGGCGATACCGCCGTTCTCGTTCACGACCTCCCAGTAGACCTCGGTGGCCTCGATGATCGGGAGCACCGTCGTAGCGAAGATGCCCGACAGGTCGGCGTTGTAGCCGATGCGGATCTCGTCATCGGTCACCCCGAAGTCGGTAGCCAGCTCGGCAGCCTCACCGTCGGCGCCTTCGTCACCGCCTGCGTCGTCCCCACTCGTGTCTTCCCCGCCCTCGTCTCCAGCGGCTTCGGTGGTCTCGGCCCCGCCATCACCGTCGTCGGTGGTACCGGCTTCGGTGTCGTCGTCACCGCCGCACGCGGCGGCGATCAAGACGAGAGCCAGGACCAGTACCCAGATCTTCGCTGCTTTCATTGCTTCCTCTCCTTGTTCACTGACATCGTCGAAAGTCGTTCCGGATTCGTGGCCGCTCAGTAGCTGAAGGGCCACCGCTGGAAGTAGCTCTTGATGCTCAACCAGATCCCGTACAGGCCGAGCGGCTCGAAGATGAGGAACACGATGATCAACAGCCCGTAGATCACCACGTTCCAGTCGAAGACATTGAGCGGCCACCCCGGCGACTGGGTGGCCACCGACACCGGGCCGAAGTCGCCCGGTCCCTCGGTCAGGACGCCTTCGGCGACGGTGGCCACCGGGCCCTCGGCCTCGGTCTGCCGGTCGAGCCAGCGGGTCACCTCCTCGATGATCCGGGGCCCCAGCACGACGAAGATCGTCCCGAGGATGGTGCCCGATACCGTGCCGACCCCGCCGATCAGCAGAATGGCCACGAACTCGACCGAGAGGAACAGGTTCCACTGGGAGGCCGGCAGCTTGCCGACGAGCGAGGCGAACAGCGCACCGCCGACACCGGCGAAGAACGACGAGATGGCGAAGGCCATCAGCTTGTACTTGAACTCGGGGATGCCCATCACCTCGGCCGCCACGTCGCGGTCGCGGATGGCCTGGAGGGCCCGGCCGGTGCGGCTCCGGGACAGGTTCTTGGCCACCAGGACCATCACGAGGGTCAGGGCCAGCAAGATGAGGTAGGTCTTCTCGGCCTGATTGACGTCGAACCACAACCAGCGGCCGTCATCGGCCGCCGTGACCAGCGGCTCCTGGCCCTTCCACAGGGCGAACTCGATCGGCGGGAAGTCACGGCCGAGACCGGGATCGCCGGCGAAGCGCCGACCCCAGTCCATGTTGCCCATGTGGATGCCGATGAACACCAGCCCGAGGGTGACGATGGCCAGGTAGAGCCCTCTGAGCCTGACCGCCACCGGGGCGATGAGGATGCCGATGAGGGCGGCCGTCACCCCGGCTCCGGGGAGCCAGATCCATATCGGGAGGCCGTGGCCGTAGACGGTGCTTGTCGCCTGGCCGCCGAGGAACGCGCCGGCGTAGGCGCCGGCTCCCATGAAGAAGGCGTGACCGAGCGAGACCTGACCGGCCACCCCGACGAGCAGGTTCAACCCGAGGGCGGCGATGATGTAGACGAGGGCGGTCGACACCGGGCGCAGGTAGTCGTTGTCGCCGAGGAACCGGATGAACGGGATCTGGTTGATGACCGGCAGCTCGAACGGCATCAGGAACAGGACCACGATGACGATGGCCGCAACCACCTTCTGGGTCGTCGTCGTGAAGATGCGGCTCTCCCCGGCGTACGAGGTGTACAGATTGGGCCGTCCGAGCACCTAGCTCCCCTCTCCGAATGGACGCTTCCCGCCCAGGGCCGCCCGACTCATACCCGGCGCACCTCGGGTGTGCCGAAGATGCCGTAGGGTCGAACCAGCAGGCCGACGATCATGACCAGGTAGGGCACGATCAGCGGGTAGCCCGAGCCGAGCGTTCCGGCGTACTGCGACAGGTACTGGCCGGCGGTGATCTCTGCCAGGCCGATGATCATCCCGCCGACCAGGGCGCCCTGGACCGAATCGAGCCCGCCGAGGATCACGGCGGGGAGGGCCCGGAAGGCGATGAACTGGGTCTCGACCTGGGCGGCCCCGGTCTGGGCGATCGGGGGCTGGGTGGCGAAGATCCCACCGATGGCGGCGAGGATGGTCCCGGCGATCCAGGCGATCGCGAAGACTCGGCCGACGTTGATGCCCTGGGCCATCGCCGCCTCCTGGTCGAAGGCGGTCGCCCGCATCGCCACGCCCATCCGGCTGCGGTAGAAGAAGAAGACCGCCAGGAAGGCCACGATCGCTGTGATCACCGCAGCGACGTAGGACCAGGCGATGAAGGCCCCACCGGTGGTGATACCGGCATCGTTGGTCTCGCCGCCCACCGTGAAGCCACCGGTCCCCCACGGGATGCCGAGCGGCCGGAGCTGGATCCGCACCGAGTCGTTGGCCATCGTCCGCAGCATCGTCTCGAGCCCGAGGGTGATGACCGCAACCGAGAACAGGGGCTGGCCGATCATGGGGCGGATGACCACCCGCTCGAGGACCAGGCCGAGGATGCCGGCGAAGAAGAGGGCGACCACGACGCTGAGGCCCCAGCCGAACCACTCCGGTCCGATGCCGATCAGCGGGTTCTTGATCGTGGTCAGCGGGATGTGCTCGTCGACGGCCAGGAACGACACGAACAGGGCACCGATCATGGCCAGGGCGCCCTGAGCGAAATTGACGACCTGGGTACCCTTGAAGATGAGCACGAAACCGAGGGCGACGATGGCGTAGGTGGCGCCGAGTCCGAGGGCCTTGGCCAGGGTCTGGATCATGACCTCCGGCTCGATGATCGCCCGGACCACGTAGAACACGACGGCCGCGATCAGTGCCCCGGTTATGAAGGTGGTCGACGGCGAGCTCAGGGGCTTGAAGGATCGGAGTCGTTCCATCAGTACATCGATTCCACCAGGTCGCGATAGGTGTCCTCCATCGCTGACCGCTTCACCTTCTGGGTGGCGGTCAGCTCACCGTCCTCGTGGTCCAGTTCCTTGGGTATCAGCCGGAACTCCTTGATCCCCTCGACCGTTGCGAACTTGCCGTTCGTCCGGTCGACCGCCTGCTGCACCAGCTGCACCACTTCCTCCTTCTCGGTGAGATCCCGATAGGTCGTGTAGGGGATGCCCTGCTTCAGACACCAGTTGCCGACCGTGTCGAGCTCGATGGCGATCAGGGCCGACAGGTACTTGCGGCCGTCGCCGATGACCATGGCCTCGTTCACGTACGGTGAGGTCTTCAGCGTGTTCTCGATCTCCGAGGGCGAGATGTTCTTGCCCCCCGAGGTGATGATGATGTGCTTGATCCGGTCGACGATCCGGACGTGGGTGCCGTCGACCCATTCCCCGACATCGCCCGTCTTCAGCCAGCCGTCGTCGGTGAAGGTCTCGGCCGTCTGGGCCGGCTTGCCCCAGTAGCCGGCGAAGACCCCCTCGTGGCGGACCTGGATCTCCCCGGTCTCGTCGTCGATGCGGAACCCGTCGGCGATCTCTGGATAGGGCTCACCGACGGTGCCGAGCTTCATCCGGCCGTGGAGGTTGGCCGTTGCCACCGCAGCGTTCTCGGTCATGCCGTAGAGCTCGTAGACGTTGAGCCCGATGCCGATGAAGAACTCGAGCACCTCTGGGGCGATGGGAGCGGCCCCGGAGGCCGCATAGCGGCAGTGCCGTAGCCCGAGCCGCTCCCGGAGGGCCCGGAAGACCAGGACCCAGCCGATGGCGTAGGCCACCCGGGTGGCCGCGGTCCAATTGCCGAGGTTCTCCACCCGGCGGCGACCGATCCATCCGGCCACCGCCAGGGCCCGATCGAGCATGAAGCGCTTGAACCACGAGGCGTCGGCCCCCCGGATCAGCACTCCGGCGTGCAGCTTCTCCCAGATGCGGGGCACGGCGAAGAACAGGGTGGGCTGCACCTCCCGCAGCGCGATGTTGACCTGGTCGGCGCTCTCGGCGAAGTTGAGCACGGGTGAGGCGGCCACCAGGTGCCAGGTGGAGAACACCCGCTCGGCCACGTGGCACAACGGCAGGTAGGTGACGACCTCGTCATCCGGGCCCGGCAACCGGCCGGCCGGCATCCGGGCCTTGTTCTTGATGATCGTCTCGATGGCGAAGTCGCAGTTCGCGTTGGTCAACATGGCACCCTTGGGCGGACCGGTCGTGCCAGACGTGTAGACGAGTGTCATCACGTCGCCGGGTTCGGCGGAGACCGTCCTGGCGTCGACCTCCCCCGGGTTGGTCTCCCGGTGACGGCGACCCATCTCCAGGAACTCCTCCCAGGCCAGCAGCCGTGGGTCGTCGTAGTCGGCGAAGCCCCGCGGTTCGAGGTAGATGATGCGGCGGAGCGACGGGAAGGCGTCGCCCGCGAGGTCGAGCACCTTGTCCGCCTGCTCCTGGTCCTCGGCCAGATGGACCGCCGACCCGCAATCGTTGAGGGTGTACTCGACCTCGGCCGACGGGTTGGTCGGGTACAGCCCGACGGTGACCCCCCGGACGGCCACCGTCGCCAGGTCGAGGATGACCCACTCCCGCCGGTCCTCGGAGTGGATCGACACCCGATCGCCGACGTCGACCCCCAGGGCCAGCAGACCGTAGGCCGCGGTCTCCACCATGTCCCAGACCTCGTGCCAGGTGGTCTCCTGCCAGATGCCGAAGTCCTTCTGGCGCATGGCGACCTTGTCCGGAGTCGTCAGGGCCCAGTGCCGAGCGCGCGACGCTATGGTCGCTGAGCTGGCCTGCCGATCGGATTGCTCGGTGCCTCTCGTGGCGAGAGCCATGGCATGTCCCCTTCGCGCCCAAGACCCGACGTGACATCAGTGACCATAGTTCACGACGATTGGCCATGCACAGGGGCGGATAGCTCCGCTGGCGATGGCGGGACTCGACGGTGGCGACCGTCGGAATAGCAGGGCCCGGTGCCTGGACCCCGCTCACACCCCGGGGGTCGAGCGGACCGAGGGCGCCGTCAACCGAGACCGCGGCCGGTCGGTCGGGGCACTTGACGGGGGGCCACCGGCGGGGCACCGGAGGAGGGCAGCGGCTCGATGCGCGAGTGGTCGTCGTCGAGGTCGACGGTGTCGAGCTGACGGAGCGCCTCACGCTGGATTCGTTCGTTAGCGGCCCGGCGAACCGAATCGCTGGTCAGGAAATCGAACACGTCTCCCGGCTCTGGTGCCATTGCTCTCCCGTTCCGTTTCGTCATGCAGCCCTGGACGGGCCGACCGGCGCGACTGTGGTGATGAACCTGGGATGGAGCTCTGGGTGAGACCAGCTCATCACGCGGGGCGTCCTCCCACTAGATAGGACGACACCGTTGGCCGGTGACGTTACCCTCCGTCGCCGAAATCTCTGCGGGACTTCGCGGCGCGCGCCGATCCGGGCGAAGTTGGCGCAGCGCCGACCTCGACCCTCGACTGGCGGGGCAACCGGGTCCTCGTCAGTCCGCTCACCCTCGACAGCCTGACGAAGTGGGCCGACGGTCACGCCGACAACCCCGCTCGTGGCATGCGGCCCGAGCCGGCCCCGATCGACAGCCCGGGCCCGGACTACGCTCTGGCCATGCGGCCCGACCTGATCCTGGACAACGCAACGGTCATCACCATCGACGAGACCCGGCCCCGGGCGGGCAGCATCGCCGTGCTCGGCGAGCGGATCGTCGCCGTCGGTGAGATCGGCGAGTTTCGGGGCACGGAGGCGATCACGGTCGACCTCGGCGGCAGGACCGTGGTGCCGGGATTCAACGACGCCCACAACCACATGCAGGCATTCGGGGCCGGGCTCAACGAGGTCGCCCTCCATCCCGACCGGGTCCGCTCGGTCTCCGAGCTCGTGGCCGCCATCGGGACCAGGGCGGCCGAAACGCCGGTCGGCGTCTGGGTGATCGGCACCGGCTACGACGACAACAAGCTCCTCGAGCGGCGCCACCCGACCCGTCATGAGCTCGATGCCGTCAGCCCCGACAATCCGGTGCTCGTCAACCACACTTCGGGTCACTTCTGCGTGGTCAACTCCGCTGCGATGCGGCTGGCCCGGATCGGAGAGGTCCCCGTGCCGGAGGGCGGGGTGGTGGCCACCGGTGACGATGGGCAGCCGAACGGCCTTCTGGAGGAGCAGGCCCAGACCCTGGTCCGGACGCTGCTCCATCCCCGGGCGGTGGCCGACCTGGTGCAGAACCTCGGCGCAGCATCGGACGTCTACCTCTCCGAGGGGATCACGAGCGCCCAGGAGGCCGGGGTGGGCGGCATCCTCGGCACCGCCGAGCCGCTGGAGCTGGCGGCCTACCAGCAGGCGCGGCGCTCGGGGCGGCTGCGGGTCCGGGTGACGCTGATGCCGGCCGTCGAGACCCTCCACGGCGGAGCCCACCACCCGGACGACGAGGAGCCGTTCGCCCTCGATCTGGGGCTCCACACCGGGTTCGGTGACCACTGGCTGAAGTTCGGGCCGGTCAAGATCTTCGCCGACGGCTCGCTGATCGGTCGGACGGCGGCCATGTTCGACGACTTCGAGGGCGAGCCCGGCAACCGGGGGTACTTCCAGATGGCGGAGGCCACGCTCCACCGGCTGATCATCAGGGCCCACCGGGCCGGGTGGCAGGTGGCCACCCACGCCATCGGCGACCGGGCCGTGGCCTCGGTGCTCGACGCCTACGAGGAGGCCCAGCGCCAGCTCCCACGGACCGACCCCCGGCACCGGATCGAGCACTGCGGCATGTGCCGGGCCGAGGACGTGGCCAGGATCGCCGCCCTCGGTGTCGTGCCCGTGCCCCAGGGCCGGTTCATCAACGAGATCGGCGACGGGATGCTTCGAGCCGTCGGCAGCCGGCATCCGGACTGCTATCGCCAGCGCTCGTTCCTCGACGCCGGGGTGCCGCTCCCCGGCAGCTCCGACCGGCCGGTGGTGAAGGGGGCCCCACTGCTCGGCATCCACGACATGGTGAACCAGCGAACCGCCGACGGCCAGCCGTTCAACCCCCAGGAGGCGATCACCGCTGAGGAGGCCGTCCGCTCGTTCACGCTCCACTCGGCCCACGCTGCGTTCGACGAGGCTGACAAGGGCTCCATCGAGGTCGGCAAGCTGGCCGATCTCACCGTGCTCGATCGTGACATCACCGCCATCGATCCCGCCGGGATCGCAGACACCACGGTGGAGGCCACCGTCGTCGGCGGTCGCTTCGAGTACGACCGGGTCGGCCTGTCGCCATCGAGCTGAGCGGAGCCGCCCGTCGCGACATCAGGGGCAGGTCAGGGTCGGATCAGGGACAGACCCGATACCGGGTCCCGAGGTCGGCGATCAGGATGGAGGCATGGCAGAGATCCACGACACCGCAGAAGTCCACGACACCGCAGAGATCCACGACACCGCA
>JAHELU010000022.1:8150-23065 GCA_024644005.1 Acidimicrobiales bacterium | reverse complement strand
CGCCGGGCAGGATGCCGGGTCCCCACCACCGCTCGACCCCGGCCCCCAGGCCGCCCCGTCCGGTCCGGCGAGCTACCGCCGGCTGCTCCGTGGCGAGGGACCGATCAGCGGCGTGGCCGGCGGGCTCGCCGAGTACTTCAGGGTCGACCCGACCATCGTTCGGGTGGGCCTCGTGGCCGGCACGCTCCTCGGCGGACCGATCGTCCCGATCGGCTACGTCGCAGCCTGGGCCATCATCCCGTCCGCTCCCCCGGTGCCGGTTCCCCCGGTTGTGACCCCGCCCGCTCCCCCGGCGCCGCTCCAGGACACCCCGAGCGTGCCGGATGGGCCGGCCACCGCGGCCTAGGGCCTCGTCGGGCCTACCGCCCGAGCCGGTCGAGCAGCACCGTGGCCGTGTTCCGGCCGGCCGCTCCCCACACCCCCGCCCCGGGGAAGGTGGCGGCCCCGGTCAGGAACAACCCGGCGATCGGCGTCTCGTAGCGGCTCAGCTCCGGGTCCCGGCCGACGAGGGCGGCGACTGGCCCACCGGCGTACGACGCGGCGTGACCCCTCGGCATGCCGAAGTCCCGCTCGTAGTCGGGCGGCCTGACCGCCCGCCAGTGCTCGATCGACTCCAGGAAGCCTGGCTCGAACAGCTCGGCCGCCACCTGCAACCATCGCTCCGGCTCCTTCGAGCCGTCCCACCCTCCCGCCAGCCCGTAGGGCGTGAACAGCACCTCGATGCTGAGGGTGTGCCTGTCGGCGGGTGCCACCGACGGGTCGAGGACCGACGGGACGTTGACGAACAGCATCGGCCGCTCTGCGATCCGACCGAGGCCCATCAACCGGTGGGCATCGTCGATACCGTCGAGGCCGGGGGCGACGATCGTCGACGGCGAGAGGTGGTCGTCGAAGCCGACCGCCTGCCGCAGCCGGTCGTCACCGCTGTGCCGCCAACGGGGCGGGGCGGCGACGACGGCATCGATCTTCGACTCGTAGCCGCCGATCTCCGGTCGATCCCGCCAGCGATCGACGAATCCGGTTGCGCCGGCAGGGGGATTCCTCAGGTAGGACACGATGGCCCGATGGGGGTCGCAGGCCACCACCACCGACGACGCCGGGATCGTGGTCGCCGACCGGTCGGCCCGGTCCCCGTCGCCGGCCCCACCACCGAGAACTGTGACGGCCCGCACCCGGTCCCCCTCGCAGAGGATCTCGCTCACCCGGCTCGACGTGTGGATCCGGCCACCGGCCGCCACCACAGCGGCGGCCAGCGCATCGGTCAGGGCCCGGCTCCCGCCGACCGGTCGGCCCACCGGGGCGACGTGCTTGAAGGCGTGGGCCAGCGCTCCGAGCCCGGTGCCGGGGGTGGCCGAGTCGAGGCCCCACACCGCCGGGCCACCGGCCATGGCGGGACCGAGCAGGCCGTCGTGACGGAAGTAGGACCGCAGCACTGCGCCCACCGGTCGGCGGGACCACCGCAACAGTCGGGCCGACGCTCCGGCCCGGCCGAGGGCGGCCCTGGTCATGGCCGTCGCGCTCGGGACCTGCGACGCCAGCTCCAGCACCAATCGGGCCATCGGCACGGCGTCCGCGGCGTAGCGTCGGTACCCGTCGACCTCGTCTGGGAAGTGGACGGCCAGCGCCTCGACGGTTCGGTCGACGTCGCGGAACAGCGGGATCGGGCCGGGGGCGTCCCAGCCGAGCCCGACCTGACCGGGATCGAGGTCGACGTACCGGAGCCCGTGGTCGGCCAGGCCGAGCTCGTCGATCAGCGGCAGGGTTCGCAGCAGGGAGTGGTCGCAGTTGCAGATGTTGACGGTTGCCCCGAACAGGTCGTCGCTGCCGGCACAGCCGCCGACGTCGGCCCTGGCCTCGATCACCCCGACCGACAGTCCCGCCCTGGCCAGGTAGGCGGCGCACACCAGTCCGTTGTGGCCGCCACCGATGACGATGACGTCGACGTCACTACTCACGCATCACCGCTCATCTGTCTCCGGGATCGGGGTGTGTCGAGGATCGGGGTATTTCGAGGATCGGGGTATTTCGAGGATCGAGCTGTGTCGAGTATCGAGGTATGTTGACAATAATGTCTCCCCGTACCCGGCGACTGGCCGAGCTGCGTGCCCCGGACCTCGGCGACGAGCTCACCGCCCGCTCGATCCTGGTGCTCCCCCTGGGGGCGATCGAGCAGCACGGTCCCCACCTGCCGCTCAACACCGATCTGGTCATCGCCGAGCGGTGCGCCGAGGCGGTGGTGGCCGAGGCCGGGGAAGCGCTCGACCTCTGGCTCATGGAGCCGCTGGCCTACACCAAGTCGAACGAGCACGCCGGCAGCCCGGGCACGGTCTGGCTCGGCCCAGAGACGCTCCTGGCCGTGCTCGACGACATCGGTCGATCGGTGGCAGCCACCCCGGCCCGGAAGCTGGCGCTGTTGAACGGCCACGGTGGCAACTCCTCGCTGCTCAACGTGGCCTGCCGGGAGCTCCGGCTCCAGCACGGCCTCGAGACGTTCCTCCTCCACCCGAGCCTGCCGCCCGACCAGGGCGGTCGTGGCGACGCCGGCCACGAGAGCCCCCACCGCACCGTGGGATCGGAGCTCGGGATGGGGGTCCACGCCGGGCGGGCCGAGACCTCGCTCATGCTCCATCTCCGGCCGGAGCTGGTCCGCATGGACCTGGCCGAGCGGGCGGTGCCGGAACACCTGGCCCACAACCGCCACGTCCGGTTCGGCGGCTCGGTCACTTTCGGCTGGCTGGCGGCCGACTTCGCCGACAGCGGCGTCATCGGCGATCCGACCGGCGCGGACGAGGCGACGGGGGCGGCGCTGTTCAAGCTGGCGGTCGAGCAGCTGATCGACGCCCTCGGCGAGGTGAAGGACTTCCGCTTCCGCTGACCGCGGCCGCTACGGGGCCAGCGGGGCCGAGCGGAAGATCGCGTGGCGGCGCCGCCTGGCCACCACGAACCCCAGCGGGACCACCAGCAGGCCGACGACGAGGTAGGCCATCAGCCCGGCGTCGGTCCGTAGCTCCGGCACCAGCAGGAACGTCGTCACCACCTCGACCGTGGCCAGGAGGGCCACGAACCGGACCAGGTGGTCCTCCCTGACCAGCGATGCGGCCAGCGAGCCGAGCGGCGCGCCCCACACCACCACCGGGACTGCGGCCAGCCACAGCCCGAGCAGGTCGGCGCTACCGGCATCGAGATCGGCCACCGCCCCACCGACCGACACCACCCGCTGACCGACGACGTCGACGTCGAGCTGGCCGTCGACGAGACCGAGCAGTGCCATGCCGACGACGGAGACCGAGGCCATCACCATGATGGCCGTCGGCAGGGCGATCTTCGGCGCGACATCGGCCAGCACGACGAGGAAGAGGAAGACGGCGATGTTGGCCCCGGTGCCGGTCATGGTCGACAGCACGCCCCCTGCGAGCGCCAGCAGCGCCACGCCGACATCGAGGCGCCGGTTCCACGGCATCCGCTGGCGATCGAGTTCGGCGTGGTCGGCGTGGTCGGCGTGGTCGGCGTGGTCGGCGTGGTCGGCGTGGTCGGCGTAGAGGATGTGGCGGACCATGAGCACCGAGGTGGTGGCCAGCACGATGCTGAACGTGGCCTTCACCCAGGCGGTCGAGACCGCAGTCGGCCAGTACCGCTCGGCCGGCCGGCCGAGCACCACGATGGCGCCGACGAAGCCGACCAGGGCGGCAACCGAGCCGACCAGCGCAGCCCGGCGGTGAAACCGTCGGCCGGACACGAGGATCGAGATCGACGCCATCGTCAGCCCGACGGCCTGGATGCACAGCCCGAACGTCCTGGCCACCGGGCCGGGGACCTCGAGGCCCTTGGTGAAGATCGGGAACGAGACAGCGCCGCCACCCATCGGCGACGAGCCCCCGAGGAAGCTGCCGAACAGCATCGTGGCGGCGGCCTCCCAGTTGTCGATCACCCGTTGCTGCAGACCGGTGGCGGCCACCGCGACCGCCCAGATCGCCGTCACCGCCGACGAGAGGGCCCAGCCGAGCCAGTGCGGTCGCTGCTCGATGGCCTTCTGGACGGCCAGGCTGACAGCTGGTGGCACGGAGACGCAACCGACACCGGTCCTGGTCTGTTCCATCCGACGTTGCGGGACTATTGTCCCGCAGCGGATGGTTCGCGTGCCATGATCCCTGACGCCAGCCTCGAGCCGGTCGGGCCGACCCCGGCGCTCCAGCGCCGCCAACTGGCCATACTGGCGGTCGCCCTCGTGCTGGCCATGTCCACGTGGTTCTCGACCGCGGCCGTTCTCGGTCAGCTCCGCGACGCCTGGGACCTCTCGGCCTCGGCCGGGAGCTGGCTGACCATCATGGTCCAGCTCGGGTTCGTGGCCGGGGCCGCGCTGTCGTCGATCACGAACCTGGCCGACCGGATACCGGCCCGCCGCCTGCTGCTGGCGGGCACGGTCGGGGCGGCGGTGGCCAATCTGGCTGTCGTGATCGGCGATGCGTACGGCCCGGCCCTGGTGGCCCGCTTCGCCACCGGGCTGTTCCTGGCCGGTGTCTACCCCCCGTCGCTCAAGGCGATGTCGAGCTGGTACCGGGAAGGCCGGGGCTTCGCCCTCGGGGTCATGATCGGCGCCCTCACGGTCGGCTCGGCCCTCCCCCACCTCATCAACGCGCTGGGCGGGCTCGACTGGCGGCTCACCCTGGTCACCGCGTCGGGGCTGACCGTGGCCGGTGGACTGATCGCCGAGCGGCTCGGGCGGGACGGGCCGTACGTGACCAGGGCGTCGGCGTTCGATCCCCGCCAGCTCTCGTCGATCGTGGCCAACCCCCGGTTCCGGTTGGCCAGCATCGGCTACTTCGGGCACATGTGGGAGCTCTACGCCATGTGGGCCTGGGTGGCAGCGTTCTACGGCGACGTCTTCGGCTCTCCCCGCTCGGCCAGCCTGGCCGCGTTCGGGGTCATCGCCATCGGAGCGGTCGGGTCGGTCTACGCCGGGCTGCTGAGCGATCGGCTGACCAGGACCGAGGCCGCCGCGGTTGCGCTCCGGTGGTCGGCGTCGCTGTCACTGGTCGTGGGATTCCTGCTCGACGCTCCGCTACCGATCGTGCTCGGGGCCGGACTGGTGTGGGGGTTCTGGGTGGTGGCCGACAGCGCCCAGTTCTCGACGATCGTGACCGAGGTCACCGACCCGGACTACATAGGCACCGCTCTGACCGTTCAGCTGGCGATCGGGTTCGTGCTGACCGTCTTCACGATCTTCCTGGTGCCGGTGGTGCGCGACAGCTTCGGCTGGGGGTGGGCCTTCCTGTTGCTGGCTCCCGGGCCGGCCATCGGCGGCTGGGCGATGCGGGTCCTCCACCACCTGCCACCACCGCCGGCGACCAGGCCGGCCGTGACGGAGCGGAGGGGATTCGTCAGCCCGTTCTTCTGAGCCGACCGGACGCGCTCCTCACTCCGCCTTGACGGTCACGGAGAGCCCCGACTCGTTGCTGATGTCGATCATGTCGTTGGAGATCTTGGGCGGGATGAGGTTGATCACCTGACTGCCCTCGTCGGCCGCCTCGAACTCCATCCTCAGCTCACCGTCGCCGTCGGGGCTGTCGCTGACGACGAGTCGGGCCGCCCCCGGTGCCCTCGATGCGAGGGCCAGCATCTCCTGGGCCACCCGCACCACCACCATCCGCCGGGAGGCCGATTCGATCGGCTCGGCCTTCCAGTCGATCGCGATCAGGGCCCCGACGTCCTCCCGGAGCGCAGCCGCCTCGACCTCGATGGCGGTCCGCACCGGGTCGTCGGTGGTCTCGAACGGGCTGGAGTCGTCAACGGGGTTGATGGCCACGCTGTTGCGCCAGGCCCGCTCGCTGCGGGCGACCTCCAGGTCCCACAGCATCTCGGCGTTGGCGTCCTCGGTGGAGTCGCCGACGACGACCCCCGGCCGGGCGGCCAGGGTGACGATCCGCTCCTCGGCCGAGTTCAACTGCTGCTGCAGGTCGTCCCTGGCAGCGCTGAGCGAGTCGATCTGCATGGCCTGGGCATCGGCCAGCTCGGTCCGCTTCCGCAGTGCGGTGGCGGTCTCCTCGAGCCTGCGGTCGAGCTGCTCGACCTGGGCTGCGAGCTCGACCCGCTGCCTGTCGACGGTCTTGAGCTGACCCTCGGTGATCTGCAGTCGCTCGTTCGATCGGCCCAGGTCGACCGTGGCCTCGCTCAGCAATCCGGCGATCTCGTCACGCTCCGCGGTGATCTGGGAGATCTTCTGCTGGGCCATCAGCAGCAGGACGAGCAGTCCTGCAGCGATGACGACAACGATGATGAAGGCAACCAGCATGTCGGAACCTTACCTAGATCGAGCGTCGCTAGTCGATGGGGCTCGCCGGATGCGAAGCTCGCGCCGCTGACCGGCGAACGTGGTGGGTTGGTTCGAAGATACACGACCGGGTGACCGCGAACGCTCGCCGCCGCCTCGACCGGTCGCCCGAAGAAGATCCGGCCCGGTCGCACGGGGCCCGTCCGCCGGCGGAAGGCCAGGGGAAGCGCCGGTTTCCGTCGTGGATCAGCGGCCCGGCCGTCGTCGGGAGAGCGCTGGGAGAGCCCTGGGAAAGCGGCCGGAACGTTCCCGGGAAGCGGCCGCCAAGCGACATCTGGCACGGTCGGCCCGATGTTCGACTGGTTCCGCGCCAGAGCGCTCAGCACCGTGATCGGGGTGCTCGTCCTGGTCGGCGCGGCCAGCGGCCCGGCGGCCCTCTACCTCGCTGTGACCGACGACGAGCCCGTGGCGGGGCCCCAGCTCGACGTGCCGGACGTCCGGGTCGGCGTGGCCGGCCAGTTCGCCGCCCTCTTCGTCGCCAGCTGGCTCCGGGGCGAGGAGCTGTCGTTCTTCAACCCGACGCTCGGATCAGAGGACTCGGGTCTGCTCGTCGAGCGGGTCGGGCCCGTGCGGACCACGGAGCGTGGCAGCGGTCTGTTCGATGTGGTCGTGGCGGCCGATCTGGTCGAGTTCGTTTCGGGCTCCGAGGAGCAGTTCCGACCGGTCGGGCTCAGGTTCTACGCCGTCGGGGTGGCGGCCTCCGACAACGGCGATCTGACGGTGCTCGGCCCACCAGGGGTCGTCGCCGGTCCCGATGCCGCTCCGCCGGTGCCCCCGGTCGTCGACGATCTGCAACGACCGACCACCCCGGAGCTCGCTCCCCTCACCGAGACGCTGAACGGGTTCTTCGCCGCCTACCTGACCGGGGTGGGCGATGTGCGCCTGTTCAACTCCCCCGACTCCGAGATCGAGGCGGTGCAACCGCCGCCATTCGGTCGGGCCGAGCTGTTCGAACTGGGGTGGAGCCCGGTGCCCGGCATCGACGACCCGTCGATCCGGCTGGCCAGGGTCACCGTCGACGGCATCTCGCCGTCCGGGCGGCAGCGGCTCGAGTACTCCCTGGTGATGGCCGAGCGAGATCGCCGGTGGGAGGTCTCCCAGGTCCTGCACGCCCCCGTCGTACTCAGAAAAGGAGATGCCGAATGATCGGATTCACAACTGGATTCACCGAACTCTCGACCAACCTGGCACTGTCCGATGCCCTCATCTACGAGGCCGGCCGGCTGACCAGCGTGGCGGTGATCGTCCTCGGACTGATCATCGCCATCAAGGTGGTCCGGGAGTACCTCTTCAGCGGCTTCAAGGCAGTGCTGGCCGCAATCATCGTCGGCGGGATCGCCCTGTGGGGGATCGTCGCCGGGCCCGACTTCTTCCGGGATCAGGCCGGCAAGGAGGCCGACGCGATCATCAACCAGAGCGGCACGAACGCACCGCCGATCACGGTGCCCGGCGACTGAGTCGCAGCGACGACGATCCGATGGACCGCAAGACCGACACGTTCTCCCTGCCCTGTCACAACTTCTCCGACATCCGGCGACGGCCGCTGGTGATCGGCAAGCTGGATCAGGTCCGGTTGCCGTTCGTGGTCACCATGCCACAGCTCGCCGTCGGCGCGATCGTGTTCGGGCTGCTGTTCCTGACCCGACCGGCCTGGGGAGCGGTGATGAGCGACCGCCTCCACATCGTGGTGTTCGTCGTGGTGCCGGTGCTGGCCGCCCAGCAGATCTCCCGGACCACGGTCGAGGGTCGACCGCTCTCCAAGGCCGCCATCGGGCTGTTCCGCCTGTGGGCTGCTCCCCGCCACGGCTCGCTCAACGGCCGGCGGCTCGGCCCGGCCCGCTCGACGGAACTGGTGCTACGACCGCTGATCGACGACCGTCGCCCACGGACCCGCCGGTCCGGGACGGGCAGCAGGCGAGGCGACCGCCTGCACCGTCACCGGGCCGGCGGCCGGGGCCGTCGCCGCACGACCGGGCGTGAGCGAGGGACGTCGTGAACCTCATGCCGGTCGAGACGTTCGAGAACGTGGTCGTCAACAGCGCAGGCAAGCCATGGGCGGTGTACGAGCTGACCGAGCCGAACGGGATGACCTCCTACCGGTTCCACTCCGACGCCGCGATGCTCAACTACGCAGCCCAGATCCTGGGCTGGATCCGGGGCCTGCCGCTCGAATCCCGGCTGCTGTCGATCGCCACGCCGATCGGTCCCGACGACCTGGCGAGGGCGGTGGCGGCCGCCCCCCACCTGATCTCCCAGGTGTCCCGCCGCCGCCATCGGGCTCTGCAGGACCAGGCCGCCGAGGCCGCGGCCAGGATGGGTGAGCGGCCGGCCCATCGTCGCAGCCACTTCCTGTGCGTCACCCTCGACTCGGCCGACACCCTCCGATCGACCGCAGCAGAGGCGCTGTCCCAGGCGGCCCAGCTGGTCGGCCGGCGGCGGCCCCCGTCGTCCCGGGCCCGGCGCCAGGAGCTGATCACGGCCTCGGAGCTGACGATGGCGTCGCTCGGCGGCCTCGTACGGCCCGCCAGCCAGGAGCAGGTCCGCTGGCTGCTCCAGCGGGCGGTCTGCCGCGGCCTGGCGGATCAACCGCCGGTACCGGCCCCCCGGCGCCGCCACCACGACACCGGTCGCAAGGTCCGACCGACCACGCTCCCGTCGACCCCGCTGCTCGATGCCACCCTGATCGAGGGCGGTGAGCGGCGCAGGGGCGGACTGCCGACCCGGCGCCACCTGCTGCAGGTCGACTCGACCTTCGGCCGGTCGTTCCAGACGTCGCTGGTGGTGGCCTCGATGCCGCCGGAGTGGCAGTTTCCGGAGAGCGGTTACTGGCTGGCGGCGGCCGACGAGTTCGACTTCTGTGTCGATGTCACCGTCCGCATCCACTCACCACCCCAACACGAGACCAAGAAGCAGTTCCGCCGCCGCCACAAAGAGCTGGCGGCCCAGCCCGAGCAGTACGCGGGGACCACCACCGGTGTACCGGACTCGGTGTTCGAGCTGATCGACCGATCGAACGCCGCCCAGACCAAGCTCGAAGGGTCGCCGCTGAACCGGATCCACCGGACGATGACGTGCTACACCGTATCGGCCGACTCGGTCGAGGAGCTCCAGCGAAGGGTGGCGACCGTGCGGGCCGAGCTGGGGTCGACCGGCTACGAGCTCCACGCCCCGACCGGCGATCAGCGAGACCTCTTCTTCCTCGGCCTGCCGGGCACCGCCATCCGACCGGGCGGGGTCGTCGCCGACTACGACCTCGATCTCACCGCCGAGGCGATCGCCTCCGGCCTGCCGGGCTACACCCCGGAGCTCGGCGACGAGCGGGGGGCGTTCCTCGGCCGGCGGTTGGATGTCGGGCCGGCCATGCCCGTCCTCCTGTCGCCGTCTGTCACCACCAGCGCGTCGACAATGGGGTTCGGGGCCAGCGGCGGCGGCAAGTCGTTCACCGCCAAGACGATCGCCCTCCAGGAGCTGATCGGCGGGGCCCAGGTGGTGGCCATCGATCGGACCAACCGGGGCGAGTACGTGCAGTTCGCCTCGGGCCTGCCGGACTTCCTGACCAGCGAGGTGGTCGATCTGTCGGCAGAGGCCCAGATCTCGCTCTGCCCGATGTCGACCTTCCCCTATGGCGACCGGGCGGAGATCACCACCAGCTTCTTGTGCCTGCTGGCGGGCATCGGGGCCAGGACCATGGACAGCGCCAGGATCTCCCAGGCCGTCGAGTACGTGAACCAGCGCCGGGGCACCACCCAGGACGTGCTGGATCTGCTGCGGATCTGGGGGGACGAGGGTGACGGCCTGAGCCGTGACCTGTACTACCGGATCACCCCGCTGGCCAGGACGAGGTTCGCCCAGCTGGCGTTCCAGCCGGGAGCCGGCGTCTCGGTGAGGGGGGCCGACCTGATCGTGCTCCACGCCCGGGGCCTCGTGCTGCCGTCCAAGGAGGAGCTGCGCACCGGGGACGATCTCGACGCCAGCAAGGCGGCCAGCATCGCCATGGTGTACCTCCTGATGGCCCTGGCCGACGCCATCGGCAACACCCCCCACCGGCTCAGCTCGATCATCCTCGACGAGGCCTGGGCGTTCCTCGAGTCGTCGTTCGGCATCGACCTCGCCAACCGGGTTCTTCGGGACGGCAGGAAGGACTTCAAGAAGCTGCAGCTCTGGTCCCAGCATCCCGCCGACGCTCCCACCGACCTGTTGAACATGGCATCCAACGTGTTCCTCACCCGCCAGGTCGAGGGAGCGGGGGCGACCGCCCTCCGCATGGTCGGGGCAGAGCCGACTCCCGAGCTGGTGTCGATGGTCGAACAGCTCGGCGTCGGCGAGATGGTGATGCGGGACGAGTACGGCCGCCTGGGGGTCATCGACGTAGCTCCACCCGTTGACCCCCGGGTGGCCCGGGCCTTCGACACCCGGCCCCGGTCCGGCCAGGACCCACCGACACCCGAGCCCCCGGCGCTGGCCGCGCCGGACGTCGGGTGGGATCGAGCGGCCGGCCCGGACCCGGGCGGCGAGTGGGAGGACCGGGACGGGCTGCGGCAGGACGGGGCCGGCTGGGACCCGGACGATCCCGTGGAGGAGGAGGTCCACCACGCGGAGGTCCACCACGAGGAGGTCCACCACGAGGAGGTCCACCACGAGGAACAGGTCCAATGGGAGGAAGAGGTCCAGTGGGAGGAGGAGGACCAGTGGCGGGAGGAGGTCCAGTGGGAGGACGAGCCTGCACTGGTCCCCCACCGGAACGGGCTGCAGCCGGAGCCGGTGACCGATCAGCGCAGGGGGGGCGGCTCCCATCGGCTCGCCAGCGACCTGTTCGAGCGGTTGGTCGGGGACCAGCCGCTGGGGCCGGCCGGTCCGGACCGGCGCCCGCTCGACGTCGCCGCGTTCGTGGTGCCAAAGGACTAGCGACGTGGCCGGACCCGCTCGCCCCACCGTCGCTGCACTGCTCGCCACCGTGGCGGTCGCCGCGGCCGGCCTGATGCTCCATCCCGAAGCGGCCTCGGCCCAGGCCGAGAACCCGACCGGGCCCCGGGAGCCGGTGCCCTGCGAGGTGGCGATGGTGGTCGGCTGCGTGGCGACCGTCGAGGGGAACGACGGGCAGGTGGCCGTGACCCTGCAGATCACCGAAGACGGCGGCGAGCTGGCCGGGAGCGGCGAACCCGACGAGGCCGGAGCCGGTGTCGGGGCCGCCGGGTCGGCGGCGGCCCAGATCGGCGAGGACGGCGAGGACGGCGACCGCCCGGTCCGCTCCGGTGTCGATCCCTGGGAGCGAGGCGGGCTGCAGTCCAACTTCGGCACCGGGTCGATCCCGATCTCCCACTACCAGATCGGGGCGGACACCAGCGGCTTCCTCGGCGTCCCCGACCCACTCGACTCGTTCGTCGCCTCCCAGACGAACTGGGCCTTCACGACTTCGACCTTCCTCGTCCTGCTGGCCACCAACGCGCTGGACTGGGCCTTCGAGTTCCCACTGGCCGGCGACCTCGTCGGCGAGGCCGGGGTCCTCGCCCAGGACTACACGGTCGACTTCTTCGGCTTCGGCCTGGCGACGTCGGTCTACAGCCTGGCCCTCACGGTGACGATGGTGGTGGCCGGCTTCAAGGCGGTCACCAAGGGGGTGATCGCCGCCGGATCGGAGGTCCTGGTCGCCTTCGCCGCCTACGTGGTGCTCATCGTCTTGACGCTCACGTCCGGGTTCGGCAACGCCGGGCTCACCGTCGCCAGGATCAGCTCCGATCTGTCGGCCAGCATCGCCTCGTTCGCCTCCGGTCAGGAGCGGCAGCAGGAGTGCGCCGCTGCGCTGTCGGCCGAAGCGGTCGACCTGGCCGGAGCCGAGGCCGCAACCGACGGCACGGCTGGCGCTGGGGCCGCGGCCCCGTCGGCCGCCGCCGGCTCGTCGGCCTGCAGCTTCGGGTTCGCGCTGCAACGGAGCCTGGTCGAGCTGCCGTACCAGAACCTCCAGTGGGGTCAGGTCCTCGACGGGGTGGCGGGCAAGGAGCAGTGCGCCGCCATCAACCTCGAGCTCCTGGCCGAGGGCCCGTGGGGCAACGACGACGAGCCCCGGGACCGGATGCGAGCGGTGGCGGCGTGCGAGGAGAACGCCGACTTCAACCACCAGGCGACCTACATCCGACTGGGCATCGCCTCGGCCAACACGCTGGCCGCAGCGATCGTGACCCTGCTGGTGCTGGTCGTGTCGGCGATGCTGCTGTGGCAGCAGTTGAAGCTGCTCTTCCTGACCGTCACCATGCCCCACGCCCTGGTGTTCGCCATCCTGCCCGGCCGGTCGCGGACCCTGGCGTGGCAATGGGTCGAGCACCTGGTCGGTGTGGTGATCCGAACCGTGGTCCTGTCGCTCGGCCTCGTGGTGTGGCTGTCGTTGTTCTCCCTGATCGTCTACGAGCAGCTGACCTTGCGGGGCATCTTCCTGTCGCTGTTCGCTTCCACCGCGATGGCCATCAGCGGCTTCTACGGGTTGTACCGGATGAGCGGGCTGACCGGCAGGATCAACCCCGCTGCCGTGGGGCGAACCGGTTCTCGCAGCGGCGGGCCGGCCGGCGGTCGCGACGAACACCGGGAGCGCGACGTCGGGACGAGACTGCTGGTCGAGGGGGCTCGGACGACACTCCGGGCGGTTCGGCGGTCGGCGCCACGGACTCGCAGCGACGATCGCGACCGACCGGGAGCCGGGCTCCGGACCGGGAGCGACGACGGGCCGAATCGGCACCGGCCCAGGATCGGCGGTGGCCCGGGCGACCGGCCGGGGGGCGGCGCCGCAACACCGGCCCCGGACGGGCCGCCGCTCCCGACGGGGGCGGGTCGATGACCGGACGACCCGCCCCCGCCTCGGCTGTCCTGCTGACCCGCCGCAACCCATACACCGCACTGGCCACGATGGCGGCCCGCAACCCCCGGGCGGCGGTGTTCGTGGCCGGATCGGGAGTGGCCGTGTTCGGCATGGCCCTGCTCATCGCCATCTCGTCGGCCCAGGCGTTCGTGGTCATGTCGGGCCAGAGCGCCGACAGCACACGCGGCAGGCTGGCGCTGCTGGCGGACCGTGGCGGAGCAGCCGAGCAGGATCTGGCCATGGCCGACGGTGGGGCGGCGGCCGCAGGGACCCCGGCTCGGGGCCAGGCCCCGACCGAGCCGGTCGGTCCCGGCGAGATCGTCAGCATCTACGGGATCAGGGTCCACCGGTCGATCGCAGCGGACATCCGGGACCTCATCGATGCGGCCGCAGCCGACGGCGTCCAGCTGGCCGGCTGGGGCTGGCGGGACAATCAGACCCAGATCAGGTTGCGGCGACAGCACTGCGGCACGTCGGAGTACGCCATCTACCGGATGCCGTCGTCGCGATGCCGGCCACCGACGGCCCGGCCGGGGCGGTCGCAGCACGAGCGGGGGCTGGCCATAGACTTCACGTCGAATGGCAGGTCGATATCGACGAGGAACAATGCCGGGTTCCGGTGGCTGGCCGCCAACGCTGCGGCCTACGGCCTGAAGAACCTGGCGAGTGAGCCATGGCACTGGTCAACGACGGGACGATGATGATGGCCGATCAGGCGGCAGAGAACGCGGCGCAGGAACCGGTCGAGCAGCCGGCTGACGAGCCGGCAGACAGGCCGGTGGACAAGAAGGTGTACCTGCTGGCGGCGTTTCGAGACGGCGAGACGGCGAGCGACGGCGGGCCGACCACGGGGATGGCGGAGGACGTCGTCGCCGTGATCGGCATGGCCGATGGACGCCAGCGGTTCGAGTGGGTCGGCGCCGGCCAGGAGGACTCGGTGGCCAACCCCGCACTGGTGACGCCGGTCAAGGTGCGGCTGGCCCTGCCCTCGCCGTGGCACCCCGACGGCGACGGCATCGTCACCGGTCTCGTGCAGCTGGCCCCGGCCCAGCTCGGGGACGGCACGATCGACGAGGACATCGACCACCTCCTGGCCGAGCTGGCCAAGACCCGGGCCCCCGGCCCCACCAGCGCCGACGCAGGCTGATCAGGCCATCAGTTGTTGACCGCTTGGATCTCGCCGACCTGGATGGTCTGGGTGGTCTCCCGCTCGAGGTCGGGGAAGGGGCCGTAGCTGCCGGGGGCGTTGGTGGCGACGTCGACGGCGAACCGGACGGTGGCGGTGAGGTCGAAGGAGTCGCCGGGCGCCCCGGCCGAGGACTCCCGATAGGTGTGGGCGCAGGTGGCATCGGCGTCGTCGAGGCCGGCCCGCCACACGGTGCCCGGACCATCGCACGTCACCGAGTCACCGTCACCCGTGTCCCAGGAGACGTCGAGGGGATCGGCGATGGCGGTGACCTGGACCCGCCCGGCGCTGGCGGTGGCCCGAAGGTCGGCGCTCCAGTAGGCCGGTTCGATGGCCAACCACGACTGCAGCTGCGTGTAGTGGAGGTCGGCCGGGGTGACCGCCAGGTCGGGGTCGGGAGGGTCGAGCTGATCGAGCGCCTGCTGCATGAGGCCGGCTATCGTCACGGCCGGCCCGCCCTCGGGCACCACCCGGATGACCCCGTCGCACATGACCGCATACCACCGCCCGGTCGGCGAGAAGCTGCGCATGTGGGTGGGCAGGCTCGACGGGAG
>JAHELU010000022.1:0-8140 GCA_024644005.1 Acidimicrobiales bacterium | reverse complement strand
AGATCGGTGGGTGAGGCGGTGAAGGGGATCGAGCCGTCGGCGCCGAAGACCCGCCACTCCCGATTGATGGGCTGGACGAAGTCGTCCTCGACGATGATGCGGATGCTGCTCGTCGTGCAGGACGACGAACCGCCTCCCGACCCGGCCGAGCCGACGGGCAGCCACTCCGAGCCGGCCCGGACCGTCACCACCCCGCTGGCGACACCCGACTCCCCGTACTCCCTGGATGGGGGCACGTCGGGTTGCTGAGCCGAGGCCGAACCACCGGTCAGGGCGGTCAGGACGGCCAGTACGGCCGTGGCGGCTAGGACGGTGTCACGAGCGTGGCGCATTGTTCGAACCCATCTGAATCGGCGGTGGCCCGGGTCACTCCGTCGACCCGCCACTCTCCATCTACGACTTTCATCACGACGTTCATCAACTTGGCTTCCCTGGCCTCGGCCACGATCTGGCCGTCGACCGTCCGCTGGACGAAGTCGTCGATCCAGCAGTCCTGCAACACCACCTCGGCCCCCTCGTCCTTCGACAGCACGGCGGCATTGGGGATCCGTATGAGGTGCTCGGTCATCGACTTCTCCGGCAGGACCAGGACGACACCGTCATCGGCGAAGCCCCGGAGCTGCTCGGTCAACGAGGCCCAGTTGTCGTCGGTCGACAGTGCCCGCAGCGGCTCGTAGGACGGGTCGGCGTTCGGCAGGCCGTGGGCTGCGGCGAAGGCCTCCCAGTAGAGCCAGTAGCGTCCGTAGACCTCTTCGATCTCGCTGTCCCACGCCTCGGGGATCTCCACCAGGGGTCTAACCGGCGGCGACTGGCCGGCCACCTCGAGGACGTCCTCGCCGTGCCCGGGCTCGGAGTCGGACCGACCGGCCGCCGCCTCCGCCCCGCCACCGAGTGAGCCGTCGCCGTCCACCGGGCCGCCACCGCCACAGCCGACCAGCATCGAACCGAGCACCACCACGACGAACCACGGCGCACCGCCGGCGACGACACGGGCGGCGATCACGTTCGATCCTTGGTCCGACCATCGGACGAGAGCTCGTTGTAGACGTCCGCCAGCTCCGGATGGGAGCTGAGGTCAGGCATGCCCTCCTCCGGGGCGCCGCTGTACTCGAGCGAGACCTGGAGGTCGGCGAAGGCCCGGACGATCTCCTCGGGATCCTGCAACAGCAGCGCGGCCCGGCCCCGCTTCACGAGGAGCTCGTAGTAGCCGGTCCCGGTCAGCAGCCCCTGCTTGGTGGCCCAGACGGCCAGCTCGTAGTCGCCGAGCTCGAAGCCGATGTCGGCCAGGGCGACGGCCGCCTCCTCGACCTTCACGATCGTGGCCTCGATCTCCGGTACGGCCCACTCGTAGCCGTCGTGGGGCACGGTGAACGGCCGACCCCGGACGAGCCGCAGGGCCGCCTCCCACTCCCTTCGCTGGACCTGCAGGCTCTCGGCCCGCCTGGCGTTGGCGCAGTGCAGCGCGAAGTCCCGCAGGTCGAACCCGACGGTGGGATTCAGCTTGTAGAACGGCTCCGTCGGCGACGCATGGGGCAGGTGGTACCGGCCGTCGCTGGTCGTGCCGAGGGCCTTGGTCCTGGCATCGCTGACCAGCTGGTTGAGCCGCGGCCGGTTCGGCGGCTGCTCGGGGAACAGCTGCTCCATCAGCAGGTCCTGGCTGGCCCCGTTCGGATGGAGGAGGAGGTACAGGATCAGCTCGGGCGTCTTGGTGTACTTCCACGGCTTCGACCGATCACCGATGTGGTGACCCTCGATCGTGAGGTTGCCGAGCACCGAGACCCGCACCTCGTGCCCGGTCTCGTCCTGCCCGGACGGCCGACGCTCGCCAGGCGACACCGCCGAGCCGGAGCCGCCGCCCGACGTGCGGCCGACGACATAGAGATGCCGGCCCCGACCGGCTTCATCCGACTCGTCTGCGGGCCCGACGTCATCCGGTTGCTCGACGGCCCGGCCCTCGGCAGCCGACTCCTCATCCGCTTGCTCGACGGCCCGGCCATCGGCGGCCGACTCGTCTGCGGGTCCGACGTCGTCGGGCACCTCTGCGGGCTCCGACCGATCGGCCGGCTCGTCGACCGGCTCGTCGGCCGGCTCCGAGCGATCGTCCGGCCCGGAGGGCTCCTCCGGGCAGGGGGCGGCCTGGCTCGGCCCGGGCCGGCCCTCCACCGGCGGGCGATGCTCAACCGAGTGCCGGAGCTCGGGGAGCACGGGCATCGGCATCTCGGTCTCCGGCCAGCTGTCGGCGTCGATCGTCTCCAGATCGGCCCAGCCCGGCTCCGACACGGAATCGACGTCCGGCTGCTCGGACACCACGGCCACCGAGGAGTCCTGGCTGCCGGCTCGGTCCTCGTCCACCTCGGCTGTGGTGACCGGGTGCATCGGTCGCCACTGCGCCTGGTCCGGCACGGACACGTGCCAGGTGTGATCGGCCTCCACCGGATCGAGCGGCTGCCAGAACTCGTCGTCGAGGTCGACCTCGGCGGCCGGCTCGTCGAAGAGGTCTGCGATCAACTCCACACCATCGAGCTCCGGCCGCTGGAACTGGTGATGAGCCAGGTCCCCGGGGAGATCGGGGCAGGAGATCCGGTCGCCGTCGATCACGAAGGTCCAGCCGCTCGTCGTCGGATAGCCGCACACGGCCGTCACCCCGCCATCGGTCTTCTCGGCGAGCTCCACCAGGGTGGTGGCGCTCGGGTCGAGTGGATCGGCGTGGAAGACGATCACCGGATTCCAGGTGTCGGCTGCGCCGTTGCCGACCCTGGTGGCGAACGGGCTGGCGTCGGCGGCAGCGTAGACCGCTCGCCCCGTGACCGTCTCGAGATCGCTGAGGATCTCCGCCAGATCGTCGACCACCACCACCCGATCGAAGGTGGCCAGGCGGTGGCCGAACCCGACACAGACGATCTCGGCCTGGTCGGCGGTCTCGCTGGTGGCCAGCTCGAGCGCCATCATCGTCAGCGCCTCGATGGTGGCCGACTCCTGGTTGGCCTGGACCGAGACGACCCGTCCCGCTTCCAGGTCGACGGCGAACAGCAGCGAGCTGGAGAGGCCATAGGCCTCGGCCGGGGCTCTGCTGTTGGTGGTCAGGGCAAGATCGAGCGCGGTCGTGGTGCCAATGGTGGTCAGCAGCGGGAGCGGGCCGTTCGCCCCCTTGGCGATCTTGCGGACCCGGTCGAAGTCGGACCGCAGCAGGCTCCATCCCGACCCGTCGGCGAACTCGGTGAACGGCTCCGGCGGACGGCCCCGGGGCGAGTCCTCGGCCAACGCGATGACCAACCGATTGTGGCTGACCCAGACGCCGGAGATCTTGGGCAGCCGATGGGACGGCACGTCCTGCAGCAGCTTGCCGAGCGCCCGTAGCCCGACGTTGACGAACTCCGGGTGCTCCGGTTCCGCTGCGGCGGCCAGCCTGCGTGCAACCGTTCTCGTTCGCTGCTGCGGGGGCCGGGGGCGCCGTCCGGGATGGCGGTTGCGAAGGGCGGTGTCGCGGCGTCGTCGCCTCGCCCGGTACAGGTACCCGCCGACCAGTGTCAGCGCGGCCAGACCGACGAAGACCGGTGCCCGCTCCGAACCATCGTCGAGCTCGGCCGCCTCGCCGGCGACGGCGGCCACCGGGTCGGGCTCCCCGAGCTCACCGCGGACCGAGCCGTCGCCGGTCCCGGGGGCCACCGAGGCCTGCAGATCCAGGTCGACATCGGTATCGGCGGCGCTCGACCCATCGGCGCCGGTATCGGCGCTCGGCGAAGCCGGGTCCTGACGGAACTCCCCGGTCGGCGACGGCGTGTCGGACACCACGGTCGAGGGCGTCGGGACCGAGCCATCCGCCACGGCGCCGGCCGAGGCCCCGAGCGAGCCGGACGGAGCCGAGTCTCCGGTCCGGGGCGAGGGGTGGACAGGGGCGGGGACGCCCGTTGCCGACGCCCGGGCGCCGGCCAGGGGGCTGCCCTCGGGCTCCCGGAGCGTCGTCGTCGGCCCGTCCGGGGTTGCCGACGGCCCCCGACCGAGGGGACGGGGGGTCGGGCCCTGTTCCGCACCGTCTGCCGGCTGCTCGCCGACCGGTTCGTCGACCGCACCCTCGACCCGCTCCTCGACCGGTTCCTCGATCGGGCCATCGGCCCGGCCCGCGGGCTGGCCATCCGGTCCGGCTTCGGGCTCGCCGATGCCGGCGCCCGGCAGTGGGTCGTCGGCGACGGCGACCTCCAGCGGCTCTCGAACCGCCGGCGACGCAGCGCCGGGGCGGTGGGCCGAATCATCCACCGCCGGGAGCTCGGGAGCGGCCGGCACCGAGGGATCGGGGGCAGATCCCGCCGACCCCTGCGGACCGCTCGCATCGGACCCTGCGACCGGGCCCTGGGGCGTGTCGCCCGTCGATCCCGCCGACCCCTGCATCGCGCTCGCATCGGACCCTGCGACCGGGCCCTGGGGCGTGTCGCCCGTCGATCCCGCCGACCCCTGCATCGCGCTCGCATCGGACCCTGCGACCGGGGACTCGACGGCCGGCTCGGCCATCTCGGGCTCCGGGACCGCCGGGCGCGCCGGTTCCTCGGGCACAGCGGGCACAGCTTCCGCAGTGGGCGCAGCTGGCGCACTGGGCGCGGCGGCATCCGACTCCTCGGCGGCGGCCGGTCCGGGCGGGGCCGGCCGCGCGGCGAGCTCCGGTCGGGACGGGAGCTGCAGTCGCTGACCCGGGTAGATGAGATCGGGGTCGCCGTTCAGCTCGGCCCGGTTGATCTCGGCGATCTCCTCGACGAGCTCGGCAACCTCGGCGTTCGGCACACGACCGGTGTCGTCGGGGGTCGCGCCCTCGAGGTCCTCCCTGGCGATGGCCCAGATGGTGTCGCCCTCGTCGACCACCACGGCACGATCCGGCGGGTTCGCGAGCTGCGCTGCCGACGACGTGGGCAACAGCAGTCGCCAGTCGGGCCGAAGCAGATCGGTGGACGCCGAGATCACCGAGCCGTCGGCCATCGTCCGACCGAGGTTCAGGCCCCTGACCTCCTTCCAGCGGGTCCCGGAGCCGAGCGTCTGCTCCGCGATGCCCCACCACGTGTCGCCGGGCTCGGTGAGGTACGGCCGGAAGCTGGCCCGATTCCGGCGGGCCTCGATGTCCTCGGCCGGTTCCGTGGGCGACGGTTCATCGTCGAGCTGGGTTGCGACGATCACCGGTGTGAGCGGACCGGCCGCGGCTGGCTTGACCGCCAGCGAGGTGGCGAGGAACGTGGCCGCGGTGACGAGCTTGCCGACACCGAGCTGGACCCCGGGGAGCATCCTGGCCCGATGGGCCAGTCGACCCCGGTACGCCGCCGCCACCTCGATGATCGTTGCCCACAGCACCTGCAGCCAGAGCAACCACATGACGCCGGCCAGGATCGAGATCAGGTAGTCGGCCGGGATCGGGCTCCGGCCGGCGAAGATGTCGCCGAGCTCGTCAATGGTCGGTGTCGGCGTCGGGATGGGCCAGCCGACCAGCACGACGAGGCCGACCGGAACCCCGATCAGCGCGAGCGCCAGGGCGAGCAGGGCCAGGACGGGGACGATGATGCGCAACGGCCGGCTCATTCGATCGCTCCCGTGACTCCCCTGAGGGCGGTGGCCGACTCGGTCGCGGTGAACGTCCTGGTCCGGCCGACGCCGCCGATCGGCGTCACCGTCTCGGCCACCGTGACCGTCACCGTCGCGTCCTCGACACGGATGCTGGTCACCGAGATGCCGGGCAGGTTGGCCGCATAGTCGTTCACGGCCTGGACCGCCAGCGCCTGATCGAGCCGGACCTCACCCGTGCCGAGCAGGTGATCGGTGTCGATCTGCTGGGCTCCTGCCCTCGCCGCGTTGTCTGCCGCCTCCCTCGTCCGGGACAGCGAGCCCAAGCTCTGGCCCTGCATCAGGACCAACCCGATCAGGGTGAAGATCCCGAGACCGAACACGGCTCCGGCGATGCTGACCGAGCCGCGCTCGTGGTCGACGAGCCTCGGGGGCCCGCTGTCACGCTCGATCCTCGCTCGTCTGCTCATGGTGCCTCGCCCTGGCGGTACCGATCGACCACTTCGACTGCTCGTGCGGTGAACGTCGCCTGCCGACCGACGACGAGATCGGCATCACAGCTGACCTCGACCGCCACCACCGAACCCGGCTCGAGGCTCCCGGTGTCGATGGTCGCGGTGCAGGTCATGCCGATGGTGTCGTCGACGTTGCTGTCGAGGGCCCGCTGACCGGCCGAGCGGGCGGCGGCCGGCGTCTGCTCCAACGACGCCGCCCGCGCCGCCTCCTGGGCCGCCGACTCGGCCTGGTTCTTGGCCTGGATGGACCGGCCGGCCACCAGCAGCCCGGCGAACATCAGGAAGAAGAGCACAGGGGCCACGATGGCCGCCTCGACCGCGATGTCGCCCCGCTGGTCGGCCGTCATCGTCGCTCCTCGCTCGACCTGAAGTCCTCGACACTGGCCTCGGCGATGCCGACGACGGTCCAGGCGACCGGCAGGAACTGGTAGGCCCGGGCCCGAAGCTCCACCCGGACGGTGTCGCCGCTGATCGAGATGTCGGAGGAGGTCACGGTGGCGTACCCGGCTCCCGACAGCACCCGGTCGGCTGCCGCCCGGCCATCGGCCACCGAGCCGTCCCTGGCCGATGCGGCGTCCGCCGCGTTCTCCGCCGCGGTCTGCACGGCGGCGGCCGCCATCCAGGCGAACGTGAACTGCAGCGCCAGGACCAGCACGAAGAACAGCGCCGGCACGACGACGAGCGCCGCCTGGACCGACACCGACCCGGCGTCGTCCGTCGACCGGCGCTGCCTGGCAGGGCTCACGATCCGACTCCCCTTCGTCTCGGTTCACTCGAGGCGGTTACCGTCAGCCCCCGGTATCGCTGACCGACTCCGGGATCTGCTCGACGGCGTCGTTGCCGAGCGTGGTGAGCGCGGCTGCGATGGCTCCGGCGATGGCCAGGAGGGCGATCGCCACGATCACGTACTCGATGGCCACCGCCCCGGCATCGTCCTTGAGTCGACGCCACAGGCCCGGCAGCCTCGCCCCCTCGGCCGCGGCGGTCTCCTCGGGGCTGCCGCCATCGGCGGTCTCGTCGTGTGTCAGCTGGGATTCGAGCACGATGTGCTCCTCTCTTCCTCTTCCGGTTCTTGTTGCTCGGGCGCTAGAAGCCCTGCGCTGCCCGCAGGATGGCCGTCACGGCTGCGATGCCGAAGAAGGTCAGGAGGGAGCAGAGGACGACCATCAGCGGAAACGTCATCTTCTCCGTGACCTCGTCGTCGGCCACCTTGACCTGTCGGGCCTGGTCCTTCGCCAGCGAATCGGCCAGGGACCGGAGGGCCGGTCCGATGGCCGCGCCTGTCGACTGGGTCTGCTCCAGTCGACGGGCAAGGTTCGACAACTCGACGACACCCAGCTCGTCGCCGAGATCCAATAGGGCCCGATAGGGGGCCAACGTCGCGCTCGACGCCGAAGCGATGGCGAAACGAATCTCGTCCCACACCCAGCCGTCGCCGAGCTCGGCGGCGAACTCGAACGAGCCGTCGATCGAGTTGCCTCCCGAGACCATCACGTCGACGAAGGAGACGTAGTGGGACAGCGCGGCGGCGAACTCTCGCCGGCGGGCTGCTGCATCCTGTCTCAGGGTGTGGATCGGTAGGTAGAAGCCGGCGGCACCGACGGCGACGCACAGCAGCAAGGCCACGGTGGGCGCCACGGTCAGGCCGGCCATGGGGAGGATGACGATCAGCAGCACCAGTGGCGCCACGAACCCGGCGACGGTGGTGATGATCTGCTGGTAGATGACGTACTCGAGCCCGTAGTCGACCACCCGGAGGTCCACGGCCAGGTCGCGGTAGATCGACCAGTGGCCGGGCCCGCCCCGGAGCCCCCGGTCGAGCGAGCCGGTCCGGCTCAGGCGGTTGCCGACCTCGGGCCCGGCTTCACGCCGCGCCGCCACCGACACCCCGGCCCGGCGACCGACCGGCACGACGGCCAGATTCGGTGGGGTCCGCCGCACGCTGGTCGCCAGCAGCCACACGCCGACGGCCACGCCCAGCCCGCACAAGAGGGCGATCCAGGTCATGGCGAGCTCACCCCCCGCAACCGGAACCGGTACTGGGCCTCGACGCGGTTCATCCTGATCAGCCACCACCAGCCGAAACC
>JAHELU010000180.1 GCA_024644005.1 Acidimicrobiales bacterium | reverse complement strand
AGCTCGACCCTGGCGTCCCGAGTCATGAGTTCGCTCAGTATCTCGGCGAGCGACTTCGTCCCTCGCAAGGACGCAGGAGGCAGCTTCACTCGTGAGCGTGAGGCAACGACGAGGACGCTGCGAGGGGCGAAACGAGCCGTCGAAATACGAGCACGACTTGTGACTCGGGCGCTAGGAGGCGATGACCGACAGCTTGCCGATACCGCGACCGAGCTCGTTGCCCGACCACGGCCGATCGGGCTCGGTCGGCCGGAGATCGGGGAACTGGCGGTACAGCGCCCGGAGGGCGATGGTGAGCTCCATCCTGGCCAGCGGTGCCCCGAGGCAGTGATGCAACCCCCAGCCGAACCCGAGGTGAGGGTTGGGCTGCCGCCCGAGGTCGAGGGCTCCGGGATCGTCGAACACCGCCGGATCGTGGTTGGCGGCGAGGATGACGAGAAACGTCTTCTGACGCGGCTCGAGGTCGACCCCGTGGAAGCGGAACGGTTCCGGCCCGACCCGCCTGACCATCGACTTGGCGGGGCCGGCCACCCGCAGCAGCTCGTCCGCTGCCGTGGTCGAGACCTCGCCGTCGACCAGTCGCCGCCGTTGCTCGGGGTGCCCGGCCAGGAGGTGGATCGAGCTGACCAGCATGTTCGTGGTGGTCTCGTGGCCGGCGAACAGCAACAGCGTGCAGGCGCCGATGAGCTCCATGGCGGTCAGCCGATCCGCTCCGCCCTGGACCATGGCGCTGATCAGGTCGTCGCCGGGATGCCGGCGACGGTGGTCGATCAGCCCGCCGAAGAACTCGGTGAAATCGTCCACCGCTTCGGCCACCGCAGTCGTCGGGACCGTGCCGGGTCGCACCGAGAATACGATCTCGGCCAGCCCGTCCGACCATCGCTTGAACTCGTGTCGGTCCGAGCCGGGGACACCGAGGAGGGCGGCGATCACCAGGGCCGGCAGCGGTTCTGCGAACTCGGTCCTGAAGTCGTACGGGTCTTGGCGGGGCAGCTCGGCGATGAGCTGCTCGACGAGCCCGTCGATGACCGGTCGGAGGCCGTCGACCACCCTTGGCGTCAGCGCCCGCCGGACAGGGTCCCGGAGATGGGTGTGGGCGGGTGGATCACGGAAGATCATCCAGCCGGACAGCAGCTCGACCGCCTTTGCGAACTCCTCCGGTCGCTCATCGGCCAGGCGCTGCAGCGGTTCGATCCGATCGGCCGACAGGCGGGTCTCCCGGAACGCATCCGAGACCGCAGCGTGGGAGAGGACGAGCCAGCCCCGGTGGGTCTCGCTCCACTGGACCGGACCGTTTGGCAGCACCGAGGCTGCGAATCCGACCGGGTCCTGGTTCACTTCCGACGACGCCAGGTCGATCTGCAGTGCCACCACCCCCTTGCCGCCGGCTACCCGACCGATCGTACTGCCGAGCCGACGGATCGTGGTAACCGCCGGCTGGCCGCCGGGGTGGCCCGGGGTTACCCTCATCGCCAGTGCGAGCCGAGACCGATCACCTGTTTGCCGCCGACGGGGAGACGCTGACGCCGACGGAGCTGGTGCGCGGTCCGTGGGATCACGGACTGCTGCACGGCGGCGCCGTGTGCGGCGCCCTGGGGTGGGCCAGCGAACGGGCAGTGGCGGCCACCGATCCCGACCGGGAGCTGGTCCTCTGCCGGCTGACCACCGAGATCCTGCGCCCGGTGCCGGTTGCGCCCCTGCGATACCGGGCCTCGGTCGATCGGTGCGGTCGTCGCAGCCGGGTGGTGTCGGCCGAGCTGTGGCTCGACGATCGCTGCGTCGCCCGTTCCTCCAGTCAGTGGGCGAGGGCCCGGGCCGACCGGGAACGGGACGCCACGTGCGATCCGGCCGTTCCCCTGCGACCGACGGTGGTGACCGATCCAGGGGCCGGCGACATCGGCTATCCCCGCCCGGGATTCAACTGCGACGTCTTCGAGCTGCGCTGCCTGATCGGCAGCACCGAGGAACCGGGACCCGGTGTGGTGTGGGCGCGGATGAAGACGGCACTGATGGCCGGCGAGCCGGTGGGCCCGGTCCAGCTGGTGGCCACGGTGTCCGATCTCGGCAACGCGGTCGGCTGGCAGCACTCGCCGGCCGGTGAGCCGATGGTCAATCCGGACGTCACACTGCAGCTGCTGCGCTATCCACGAGGGGAGTGGGTCTGCCTCGATGCCCACTGTCGGACCACCGCCTCCGGCATCGGCATGATGGAGACGACGCTGTGGGACGGCGACGGCCGCTTCGGGCTGGCCCTGAGCACCATCATGGAGTCGCCGCTGCCGCTCGCAATCGATCTGCCGGACAGGCAGGTCGAGTAGAACAGATCGAGATCATCAACCGAGAGAAAGAGGAAAACATGGGTTCGTTGGATGGACGGGTGGCGATCATCACCGGTGCCGGTCGAGGGATCGGCCGGGAGCACGCCCTGCTGATGGCATCGGAGGGGGCGAAGATCGTCGTCAACGACCTCGGCGGTGCCGCCGACGGGACCGGGGCAGACGCCACACCCGCCGAAGAGGTGGTGGCCGAGATCGAAGCCATGGGCGGAGAGGCGGTGGCCAACGACGCCAGCGTGACCGACTGGGAGGCGGTCCAGGGCATGATCAACCAGGCCGTCGAGCACTTCGGCGACCTCCACATCCTGATCAACAACGCCGGCATCCTGCGGGACCGGGTGGTGGTGAACATGACGGAGCCGGAGTGGGACGCAGTGATCGACGTCCACATGAAGGGTCACTTCGTGCCGACCCGGTGGGCTGCCGCCTACTGGCGGGAGCAGACCAAGGCGGGCAACGAAGCGGCCCGGTCGATCGTCAACACCGCATCCGGGGCGATGCTCGGCAACCTCGGGCAGTTCAACTACGCAGGGGCGAAGGCCGCCATCGCCGCCATGACACTGGTGGCGGCGGGCGAGCTCGGCCGCTACGGGGTCAAGGTCAACTGCCTCGCCCCGATCGCCAGGACCCGCCTGACCCTCCAGACCCCGGGACTCGAGGACGTCGTCAAGGCGCCGGACGACCCGAGCGAGTTCGACAAGTGGGATCCCGCCAACATCTCGCCCCTCGTCGCCTACCTCTCGACTGCGGCGTGCCCGTTCACCGGTGGGGTGTTCCACGTCGGCGGCAACGAGGTCGGGCTGTACGGCGGCTGGTCGCTGGCCGACGACGACATCATCGCCACCGATGGCCGTTGGACCGTGGCCGACCTGCAGGCCCAGGCCCCCAAGCTGGCCGAGGGCCGGGGCGACCTGGCCTCGGTCACCACCAGCATCGGCGACACGTTCAAGGAGTTCGGCCAACGCGCCCCGACCGCCTAACGGGGCGGCGCGGCGACCGGTCGGACGCCGGCAGCTACCGGTCCGGGGGCCGGTGGTGGCGGATCGGCCGCTCCGACCTCGAGAACTCGGGCCAGCGCGACCAGGGAGGTCCTGCGGCGAAGCCTCCGTCGACCACGAACTCCTGGCCGGTGATCCACTGCGACTCGTCCGATGCCAGGAACAGGGCCATGGCGGCGATGTCGGATGCCTCACCGACCCGGCCCAGGACCTGGGCCCTGGCGGTCCTGTCCCGCATCTTCTGGATCCGTTCCTGGTCGGCATCGGGGTGGCCGGCCGCGAGCGGCGTTGCGATGAAGCCGGGGCAGATGGCGTTCACCCGGACGTTGTCCTCCCCGAGCTCGAGGGCCACGGTCTTGGTCAGGTGGATGACCCCGCACTTGGCGACGCTGTAGAGATGGGGGGCGTAGCCGGCTCTGATCCCGGCCACGCTGGCGGTCGAGATGATCGACCCCGAGCCCTGCTCGACCATCACGGGCGCAGCGTGCTTCATACCGAGAAAGACGCTCTTGAGCAACACGTCCATCGTCAGGTCGTAGTCGGCCACGGTGGTGGTGGCGATCGGGCCGAGGGCACCGCCGAACCCGGCGTTGTTGAACAGGCAGTCGAGCCGGCCGAACAGGTCGGTGGCCTCGGCGATCATGGCCGCCACCTGCTCCTCCCGGCTGACGTCGGTGGCTAGATACGCCACCCCGTCGCCGAGCTCGTCGGCCATGGCCGTGCCGCCCGCCTCGTCGAGATCGGCGATCAGCACCTGGGCTCCCTCGGCGACGAAGCGCCGAACCGTCCCTGCTCCGATCCCGCTCGCCCCGCCGGTGACGACGGCGACCTTCCCGTCGAGCTGTCCCATCTCCTGATCCTCCCTCTCCCTGGTGTCCTGGTCGGTCTCGCTCGCCGGTCGCTATCGGGTGGCGGCGGTGATCTTGTGGTGCAGCTCGGCGAGTTGATCCACCATGGCGTCGACGCTGCGGGCACCGGCCTGGAAGACAGCTGTGGCGTTGAGCGAGACCCACTCGAAGCCGAGCTCTGCGAGCGCCACCACCCGTCGGACGACCCGGTCGTGGTCGGCGTAGTAGGCCTTGTCCTCCTCCCTGGCCGGGGGTGGCTGGAGCATCATCTGGAGGCCGATCTCCGACGGGTCGCGGCCGATCGACTCTGCGGCGGCCCGGATGTCGTCGAGGGCGGCGAGGATGGCGTCGTCGTCGACCAGGGCGCTGCCCATCCACCCGTCGCCGAGCTCTGCCACCCGCCGCAGCGCTGCCTTGCTGCCGCCGCCGATCCAGACGGGCGGGCCGCCGGTCTGGACCGGTTTCGGCTCCATCGCCATCGCCGTGGACGTGTAGTACGCGCCCTCGAAGTCGATCCGCTCGTCGGACCAGTAGGACCGCATGAGCCGGATGGCCTCGTCCATCCTCCTGCCCCGATTGGAGAAGTCCTCCTCGAGGGCGTCGTACTCCGATTCCTGCCAGCCGACCCCTACGCCGAGGCGGACCCGACCGCCGGAGAGCGTGTCGATCGTGCTGATCTGCTTGGCCACGAGCACCGGTTGCCGTTGCGGCAGCACGAGCACCTCGGTCGACAGCCCGATGCGCTCGGTCACCGCCGCCAGCTGGGCCATCAGCACGACCGCCTCGAGTATCGGCATCTTCGGCGGATACCGGGGTCCGGGCCGATCGTCGGTGGCATGACCCATGACCACGTGATCGAAGACAGCGATCTCGTCGTAACCGATCTGCTCGATGGCCCTGCCGAGCTCGAGCACCTTGGCCGGGCCCTCCCGGAAGGCGACGCTGGGGTAGTCGACGGTCAGCTTCATGCCGGTACCTGCTCCCTGGTCGGCTGGTGTCGACTCACCGGCCGTCGGCCAGGCGGTCCCGGAGTCGGCCGAAGGCGGCCCGGCCGTCCTCGCTGCCGAGCCACGTGATGTAGTCGCGACGGCCCCGCTCCCGGAAGAAGGGGTTGGAGAAGACGTCGGCCCACCACTCGACGGGCCTGAGCATCCGCTGGGCGCTCGACGGATCGAAGCCGGACCAGGCTCGGGCGTGCTCTTCCGACCGGAAGAGGTTCATGCTCGCTCATCTGAACGGCCTCGTTGCCGCGTCGCCTCCGACCTCGGCACTGGTGTAGCCCACCATCGTGTCCGGGTCGACGAGCAGGATCTCCTCGTCCCGCATCTCGACCACCATCGGCTCGCCGCAGTCGAGGCAGGGGGCTTCGATCCTGATCGTCTCACCGGGGAAGAGCCAGCGCACGGCCAGCGACTCGAAGCCTCACTGCCCGTACCAACCGGGCTTGCCGTCGACCGAGATCCGGTACTGCGTCGGCTGGTTGTTGAACGGTGGGAAGGAGGCGATGTAGTCGGTGCCCGGATGGGTCCAGCCGGGGGTCATGCCGACGAGCTCGTGGATGACCTCCCGCCCCTGCTCGGGGGTGATGTCGAGCCGGGCCGCGAGCTCGGTGAAGTGCGGAGCCTCGCCAGTCTCGATCATGGTGTCCATGATCGATGCGTAGGCGCTATCGAGGGCAGCTGTCATGGCCAAGAGCTTGCGCCGACCCCTGCGGGGCCGTCAACTCCCCGGCGGCTTCTCCGGGCTGGTCGGCGACCAGCGGTGACCCCACGGGTCGATGAACCATCCGGACCGGGCGCCGTGCTGGTTCTCGACCGGACGCTCGGCGGTGGCGCCTGAGTGGACCGCGACGTCGTAGGTCTCGTCCGCGTCGTCGACGTCGATCACGATCGCCACCGTGGTCCCGCCCCTGCTGGTGGGGCCCTTGACGTTCATCTCCGGGTACTCGTCGGAGAGGTACAGCCGGTTCGACCCGATCAGCAGCGAAGCGTGGCCGATCCGGCCGTCGTCCATCTCGAACAGCTCACCGTCGATCGGCTCGGCGCCGAACACCCGACCGTAGAACTCGATGGCCGCTCTCGCGTCATCGACCGTCAGGTAGGGGACGAGGTTCTGTGGTCCACTCGACACGGCTCGGCTCCTCCTGTCAGGCCCGAGGATCGAGTATGACACGCCCGATGGTCCGCCGGCTCGCCAGGTCCTCCAGGGCCCGGGGCAGGTCACCGAGCCCGACGACCTCGCCGATCAGAGGGTCGATCCGATCATCGGCCAGCAGCTGGTAGATCTCGTCGTAGCACTGCTGGAACGGTGACGGATCGACCTCCCGGTAGCCGCCCATGTGCACGCCGACGAGCGAGTAGTTCTTCACGAGGACGTGGTTGGCCGGAGCTTCGGGGATCCGGCCGCTGGCGAAGCCGACGATCAGCAGCCGCCCCTCCCAGGCCAGGAGCCGACGTGCCACGTCGAAGTAGTCGCCCCCCACCGGGTCGTAGACGACGTCGACCCCCCGCCCGCTGGTGGCCTCCATGACCCGGTCGTAGAGATCCTCGTTGTTGTAGTCGATGGCGACGTCGGCGCCGATCTCCAGGCAGGCCTCGGCCTTGTCGGGGCCGCCGGCGGCAGCCAGGACCCAGCAGCCGTGGGCCTTGGCCATCTGCACCGCCGATGATCCGACGCCCCCGGCGGCAGCCAGCACCAGCACCGACTCGCCGGGCTGCAGGCCGCCCCGGCGGTGGAGGGCGAACCAGGAGGTCCCGTAGGTGATGTGCATGGCGACGGCGGTCGAGCAGTCCACCTCGTCGGGCAGGACGGTGCATCCGTCGGCTCCCATGAGGGCCTGCTGGGCGAAGCCGCCGCTGCCGATCACCGTCCAACCGACCACCCGCTGGCCGACGTCGAGCTCCACGCCCGGGCCGACGGCGACGATGGTCCCGGACGTGCTCATGCCGGGGGTGAAGGGGGTCGGCACCCGGACCTGGTAGGAGCCCTGGCACTGCAGGATGTCGGCGAAGTTCAGATCGGTCCCGGCTACGTCGACGAGCACCTCGCCCGGCCCGGGGGTCGGCGAGTCGAGCTCGGTCAGCACCAGGTTGGTCCAGGGATCCCCCGGTTCCTGCAGTCGCCAGGCCTTCATCTCTCGTCCTCTCCCTCTCGTTCTGGCCCCGGCCGGTCCGGCGTCGGGCCGCAGGGTCGTGCCGAGCCGTGGTGGGCGATCATGCGACGCCGAGAAAGGCGGCTGCCCTGTCGACCCGCCTGGTCACCGATTCCCGGTACAGATCGAGATCCAGCTCCTCGTCCTGCGCTCCCTGCTGCCCGTTGAGGTACCGGGCGTAGACCCCTTCACCGATACAGGCCAGTCGCCAGCTGGCGAACGCCCGATAGTAGTCGACCAGTTCGAGTGAGACCTTCATCTCTTCGGCGTACAGCCCGGCCATCTCCTCCTGGGTGAGGAACCCGTCGAGGCCGGTCGTCTCGTTGTCACCGCCGGCGTCGGGGTCGGACGGATCGTGCCAGTAGCCGAGCAGGCCGGCCAGATCGGCCATGGGGTCGCCGAGCGTGCAGAGCTCCCAGTCGAGCACACCGACCACGGGACCGTCAGGGTCCATCATGCAGTTGGAGAGCCGGTAGTCGCCGTGGGCGATCGTGGTGGCGGCCTCCGGGGGAAGACGGGCCGACAGCGCCTCCCGCACCCGGTCGATCAGGGGGATCTCCCTCGTCTTCGACTTCTCCCACTGCCCGGACCAGCGCTTGATCTGACGCTCGATGTAGCCGCTCCGCTTCGCCAGGTCACCGAGGCCGACTGCGTCGATGTCGACCCGGTGGAGCGCAACGAGGGTGTCGATCAGCTCGTGCGACATCCTGGTCCTGGCCCCGACCGGGATAGTGCGGCCGATCTCGACATCCCGGACGATGATCCCGTCGAGGAAGTGCATCACATAGAAGTCCCGGCCGTTCACCGACTGGTCCTGGCAGAGCCCGATCATGCGGGGAACCGGCACGGGGCTGTCCCGGAGCGCATGCATCAGCCGGTGCTCCCTGGCCATGTCGTGGGCGCTCGGCAGCAGCTCACCCAGCGGGGGCCGCCGCAGCACGAACCGCCGCCCGTTCCCGTCGGTCACCGTGAAGGTCATGTTGGAGCGACCACCGGCGATCAACTCGAACCGCAGCGGCCGGTCGAGCTCGACGCGCGCCGCCAGCCATCGGGTCACGATCTCGCCGTCGATGCCCTCGACGGGATGGCCCGCCCCGTCGCTCTCCGTGCCGCTCATCGGGCCCATCTTGCCACCTCGGCGAGACCTCGGCGAAGGGTCGGTCGCCAGCGGATCGCTCGATCACTTGACCGCCGGCGGCTACCGGCCTAGGCAGGGGGCATGTCGCAGTGGAATGAAGCAGGCGCCCCGACCCGGGGGCCGGGGGGACCGGCCCCGATCGATGCCGCGTTGGCCGCATGAAAGTTCGAATCGGCGTCGCCGCCGGAACCGGCGTCGTCGAGGACCCGAGCGCCTTCTTCGGGCTCGTCGACGCGCTCG
>JAHELU010000021.1 GCA_024644005.1 Acidimicrobiales bacterium | reverse complement strand
GCGGTCACCCGATCGGGGAGCAGGTCGTTCTCGGCCGCCACCACTGCACAGAACACCGCCGGTGGCATGGCCGACTGGATGACGACGGCGGCGAGCACGTCACCCTCGAGGGCCAGTGCGGCGCCGACGACACCGGCCGCCAGCGGTGCCACCGCGAGCTTGGCCACCAGGACAACGACGAGATCGTTCGACCAGCTCGGTCGACCGGCGCCGACCAGCTGCAGGCCGAGGGTGAACAGCATCACCGGGATGAGGGCGTCGGCCAGCAGTCCGATCGAGCGATCGGCCAGGAGGGGCACGTCGACATCGAGCAGGTTCACCGCCAGGGCGATGCCGCCGCTGATCGACATCGGTGCCGTCAGCGCCCGGATCCCCGCCGCAGCGAGCGACGACGTCCTCGCCTTGGCCATGCCGACCCCGAGCACGAGCGAGAGCAGGTTGATGGTCACCATCAGCACCCCGGCCACGGGGAGCGCGTCCTCGCCGAGGGCGAACGCCACGATGGCCAGTCCTGCGTTGCCGACGTTGCCCCAGACGCTGGTCATGGCCACGGCCGCTCCCAGCTCGTAGTCGACCCTGGCCGCCCTGGCCCACAGCGTCGCAACCGCGAGCGCCGCCATCATGCCGGCCACGGCGGCGACGACGAGCCTCGTCACCACCGACCGCTCGAGATCGGCCTCGGCCAGGAGCGCGAACACGAATGCCGGGCCCAGCACCCAGTAGGCCAACCGGGACAGCGATCCGGCGTCGATGGCGAGACGGGGGCCGAGAGCGCCCCCCAGCGCCACCAGAACGGCCACCGGGCCGAGCACGTCGAACAGCACGCCGGCAACGGACATCGGCAGCGGCCTAACCGTGGTTGGTCCGGGGGGCGGACCGGCCCAATATGCCTCAGGCCTTGTCTGCGCTGTAGGCGATGACCCGCTCCATCACGTCTTCACCGGCCTTGTCGGTGCTCCCCGCATCGAACGGCGGCTCGGGGTCGTACTCGATCATCAACTGCATGGCCCTCGCCGCCACGTCGTCGACCAGCAGCTCGGACAGTCGCAGCGCCATGTCGATCCCCGACGAGACCCCGGCGGCGGTGATGATTCGCTCGTCGAGGTGCTCGACGACACGGTCCCCGGTCGGGACCGCTCCCAGCTTCGCCAGCAGGTCGTAGGCCGACCAGTGGGTGGCGGCGGTCAGGCCGTCCAGCAACCCGGCTGCGGCCAGGATCAGCGAGCCGGTGCAGACCGACGTGGTGAACCGGGAGGTCGCGTGGGCCGAGAGCAGCCAGTCGCGCATCGGGCCCGGTTCCAGGTGGGCTCGGCAGCCCACCCCGCCCGGCACGACGACCACGTCGGGGTGGGGGACCTCGTCGTAGGTGGCGTCGGCCGTCAGGCCGAGAAAGCCGTTGTCGGTCCGGTACTCCCCGGTCCGCTCGCCGAGGAACGTCACGGTGGCACCGGGCAACCGCTGCAGGGTCTCGTAGGGGCCGATCGCGTCGAGAGCGGTGAGGCGATCGAACAGCACGACGGCTATCTGCATGGGTTCCTCTCTCGATCGGCCCGGTGTGAGCCGATGCGCTCGGTCGACGACCACGCGGCCGGGACGATCCAAGCGAACCCGACGCCCGCCCCGACGTCAATCGGGAGCCGGATCCGGCCAGTCGAAGCGAGATGACGCGATCATCGAATCGGCGCTCGATGAGGCGTGGAAGCGCATCGTGTGGCGGTTAGGCTGATGCGGTCTGGGTTCCAGCCAGGCCGTCAGCAGTACCTGCCGGATCGCTGGAACCGGTAATCGACGTCCGTGAAGGCTCGGGTGCACACCGGCTGGAGAACCGCACGGCACAACCGAAAATCGCTCCGCTCGGCGTGACGAAACGCAAGCGGAGCGTTCACGTGAACGGCTGGCTGCACATCACCGCAAACGGGTACCCGTCTCGGACTGCGGCACCGGCCCTCTGACGGGGAAAGAAGACCACAATGACTCAGAAGGCGATTGTCGGCGAGAAGGTCGGCATGACACAGGTATGGGACGAGAACAACAAGATCGTCCCGGTCACCGTCGTGAAGGTGACCCCGTGTCGCGTCGTGCAGGTGAAGACCCCGGAGACCGACGGCTACGCCGCCATCCAGGTCACCATCGGCAACACCGAAGCCCGCAAGCTCAGCTCGCCCGAGGCCGGGCACTTCGCAAAGGCCGGGGTGGAGCCGGGAACGGAGCTGGTCGAGCTGCGCCTCGACGACGTCTCGGAGTACTCGGTCGGCCACGAATTCGGGGCCGACACGTTCGAGGCCGGTGAGACCGTGGACGCCATCGGCACCAGCAAGGGCAAGGGCTTCGCCGGCGTCATGAAGCGCCACAACTTCTCGGGCCAGCGGGCTTCCCACGGTGCCCACCTCGTCCACCGCATGCCTGGCTCCATCGGCCAGTGCGCAACCCCCGCCCGGGTCTTCAAGGGCACCAAGATGGCCGGCCGCATGGGTTCGGAGCGGGTCACCACCCAGAGCCTGAGGGTGGTGCAGGCCGACCCGGAGAAGAACGTGGTCCTGGTCAGGGGCTCGATCCCCGGACCGAAGGGTGGCACCGTCATCATCCGTGACGCGATCAAGCGCACGTCCGACAGCACATCCGACAACACGTCCGACAACAAGGTGAGTGAGTCCTGATGGTTGCAGTATCGGTCAAGACGCTCGCCGGCTCGGACTCCGGCTCGGTCGACCTCGACGAAGAGCTGTTCGGCATCGAGCCGAACGTCGCGGTCATGCACCAGGTGGTGACCGCCCAGCTGGCGGCGCGACGGGCCGGCACCCACAGCACCAAGACCCGCAGGGAGGTCCGGGGTGGTGGGGCCAAGCCCTGGAAGCAGAAGGGCACCGGCCGGGCCCGGGCCGGCTCCATCCGCTCGCCGATCTGGATCGGCGGTGGCATCGCCCACGGCCCGAAGCCTCGTGACTACGCCGAGCGGACGAACAAGAAGATGATCAAGCTGGCACTGCGCTCGGCTCTGTCGGACCGGGCGGCCGACGACAAGGTGCTGGTGGTCGACTCCTGGAGCTTCGAGCAACCGAGCACCAAGCAGGCCAAGGCCGCCCTCGAGGCCCTCGGGGTGGAGGGCCGGGCCCTCGTGGTGGTCGGCCGGGAGGACGAGAACGCCGTGCGCAGCTTCCGCAACCTGCCCCACGTCCACACCCTCGTGGCAGACCAGCTGAACGCCTACGACGTCCTCGTCAGCGACTACGTGATCTTCGCCAAGCACACCGTGCCGAGCGCCCTGCCGAGGCCGATTCCGAAACCGGCGGAGCCGGCGGCCGATTCGACAGAGGAGAGCGACTGATGCGAGATCCCCACGACGTCATCATCGAACCGATCGTCTCGGAGAAGTCGTTCGTCGCCGCCGAGGACCACAACGCCTACACGTTCGTCGTCGCCCGCAGCGCCAGCAAGCCGGAGATCTCCGATGCGGTCGAGGCCATGTTCGACGGGGTCAAGGTGGCCAAGGTCAACACCCTGAACCGCAAGGGCAAGCGGGTCCGGAACCGCCGGAACAACACCCAGAGCTCCCGACCGACCACCAAACGGGCCATCGTCACCCTCTCCGAGGGTGAGATCGACCTGTACTCGAACTGAGACCGGAAGAAGCACCGCCATGGCCATCCGCAAGCGCAAACCAACGAGTCCCGGTCGCCGGTTCCAGACCAGTTCCGACTTCTCCGATGTCACCACCGGCAGCCCGGAGAAGTCGCTGCTGGCCAAGCAGCACGCCACCGGCGGTCGCAACAACCACGGTCGGAAGACGTCACGCCACCGCGGCGGCGGTCACAAGCGCCGCTACCGGGTGGTCGACTTCCGCCGCGAGAAGGACGGCGTCCCGTCGACCGTGGCGTCGATCGAGTACGACCCGAATCGCAACTGCCGGATCGCCCTGCTCCACTACCACGACGGTGAGAAGCGCTACATCCTGGCCCCCCGGGATCTGAGGGTGGGCGACCGGGTCCAGTCCGGTCCGACCGCCGACATCCAGCCGGGGAACGCCCTGCCGCTGCGGTACATCCCCGTCGGCACCGTCGTCCACGCCGTCGAGCTCAGGCCGGGCGGTGGGGCCAAGATGGCTCGCTCGGCCGGGACCAGCGTCCAGCTGGTGGCCAGGGAGGGCACGACAGCGACGCTGCGGCTGCCGAGCACCGAGATGCGTCGGGTGTCGATCGACTGCCGGGCCACCGTCGGCGAGGTCGGCAACGCGGAAGCGGAGCTGATCAAGGTCGGCAAGGCCGGCCGGTCCCGCTGGAAGGGCAAGCGTCCCCAGACCAGGGGCGTCGCCATGAACCCCGTCGACCACCCCCACGGTGGCGGCGAGGGCAAGACCTCGGGTGGTCGCCACCCGGTATCCCCATGGGGTCAGCCGGAGGGCCGGACCCGGAAGAAGGGCAAGAAGTCAGATGATCTCATCATCCGCCGTCGGCGGAAGCGTGGCGGTCGGAGGTAGCTATGCCGCGGAGTCTTAAGAAGGGCGCATTCGTCGACGACCATCTCCTGAAGAAGGTCGACGCGCTGAACGACAAGAACGAGAAGCGGGTCATCAAGACCTGGTCCCGCCGCTCCACCATCATCCCCGACATGGTCGGCCACACGATCGCCGTCCACGACGGTCGCAAGCACGTGCCGGTGTACATCACCGAATCGATGGTGGGTCACAAGCTCGGCGAGTTCTCACCGACCAGGACCTTCAAGTTCCATGCCGGCCAGGAGCGGGGAGGGCGACGCTGATGGCCACCACGGCGACACGTCCCGGGACCCGGGCTCAGACCCGCTTCGTCCGGATGTCTGCCACCAAGGCCAGGGTGGTGCTGAACCTGATCAGGGGCAAGCAGGTCGGCGAGGCGGCCGAGATCCTGGCGTTCACCCAGCGCCTGGCCTCCGAGCCGATCGAGAAGTGCCTGCGCTCGGCGGTGGCCAACGCCGAGCACAACGAGGACATCGCAGCCGACGAGCTGTTCATCTCCGCTTGCTTCGCCGACGAGGGCCCGACCCTCAAGCGGTTCCGGCCACGGGCCCGAGGCCGGGCCGGGCGGATCCACAAGCAGACCTGTCACATCACGATCGAGGTCAGCCGACTGACCGAGGACGAGCTCGACGAGCTGCGTAGACGCTCCGAGCTCAAGGCCGAGGGCGGCCGCCCCAGCCGCCGAGCGCGAGGCGACGGCGGCGACCGGGCGAGGCGGGTGGCCAAGTCCCGGGCGGCGGCGGAGCAGGTTGACGCCGAGGAGACCGACGAGGTCACCGAAACCGAAGACGTGACGGCCGACGCAGTCGAGGCGGCCCAGACCGCCGAAGCGGCCGAGACCGAGACTGCCGAAGCGGCCGAGACCGAGGACACCGAGACCGGGACCGCCGAGGCGGCCGAGACCGAGACTGCCGAGGCGGCCGAGACCGAGGACATCGAGACCGAGACTGCCGAGACCGAGGACGACGAGCCGGAGGCCGGCGCCACCAACCGAACCGAGGCCGACAACGCTGCAACCACCGAGGAGGGAGCCGCCGACGAGGTGGCCACCGACGAGGGTTCCGGCGACGATGCTGGAGCGAAACAGTAATGGGTCAAAAAGTTCATCCCTACGGCTTCCGACTCGGTATCACCACCGACTGGAAGTCCCGCTGGATCGCCGATCGACAGGAGTACCGCGACTACCTGGCCGAGGACGCCGGCATCCGCCGGTATCTCATGCAGCAACTGCCGAACGCTGCGATCAGCCGGATCGAAGTCGAACGAACCCGGGACAAGCTGCAGATCGACGTCCACACCGCCCGCCCCGGCATCGTGATCGGCCGCAAGGGGTCGGAGGCCGACCGGCTCAGGGCCGGGCTGACCAAGCTGACCGGCAATCCCCGGGTGAAGCTCAACATCGTCGAGATCAAGCAACCGGAGCTCGACGCGGCACTGATCGCCCAGGGCGTCGCAGACCAGCTGATGGGTCGGATGGCGTTCCGTCGGGCGATGAAGCGGGCCATGCAGAACGCCATGAAGGCCGGAGCCAAGGGCATCAGGATCCAGTCGTCCGGCCGACTCGGTGGTGCCGAGATGGGTCGGACCGAGTGGTACCGCGAAGGCCGAGTGCCGCTGCACACCCTGCGGGCCGACATCGACTACGGCCTCCGGGAGGCCCACACCACCTATGGTCGTATCGGGGTGAAGGTCTGGCTCTACAAGGGCGACATCCTGCCCTACAAGGCCACCACCGACAAGGCGGCGAAGGAAGCGGCGATGGCCGTTGGCGAGGCTGCGGGCGCCGCCGAAGCCCCCCGCACCGTCGTCTCGTCCTCCCGCCGGCCGAAGGCCGCAGTGGCCCCCGCCCCGGTCGAGGAGCCCGAGATCGAGGAGGAGCCGGCGCCACTGGTCAAGGAGGCCGATCCCGAGTTCGAGCGCCTCCTGGCCGAGGAGGAGGCCATCGAGGAATCGCTCAAGTCGAAGCCGGGCGGCGAGGACCTCCACTTCCGACCCGAGGATGGTGACTGAGCAATGTCCCACGACGGAGGCCGATCATGTTGATGCCGAAGAAGGTCAAGCATCGCAAGCACCACCGCGGTCGCACCGGCGGCCAGGCCAAGGGTGCCGACAAGGTCGCATACGGCGACTACGGGATCCAGGTCCTGGAGCCGGGATGGATCACGGCCCGCCAGATCGAGGCGGCCCGCGTTGCCATGACCCGTCACGTCCGCCGGGGCGGCAAGGTCTGGATCAACGTCTTCCCGGACAAGCCGGTCACCGCGAAGCCGGCCGAGACAAGGATGGGCTCCGGCAAGGGCAACCCGGAGCACTGGGTGGCCGTCGTCAAGCCGGGTCGGGTGGTCTTCGAGCTGTCCTACCCCGACGACACGACCGCCCGCCAGGCCATGAACCGGGCCATCCAGAAGCTGCCGGTCAAGGCCCGGATCATCACGAGGGAGCACGGTTTCGATGGCTGATGCAGCGATTACGGACATCTCCGATGCCGAGCTGGTGAAGATGCACGACGACGCCAAGCGCGAGCTGTTCAACCTGCGATTCCAGCACGCCACCGGCCAGCTGGAGAACTCCGCCCGGATCTCCCAGGTCCGCAAGGAAGTGGCACGGGCCAAGACCGAGATGCGGAGCCGTGAGATCGCCGCGGCCGAAGCGCTGGCCGCCTCAGGTTCCGGCGCCCAAGGAGAGGCATGATGAGCGAACACACCGTCGCCGAGAGCGGCACCGACACCGGCACGGGCAATGCCACCGGCAGCGACAGCGCCGTCTCCGAGCGAGCGAGCAGCCGCAAGGTCCGCGAGGGCATCGTGGTGTCCACCAAGATGGACAAGACCGCGGTGGTCGAGGTCGTGCGTCGCTCTCGCCATCCCCAGTACGGCAAGACCGTGCAGCAGTCGAAGCGGTACTACGCCCACGACGAGGAGAACGACCTCGCCGAGGGCGACCGGGTCCGGATCGTCGAGACCCGGCCACTGTCGGCCAAGAAGCGCTGGCGACTGCTCGAAGTGCTGGAGCGGGCTCGATGATCCAACAAGAGTCCAGACTCCGCATCGCCGACAACTCTGGCGCCCGCGAGGTCCTCTGCATCAAGGTGCTCGGCGGCTCCCGGTCCCGGTATGCCGGCATCGGCGACATCTTCGTCGCCACCGTCAAGGACGCCATTCCCGGCGCCGCGGTCAAGAAGGGCGACGTCGTCAAGTGCGTCGTCGTCCGGACCGCCAAGGAGCGTCGGCGAACGGACGGCTCCTACATCCGCTTCGACGAGAACGCTGCGGTGCTCATCAACGAGAACAGGGAACCACGAGGGACCCGCATCTTCGGGCCGGTCGGTCGAGAGCTGCGGGACAAGCGCTTCATGCGCATCGTCTCCCTCGCCCCGGAGGTGATCTGATGAAGATTCGCAAAGGTGACAGGGTCAGGATCTTGACCGGCAAGGACCGCGGGGCCGAGGGCACCGTGTCCGCTGCGTTCCCCGCAACCGGCAAGGTCATCGTCGAGGGCTACAACGTCGCCCGCCGCCACACCAAGGCCCGATCGGCCGAGGATCCGGGCGGCATCATCGACAAGGACATGCCGATGGACGCCTCGAACGTGGCCGTGTTGAGCCCCAAGGACGGAAAGCCCACCCGGATCGGCTACGCCATGGACGGCGACGAGAAGATCCGGGTCTGCAAGCGAACCGGTGAGAAGATTCCGGAGGCCGACTGATGGCAGATACCGCAACCCGAACGGTCGACCGGCCGACCCCCCGGCTCAAGACCCAGTACAACGACCAGATCCGGGATCAGCTCAAGGCCGACCTGGGGTTGGACAACATCATGCAGGTTCCCCGCATGGAGAAGATCGTCGTCAACATCGGCGTCGGTGAGGCCCTGCTCAACTCGAAGCACCTGGAGTCCGCGGTCAACGATCTCGCCATCATCGCCGGTCAGAAACCGGTGATCACCAGGGCGAAGAAGTCGCTGGCGAGCTTCAAGCTCCGCCAGGGCAACGCCATCGGCTGCAAGGTGACCCTGCGGGGCGACCAGATGTGGGAGTTCTTCGATCGGCTGGTGGCGCTGGCCATCCCCCGGATCCGCGACTTCCGCGGCCTCAGCCCTCGCTCGTTCGACGGGCACGGCAACTACACCTTCGGGCTCACCGAGCAGTTGGTGTTCCCCGAGATCGACTACGACACGGTCGATTCACCCCGCGGCATGGACATCACCATCGTGACCACCGCCAAGACCGACGAGGAAGGCCGGGCGCTGCTCGACGCCTTCAAGTTCCCATTCCGGCGTGAAGGGCAGGCTGCCTAATGAAGAGGGCACTGTAATGGCTAAGAAAGCACTCAAGAACAAGCAGAAGAAGACGCCGAAGTTCAAGGTCCGGGCCTATACCCGGTGCGTGAACTGTGGCCGGCCGCGCTCGGTCTACCGGCGGTTCAACCTGTGCCGGGTCTGCCTCCGCTCGATGGCGCACGCGGGGGAGATACCCGGTGTGACCAAGGCCAGCTGGTGAATGGGTAGGTGATGCTGAAATGACTATGACAGATCCAATCGCCGACATGCTGACCCGCATTCGCAACGCCAACGTCGCCATGCACGACGAGGTGAGCATGCCGTCGTCGAAGCTGAAGGTCGCGCTGGCCGAGGTCCTCAAGCGGGAGGGCTACATCGAGGGGTTCCAGGCCGTCGACAACAGTGACGGGCCCGGTTCCACCCTGACCATCAGCATGAAGTACTCGCCGGAGCGGCAGCGGGTGATCAGCGGCCTGAAGCGGGTGTCGAAACCCGGGCTCCGCGTCTACTCCAAGACCGACCAGATTCCCCGCGTCCTCGGCGGGCTCGGCGTCGCCGTTCTCTCGACCAGCAACGGACTCATGACCGACCGCGCGGCCCGCAAGGCCAAGGTCGGTGGCGAAGTCCTTTGCCACGTCTGGTAGGAGGTCGCGATGTCACGAATCGGCAATACCCCCATCACCGTCCCGTCGGGAGTCGAGATCTCGGTCTCTGGCGCAGACGTGACCGTGACCGGCCCGAAGGGGACGCTGGAGCACCAGATCCCCGAGTCGATCTCGATCGAGCTCGGTGACGGCCAAGCGTCGGTCACGAGGGAGAACGACGAGCGCCAGTCGAAGGCCCTGCACGGGCTGACACGGTCGCTCATCAACAACATGGTCATCGGCGTCAGCGAGGGCTTTCGCAAGGACCTCGAGATCATCGGCGTCGGCTACCGGGCGAACGCCAGGGGCAAGAACACCCTGGAGCTGGCCCTCGGGTTCAGCCACCCGGTCACGGTGCAGGCACCGGACGGCATCGAGTTCGACGTCCCCGAGCCGACCAAGATCGGTGTGATCGGCATCGACAAGCAGGTGGTCGGCCAGGTGGCGGCGGAGATCCGGGCCTACCGCAAGCCGGAGCCGTACAAGGGCAAGGGCGTCCGCTATGTCGGGGAGCGAGTGATCCGCAAGGCCGGAAAGGCCGGGAAATGATGATCGTCGGAAAGGCTGGCAAGTAGATGGCCACCAGGACAGCAGGCCGACAGGCCGCCCGGTCCCGCCGCCAGCGGCGGGTCCGGAAGAAGGTGATCGGCACCACCGAACGGCCCCGGCTGGCGGTGTTCCGCTCCAACAAGCACACCAGCGTGCAGCTCGTCGACGATTCGAAGGGCCACACCCTCGCTGCGGCGTCGACCTACGAGTCGGCGGCCGCCTTGAGCGATGGTGGCAGCGGCTCGGTTGCGGCGGCCCAGGTTGTCGGGCGGCTGATCGGCGAGCGGGCCACGGCAGCCGGGATCGACACCGTGGTCTTCGACCGGGGTGGCAATCGCTATCACGGCCGAGTGGCGGCGCTGGCCGAGGCCGCCCGCGAGGCCGGGCTGAAGTTTTGACCGCCGGAAGAACTGACCGCCGGAAGAACGACATGAGGAACGAGTAGATGGCTAACGAACGAAACGATCGAGGCGGCCGGGGCGGCGGGCCGGGAGACGGCCGCGAGTCCAGGGTGATCGCCATCAACCGGGTGGCCAAGGTGGTCCGGGGTGGGCGGCGCTTCGCCTTCACCGCCCTGGTCGTGCTGGGCGACGGCAACGGACGGGTCGGGCTCGGCTACGGCAAGGCCAAGGAGGTCCCACTGGCCATCCAGAAGGGAACCGAGGAGGCCAGGAAGCTGATGTTCGACGTGCCGATGGCGGCCGGGACGGTGACCCACGAGATCATCGGCGAGCAGGGGGCTGGTCGGGTGCTGATCAAGCCGGCCGCACCCGGTACCGGCGTGATCGCCGGCGGTGCGGCTCGGGCCATCCTCGAAGAAGCCGGCATCCGTGACGTGCTGTGCAAGTCGCTCGGCTCCGCCAACCAGATCAACGTCGCGAGGGCCACCATCAACGCGCTCCAGGGCCTGAAGCGGCCGGACGAGGTGGCGAGACTGCGAGGGCTGGACGCCTCGGAGTTCACCCCGAAGGGCATGCTGGAGGCCTACTCCGAACGCGAGCGGTCCCTCAAGGCCGGCTCCGTGGAGTCGGTCTGATGAGCGCCGGACAACCGGAGGCGCTCCTCCCCGGGTTCCACCTGGCGGCGGTGCGTCGCTCGCCGCAGCCCCCGTGCAGGACAGAAGGAATCGTGCCATGAGCGAAATCCTCGTAACCCAGACCCGGTCGGCGATCGGTTCGAAGCCCAAGCAGCGGGGCACGCTGCGGGCTCTCGGCCTCGGCCGCATCGGGCAATCGAACACCCTCCCCGACCGGGCCGAGATCCGGGGCATGATCGCCCGGGTACCACATCTGGTCGAGGTCTCGGACCCGGCGGACAGCACCGCCGCAGGAGCGCAGGAACGATGAAAATCCATGATCTGAAGCCCCCAGAAGGCTCCCGGACCCGCCGCAAGCGGAAGGGTCGCGGTATCGGCGGCAAAGGCGGCAAGACCGCCGGCCGCGGCCACAAGGGCCAACGAGCCCGTGGCACCGTCCCAGTCGGTTTCGAGGGCGGCCAGCTCCCGCTGCAGCAGCGCATGCCGAAGCTGCGGGGGTTCAACAACCCGTTCCGGGTCGAGTACCAGGCGATCAACCTCGACACGATCGCCGAGTCCGGATTGAGCGACGTCTCGCCGGAGACCCTCCTGGAGAACGGGCTGGTCAGCAAGGGCGCACTGGTCAAGGTGCTCGGACGGGGCGAGCTCTCCGGTCCGGTGAGCGTCAAGGCCCATGCCTTCTCGAAGTCGGCAGAGGCGGCGATCACCAACGCAGGCGGCACCGTCGAGAAGCTGCCGTTGCCGTTCAAGGTCCGGCCGGCGGCCAAGGGCAACGCCCTGACCAACCGGTGACCGAAGCTGTCACATAGCCTGTAGGGAGACGGTCCGGCCGAATCCGGTCCCTCCCTACGACGGAATCCAGCGAGGCACCTCGTGCAAACACTCCTCAACGTCCTGAGAACATCGGAACTCCGGAACAAGATCCTGTTCACGATCTTCATCATCGTGCTGTACCGGCTGGGGGCGCAGATCCCGGCCCCCGGCGTCAGCCTCGATGGCATCGAGACCCTCCGCGATCGGGCCGACGAGAACCAGGGCGGCGTCTTCGGGTACCTCACGCTCTTCACCGGCAACGGCGGTGTGCTGAACCTGTTCGGTCTCGGCATCCTGCCGTACATCACCTCGTCGATCGTGATCCAGATCCTCACCGTCGCGGTTCCGAAGCTCGAGGAGTGGCAGTCCCAGGGGGCGATCGGTCAGCGCAAGATCACCCAGTGGACCCGCTACGTCACGATCGTGCTCGCCCTGATCCAGAGCGCCAGCCTCACCTTCCTCATCAGCCGCAGCCCCGAGCAGATCTTCGGCTATGACCCCGGCCTGTTCCCCGACGGCTCGATCGGCAGGATGCTGCTGTCCATCATGTGCGTGACCACCGGGACCGCGATCCTGATGTGGATGGGGGAGCTGATCACCGAGAAGGGGATCGGCAACGGCATGTCGGTCCTGATCTTCGCGTCGGTGGTGGCCGGGCTGCCGGTGCTCGGCGTGCAGATCTTCCAGCTCCGGGGCTGGGTGTGGCTGGTCATCGCTCTGCTCGTGCTCGTGGCGTTGTGCCTGGGGATCATCTTCATCGAGCAGGGCCAGCGCCGGATCCCGATCAACTTCCCGAAGCGGGTGGTCGGCCGCAAGCAGTACGGCGGCAACAAGACCTACATCCCGCTCAAGGTCAACCAGGCCGGCGTCATCCCCGTCATCTTCGCCAGCTCGCTCCTGCAGTTGCCGAGCCTGGTCGCCACCAGCCTGCCGACCAGCGGCAACGAGCTCGACCCGAACTGGGGCGACAGCGTCCGCGGATTCATCCAGGACCGCCTGTTCAGCCCCACCGATCCCGCCTATCTCCTGGTTTTCGGTCTGCTGATCATCGGCTTCGCCTACTTCTACAATGCCATCGCCTTCGATCCGGCCCGGCGGGCAGACGAGCTCCGCAAGTCGGGCGGCTTCATCACCGGCGTCCGGCCGGGCCCACAGACCGAGCGGCACCTCGCCAAGATCCTCAACCGGATCACCCTGCCCGGATCGCTGTTCCTGGCAGCCATCGCCCTCATTCCCTCCGCGCTGCTCTTCCAGCTGCTCGGTGGCGGCGGCAACAACGTCGGCCTCCTCGGTTTCTCCGGCATCTCGATCCTGATCGGTGTCGGCGTCTCGCTGGAGCTGATGAAGCAGATCAACTCGCAGTTGATGGCCCGTAACTACGAAGGCTTCCTGAAGTAGGATCCGGTGCTCGCCAGGTTCCGGAGCTGGCTCGCCGCGGCGATCCGGACATCGAGGCCCGAGCCACCCCAAGACCCTGTCGATGAGGATCACATGAACGACAATCACACCCACAGCCCGGCAACTCGACTCGTCATATTCGGGCGACAAGGAGCCGGGAAGGGCACGCAGTGCAACCGGATCGTCGAGCACTACGGCGTCGTTCATCTCAGCACCGGCGACATGTTCCGAGCAGCCCGTGACGCCGAAACCGAGCTCGGTCGGCAGGTGGCACCGATCATGGCTTCCGGCGGCCTCGTCAGCGACGAGCTGACCATTGCCATCGTCAGGGAGCGGCTGGCGGAACCCGACGTTCGAGAGCGTGGTTTCGTGCTGGACGGCTTCCCCAGGACCCCGGCCCAGGCCGCGGCCCTGCTGGAGATGCTCGGTGACGATCGGCTCCATGCCGTACTGAACCTCGACGTTCCGCTCGAGGAGGTCACGGCCAGGATGAAGGCCCGGGGTCGGGAGGACGACACCGACGACGGCATCGCCAAGCGCCTGGCGCTCTACGACATGCAGACCGTGCCGACGATCGAGTGGTTCCGGGAGCGGGACCTGCTCGTCAACATCGACGGGCTCGGCACGGAGGACGAGGTCACGGTGAGGATCTTCGACGCCATCGACTCCGTCCTGGCCGCCACCCCCTGACCGACCGTCGACCAGATCGGCTGCCGGCCCCCGACCGGTGACGTCCCCGTCGCCACGCATCATCACCGCCGACGAGCGACGGGCCCGCCTCGGTCGACGACACGGGCTGGCCGAGCGGGGATCGAAGCCGGTGGAGGCGGTGAGCAACGATCTGGTGGTTCTTCATGCCACCGACCCTGCGACGGTGTTCCTCTCGGTGTCGGCCAGGATGGCCGACGTCTCGGTCGCCGATGTCGAGGCTGCGCTGTTCGAGCGTCGGACCATGCACCGGACCCTGGCCATGCGTCGGACGCTGTTCGTCGTCACCTCCGAGCTGGCACCCGCCGTGGAGCACTCGTCTTCGACCAAGGTGGCCTCGACCGAGCGGAAGCGCCTCGAGCAGTTCCTCGTCGACTCCGACATCGCCGACCCGACCCGGTGGTTGGCCCATGCGACCGGCGAGGTGCTGGCCGTGCTCGACGACCACCCCGACGGTCTGACAGCTCGTGCGCTCACGAAGGCGGTGCCTCGACTGGCGACGAGGATCGTCATGGGGGCCGGCACGAGCAACCCCGTGGAAGCCGGCGTCACGTCACGATTGCTCGGACAGCTCGCGGTCGAGGGACGGATCATCCGCGGTCGCCCGACCGGCGACTGGACCACGAGGCAGTACCGGTGGCACCGGCGGGACCGCTGGTGGCCGGACGGCCGGGATCCGAGTGCGGTCGAGCTCGACGAGTCCGGGGCCGCAGCTCGGCTGCTGGAGCACTGGCTGGATCGATTCGGCCCCGCCACCCTGACCGACATGAAGTGGTGGACCGGGTGGACGATGACCAAGACAAGGCACGCCCTGGCCGACATCGATGTGGTCGAGGTCGGGCTCGATGGCGACCTCTCCGGGGAGACCGGCTTCGTGCTGCGGGTCGACGAAGAGCCGGTGTCAAAGCCCGACCCGTGGGCGGCGTTGCTCCCATCGCTCGATCCGACGCCGATGGGGTGGAAGCAGCGAGGGTGGTTCCTGGGCGATCACGGGGGACCTCTGTACGACCGGAGCGGCAACATCGGGCCGACGGTGTGGGTCGACGGTCGGATCGTGGGTGGCTGGTCGCAGCGTCCTGACGGTGAGCTCGTCACCGAGCTGCTCGAACCGGTGGGGGCCGAGCACCGGGCCCTGATCGGCGCCGAGGCCGAGCGGGTTGCGGCCTTCGTCGGGGACGTCGTGGTCAGGCCGAGCTTTCCGACCCCCCTGCAGAGACAGCTGTCGGCTGGCGAGGGCTGAACCCTGATCGGCGGTCGGCGCCGGTCATGACGGCCGGTGGGGCGACGGTCGTCACGGTGACGTCGTCGCCGTGGTCGATGGCGTCGCTCGCTGCAACTGGGTTGCGATCGGCGGTAGCAGGATCGCCAGGACGAGGGCGAGCGCATTGAGCCCGGCGGCGATCACGAAGGCCATGCGATAGCTGCCCGTACCGTCGAAGATGAGGGCCGCCACATACGGTCCGACGGCCGCCATCGTCCCGGCCGAGGCGAACATCCGCCCGACGATGGCGCCGGCGTGGGTTCGACCGAAGTAGTCGGCCACCAGGGCCGGAAAGACGGCCACCGCCCCGCCGTAGCCGAACCCGAACGCCACCGCGGACGGATACAGCAACCCGAGCCCGCCCGCCCCGGCCAGACCGCCGAACGCCGCCGTCTGGAGGGCCAACGAGAACACCACCGCCCTCCGGCGGTCGATCCGATCGGAGAACGCCCCCACCAGGAGGCGGCCGCTCAGTCCGCCGATGCCGATCGAGCTGATGACCGTCGACGCCGCGATCGCAGGAACCCCCAACCCGACGGCGAAAGCCGACCCGTGGACGAAGGGGACGAACACCACCACGAACGTCAACGAGTACATCGCCCACATGATCCGATAGGTCGACGACCTGAAGGCCTGGGGCGGGCTCAGATCTTCCTCGTCGAGGGCTGCGGTCCGAGGTCGATCGTCGCCATCCGGGTGAAGACCCACCGACTCCGGGCTGCGGGCCAGCATCGCCGCCGCGATCAGGAGGATCACGAGGCCGATGCCTGCCATGACGGCCAGTGCGGCCCGCCAGCCGTAGAGCGCGATCAGCGTGGCGGCCACTGGTGGGCCCACGATGTTGCCGACCGAGCCGCCGGTGGTGACGATCGCGCTGGCGATGCCTCGGCGGCGGATGAACCATCGCACGGCGGTGGCGTTGACCGGCACCCACGAGCAACTCATCCCGATCGGAGTGATCACGGCCAGGGCTATCACCACCGCCAGGAGGCTGTCAGCCGACGCCCATAGGGCGTAGCCGCCGCACAGGAGCACCGATCCGACCGCCACGGTCCTACGGGGGCCGAAGCGGTCGGTGGCCCAGCCCGATCCGGCCGACAACAGGCTGTAGACCGCAACGTAGATCGCGAAGATCAGCGAAAGTGAGGTCTGGGACCAGCCCTCCTCTTCGGTGGCCGCCAACCGGAACTCGCCGAAGCTGAACTGCAGGCCGTAGACGACGAACAGCACGAGGAACCCGGCGCCTACGATGTACCAGCCGCGGAAGACGGGCGGCCGTCTGCCCCCCGTTCGCAACTCGGTTCGGGGCTCGTGACCTGGGGTGTCGGCCGGGTCGATCATCGGTGATCTCCCTGGCTAGCCAAACACCGGCCCGGTGACAAGTCCCGCGGGGGCGCGGCGTGTGCGGCGTCGGGCCGGTCGGCGGCCGGTCGGCGTCGGGCCGGTCAGTGGATCGGTGGGCTGGTGTCGCCCTCGGTCGAGCTCGGGGCTCGCTGGCGACGGGGCAGGGTCACCACGAAGCATGCCCCGCAAGGCTTGTTCTCACGTACGTCGATGGTGCCACCGTGCTGGTCGACGATCTGCTTGCTGATCGCCAGGCCGAGGCCGGCTCCCCCCGAGCCGGTCCTGGCCATCCCGCCGGCCTGCCAGAACCGCTCGAACACCTTGTGCCGCTCCTGGGCGGGGATGCCCGGACCGGTGTCCCGCACGGCCACCCCGGCCGAACCGTTGTTCTGGGTGACCGTCACCAGGACGGGCTCCCCCGGGCGGGAGAACCGGACCGCGTTGCCGATGATGTTGACGAAGACCTGCCGGAGCCGGTCGGTCTGGCCATCGACCTTCAGGTCGAACGGGGCCCGAACCGTGATCCGACAGCGAGGATCGACCAGCGTGAGCTCGTCGGCCACGTCGTGAACGAGATCGCCCAGATCCACCGGATGGGTCTCGCCGAGATCGGTCTCGGAGTCGAGCCGGGACAGATCGAGGAGCTGACCGACCAGTGTCGACAGGTGCTCTGCCCTGGCCAGCATGCGGGCCAAGGTGTCCTGATCTGGTCGACCGACCCCGTCGACCAGGTTCTCCAGGGTGCTGCGGAGCGCAGCCACGGGGGTCCGCAGCTCGTGGGAGGCGTTGGCCACGAACTCCTTGCGGAGCCGATCGGTCTCGGCCAGCTCGGCGGCCATGGCGTTGAACGACCGGGCGAGCTGTGCCACCTCGTCCCGTCCGTTGCTGTCGATGCGTCTGGAGTAGTCGCCCCTGGCCATCGCCGTCGTGGCGTCGGCCATGCGCCGCAGCGGCTTGGTCATGCCCCTGGCCAGGAACTGGACCATCAGCAGGGCCGCTGCCCCTGAGACGATCGGCCGGACCCAGACCGGCCAGCCGAGCCAGACACCGATCTGGGAGGTCGATGCGGTCATGGCGACCGCAGCCACGATCAGTATCGACAGCTTGACCTTGATCGACGAGATGCCGTCGAGCGGACGTGGCACCCGGAGCCTGCCGCTCGTTCGGTCGTCGACCGCGCCATCGGTGCCGCCCGGGCCGCCGTCGGGACCCGGCGCAGCGGGTCCGCGCCCGATCGGTCGATCGTGGCTGTGGTCGATCCCGGCAGCTGGTATCGCGCTCGGGTGATGCGGGTCGGCTGAGAAGGCGGTCAGACCATGTCGGTCGGATGGGATCACGCTCGGGCGATGGGGGTCGGCCGGGATCACGCTCGGGCGATGGGGGTGCGCCGGTTCGAGGCATGATTCGGCGCGGCCAGCCCTGAGCGCGGTCTCTGGCTCAGCCCGGCGCCGGTCGGTGACAGACTCGGAGCGGCCCTGCAGCCCGAGGGCTCGGCGATCCTTGCGGCCGATCACCGTTGGCCGCCGAAGCGTGACGTCGGCAGTGCTCCGGCCGTCTCCCCGCTTGGGCCGCCGGGGCTGCCCGGGCTGCCGATGCGTTGGGTCGGCCGGATGGTGTCGGTCTGGAGCGCATAGCCAACGCCATGGACCGTTCGGATCACATCGGTCGCCAGCTTGGCTCGGACCGACCGGATGTGGCTGTCGACCGTACGGGCGCCCGACCCGTCGCGATAGCCCCAGACCATGGCCAGCAACTGATCCCGGCTGAGCACCGCGCCACCGGCCTCTGCAAGCGCTCGGAGGAGATCGAACTCGGTCGGCGTCAGGTGGACGTCGCCGCCGTCCTCGCTCACCCGCCTGGTGGTCGGATCGATCTCGATGACGCCGGGCCCCGCCTCGACCAGCAGCGACGGGCCGGCGTTACCGGCCGACCGGGCTCGACGGAGGACGGCCTTGATCCTGGCCACCAGTTCCCGAGGTGAGAACGGCTTCGTGAGATAGTCGTCGGCCCCGACGCCGAGCCCGACCAGCATGTCGGTCTCGTCGTCCCGTGCGGTCAGCATCACCACCGGGACCCGCCGATAGGTGTGGATCCTGCGGCAGACCTCGATGCCGTCGAAACCCGGCAGATTGAGATCGAGGACAACGAGATCGGGGGCCAGCGCGGTGCAACGCTCCACGGCCGACGGGCCGTCGGCAGCGAGCGCCACCTCGTAGCCTTCGCTGCGGAGCCTCGACGCTACCGCCTCGGCGATCGTCGGCTCGTCCTCGACCACGAGTATCAGTTCGGTCCCGTTCATCCTGCCACTACGGTAGGCGGTGGTCGGCAGCCGAGACTCGGCTGTGATGTGGCGGTTTTGTGCAGACTGCGGTGCGCCGGGGCTTCAGACCGGGAAAATGGCCTCGGTCCGTGCGAAATCGGTCACGTCGGGTCAGGTTTGTACGTTGGGAGCGGTTTCGGGGAGCACTAGCATAGAACATTGGCCTGCCGCTGCACCCCTGTCCGTCTCGGCTGCGTGGGGGGCGGGGAGCAGATCGTCCGCTAGCACTGCTTGCCAACCCGGTCGCTTGCGACCGGAACCGAAAAACCCGCCGATCGCCTGAGCGATCGGCACAGCGAAATGCCGGCCGCTAGCGTCGGCACCGAACGAAAGGGCATGTCCTGCCAAAGCATAAAGAAGATGCGATTGTGCTCGAAGGCACCATCACCGAGTCACTGCCGAACGCGATGTTCCGCGTCGAGCTCGAGAACGGTCACAACGTGTTGGGCCACATCTCGGGCAAGATGCGGCGCCACTACATTCGCATCCTCCCCGGTGACAAGGTCCAGGTCGAGCTCACTCCCTACGACCTCACCCGAGGCCGCATCACCTACCGATACAAGTAGGCCCGGCCCAGTCAGCTCCCGGCGGCTCGCCAGCCGAAACGGATACCCCGACCACCACCCCACTGCGTGGCGCATGACCATGCCTGCGCCCGAAACCCCGACCAACCATCTCTCACGACCAACAGGATCAACGATGAAGGTTCGCCCAAGCGTCAGACCGATGTGTGAAAAATGCAAGGTGATCCGCCGAAACCGGACGATCCGGGTCATCTGTGAGAACCCTCGACACAAGCAGAGGCAAGGCTGACATGGCTCGTATCGCCGGCGTCGACATCCCCAGAGACAAGCGGACCGAGATCGCCCTGACCTACGTCTATGGCGTTGGTCGGTCGACATCTCGGGCCATCACCGATGCCACCGGCATCGATCCCCACACCAGGGTCAAGGACCTGACGGACGACGAGGTGATGCGGATCAGGGCCTGGATCGACTCGAACCTGAAGACCGAGGGCGACCTGCGCCGGGAGGTCTCCCAGGACATCAAGCGCAAGATGGAGATCGGCTGCCACCAGGGCATCCGTCATCGCAAGGGTCTCCCGGTTCGGGGCCAGCGCACCCAGACCAATGCTCGTACTCGCAAGGGCCCGAAGAAGACGGTGGCCGGCAAGAAGAAGGTGACCAAGTAATGGCCAAGCCAAGCCCAGGGGGCCGCCGGCCCCGCAGGCGTGAGCGGAAGAACGTCACGTACGGGATCGCCCACATCAAGTCGAGCTTCAACAACACGATCATCGCCATCTCCGATCAGGAGGGCCACATCCTGGCCTGGTCGTCTGCCGGCAACGTCGGGTTCAAGGGCTCACGGAAGTCCACGCCGTTCGCCGCCCAGATGGCGGCCGAAGCAGCAGCCCGCCGGGCCATGGAGCACGGTGTGCGGAAGGTCGACGTGCAGGTCAAGGGTCCCGGGTCCGGTCGCGAGACGGCGATCCGGTCGCTCCAGAACGCCGGCATCGAGGTGACCGGGATCAAGGACGTCACGCCGGTACCCCACAACGGATGCCGGCCACCGAAGCGTCGGAGGGTCTGACATGTCTCGCTACACCGGCCCCCGGGCCCGCATCTCCCGCCGCCTCGGCACCAACATCTTCGGCACCAGGGGCGAGACCAATGCACTCGAGAAGCGGCCCTACCCTCCTGGGATTCACGGCCGCACCCGTCGCCGGGGCAACGCCAACACCGAGTACCTGTTGCAGCTGCAGGAGAAGCAGAAGGCTCGTTTCACCTACGGCTTGAACGAGCGCCAGTTCCGCAGGGTCTACGAGGAAGCCTCTCGCAAGGGCGGTGTGACCGGTGAGAACATGCTCACCTCGCTCGAGCTCCGGCTCGACAACGTCATCTACCGCAGCGGCTGGGCCTCCACCAGGCCCCAGGCTCGGCAGTTCGTGTCGCACGGCCATGTGAACGTCAACGGCAAGCGAGTCTCGATCCCGTCCTACCGTGTGCGCAAGGGCGACGTAATCGAGATCCGTGAGAAGACCCGGACCAATCCCATCGTTCAGTGGAACAAGGACGTGCTCGATCGAACCCCTCCGGCCTGGCTGGACCGAGGCGACAACGAGTTCGCCATCAAGGTCTACTCGGAGCCGGTCCGTGAGCAGATCGACGTCCCGCTGCGGGAGCAGCTGATCGTCGAGCTCTACTCCAAGTAAGCCAACCGTCACCCCCACATCCCATGCCGGTGTGACCCGTCGGACAACGGGCCACTCGACTACATCGAGACACAAGGAAGCGTTTCATGCTGGTTATTCAGCGCCCCACAGTTGAACAGCTCGACGACGGCGAGTCGGCGCGCGGCAAGTTCGCCATCGGACCCTTGGAGCCTGGTTTCGGCCACACGCTCGGCACGTCGCTGCGGAGGGCCCTGCTCTCGTCGGTGCCAGGTGCGGCAATCGTCTCGGTTCGATTCGACGACGCCCTCCACGAGTTCGACACCATCGCCGGTGCGCTCGAGGACGTCACCGACATCATCTTGAACCTGAAAGACATCGTCCTCACGAGCGAGAGCGAGGAGCCGGTCGTCCTGCGCCTCGACGCACGCGGTCCGGGATCGGTCACCGCTGGCGACATCTCCTGCCCGCCCGAGGTCGAGATCCTCAACCGAGATGCCCTCATCGCCACCCTCAACGACCAGGGTCGGTTGGCCATGGATCTGACCGTCGAGCGTGGTCGGGCCTGGTTGCCCGCCAGCAAGCGGGCCAACGAATCGACCACGATCGGCATCATTCCCATCGATGCCATCTTCAGCCCGATCCGGCGGGTCGCCATCTCGGTCGAGCCCACCCGGGTCGAGATGTCCACCGATTTCGACCGTCTGGTCCTCGACATCGAGACCGACGGCTCGATCACACCGCGGGACGCCCTGGCATCGGCGGGTGCGACCGTTCGGTCCCTGTTCCAGCTGGTCGAGGAGATGAGCGAGGAGCCCGAGGGCCTCACGCTCGGCGAGGCCCCGGCCGCTGCGTCCGGCTCTCCCGATCTCGACCTCCCGATCGAGGATCTCGATCTGTCGGAGCGACCCCGGAACTGTCTGAAGCGTGCCCAGGTCAACACGATCGGCGAGCTGCTGACGAAGAACCAGGACGATCTGCTGGCCATCACCAACTTCGGCCAGAAGTCGCTCGACGAAGTCATCGCCAAGCTCGACGAGCGCGGCCTCACGCTGCGCGGCGCGCGCTAGGAGCAGTCATGCCAGGACGTCCACGTCAGGCTCGCCGGTTCGGCGGTTCTGCCCAGCACCAGAAGCTGATGATGGCCAACCTCGTCGCCTCGCTCGTCGCCGCCGAGTCGATCGTGACCACCGAGGCCAAGGCCAAGGCCATGCGGCCGGTGGCCGAGAAGCTGATCACCAAGGCCCGCAAGGGGGGTCTGCACAACTTTCGGCAGGTTCTGGCCTATCTGGGCGATGTCGAGATGACCACGAAGCTGTTCGACGAGGTGGGGCCGCGGTACGAGAGCCGACCCGGCGGCTACACGAGGGTGTTGAAGCTGGGTCCCCGCAAGGGCGACAACGCTCCCATGGCCCGGATCGAACTGGTCTAGACATCTGGGCACGATCAAGCTCCTCGTCGCCTACGACGGCACGGACTTTCGGGGGTTGGCCCCCAACACCGAGGTTCGCACGGTCGTCGGCGAGTTGCAGAGAGTCCTGGAGCCCCTGATCGGCACGGTCCCCGACATCGTCATGTCCGGCCGTACGGACGCGGGCGTGCATGCCTGGGGTCAGGTCCTCTCGTTCGAGGCTCCGGACGGCTCGGTCGACTGCGAGCGGATACAGCGGTCCATCAACGCGAGACTGGGCCCCGAGATAGTCGCCCGGGAGGTCTCGCTGGCCGCGCCGGGGTTCAGTGCCCGGTTCTCGGCGACGGGCCGTCGATACCGCTATCTGATCGTGAATCGTGACGTTCCCGATCCCTTTCTGGCCCGTACGGCATGGTGGGTGCCGTCGCCACTCGCGCTCGACGCCATGGATCGTGCGTGCCTCCACCTGATCGGCGAGCACGACTTCAGCTCGTTCTGCCGCCGACCGCGGCCGGCGCCAGATGCGTCGGGACAGGTCCTCGAGGTCTCACTCGTGCGCCGGGTCACCGGTGCTCGATGGCTCGATCTGGGCGAGGGCGTTGTTCGGTTCGAGATAGAAGGATCGGCGTTCTGTCACCAGATGGTGCGGAGCATCGTCGGTTTCACGGTTGCGGTTGGAACCGGCAAGCGATCGGCCGACGAGCTACCGGCTGTGTTGGCCGCACGGGATCGAGCCGTCGCCGAGCAACCGGCCCCACCGCACGGTTTGACCCTCTGGCAGGTCGACTACGACTCGTCGTCTGACTGAGCGCCTGCCGGAGTCCCGTCGCCGTCGTGCCGTCGCTGATGGCAGGGTGCGCATCGCAGCTGCAGCTCTTGGACGATGGTTCGCCTCGATTGGCTGAACGGTGGATTGTGGTCGTACTCGAGCAACTGGTCCCGGCCGCAATCGACGCACACCTGGTCTCGCTCCTTGACCACCCGCTTCTGGCGATCGCTGGGATGGCGGCGGCGGTAGGAGGCGTTGATCGGCCGCCGCTCACAGTCGTGGAGCAGGACTCTGAGGAACGACCGAGGGGCGATGCGCTCGACCACGCTGCCGGGAATCGGCGTCCCGTCGTCGAGGGTGGCGCCGTCGCCCCGGAGGTGCACGATCATCTCGGTCTTGATGTCACCCGCCCCGTCTGCGAGCAACGCGGCGAGCGCGTCGGCCTGCTGTTGTGCCAGCGTTGGCCAACCGCCCGCGGACGCGTGATTCCCACGCTCCGTGATTGCCAATCGACGTCGCGTGACGGCAGCGGTGAGCGCGGCGATGAAGTTGCCTGCGAGGAGCGGCGGGAGCCGCATCGTGAACGTGACCATGCCGTCGGCTTCGTTCCGCCACTTCACCGAGCGCTGCCGCTGATGGTGTGCGTCGAGCTCCTCAGGAGAGCTGTTCTCGGTCAACCATGCGCCGAGGGCCCGGCGCAACGCCCCCGCCGGCACGCGCTCGGCCAGCCGCACGAGTTCGGCCTCGTTGTCTGGCATGGCGATACGGGTGAGCGCTCGCACCTTCGAATACGACAGCCGCCGGTCGGCGAACGCGTCCGCGGTAGCGGGCAGATCCCGGAGCCGTCGTCCGATCCGGATCCACTCCCGGGCGGTGCACGGTTCGACGTCGGCAACCTGGGCAAGCCAGTGGGCGGCGGTCGGGGCGCCTTCGAGCGCCCATTCCGACGAGTCGGCGAACCGTGCTGCGAGCAACACGAGCTGGTGCTGGCTTCTGGCCCAGGTGGCAGCGATGTGTCTCAGCTGATCGCAGAGTCGATGTGGCGGCTGGTCGACGAGCCGGATGGTCATGAGCGTCTCCCGATGAATCTCCGTCGAGGGGGACTGCCCGAGGCGTGCTCTTCGGTTGATCCCGAAGCGGAGGGGCCCAGTCGAACTCCGTGCGACCAAGCCTACCCAAGCCCGGTGACACGCCCAGCTCCGCCGCACTGGTCCTGCGCCCGGCTCGACAGGCCGGCAAGCGGCCGTGGACGCGTCAGCGTCGGGTCGGCCGGCCCATGCGCGGCGACGAGTAGCGGCCCCGACGCCACCCACCACTGGCCACGCGCTGCGCCGATCGACGAGCCCGCACGAGCCCGCCGGGGTCCGACCGGGGCTGCGGCCGGGCCGCCGAGCGGCCACTTCTCGACGTCACGCCGACCCCGGCCAGGTTCTCCCACGGCGACGTTGGAGGCCGCCGAGCTACCGCCGTACACTACCTGGTCGGCCCATTTCCGCCTGTTCGGGTGGCCGACGTTGCCCGCAGGCCCCGTCCCGATCAGGGGACTCGGGGACGGCGAGCGCCGAGCACGGCCCCCCGCAGCAGCGCAGACCAGAACACAGCAACGGCAGAACACAGCAACGCAGAGCAGCACCAACAAGCCGGACACACCAAGCCGGACACAGTAAGCCGAACACAGAAGCCGGACACCGCAGACAGTAGTCCCGAGGATCACCGTGAAGACGTACGCACCGAAAGCATCAGAGATCCAGCGCGACTGGTTCGTCGTCGACGCCGAGGGCATGACGCTCGGTCGGATGGCCACCGAGGTCGCCCGGGTCCTTCGGGGCAAGCACAAGCCGACGTTCGCCCCCTACATCGACACCGGTGACCACGTGATCGTCATCAACGCCGACAAGGTCGTCCTGTCGTCGAACAAGGCCGAGCGGAAGCAGGTCTACCGGCACTCCGGCTACCCCGGTGGTCTGAAGAGCCAGAGCTACGCCGCGATGCTGAGCCGACGCCCGGCCGACGCCGTCCGCCAGTCGATCGTCGGCATGTTGCCGAAGAACCGGCTCGGCCGCCAGCAGGCTCGCAAGCTCAAGATCTACGCCGGTGGTACCCACCCCCACGCGGCCCAGCAACCCAAGCCGCTGGAGATTGCCGGCGCTCGTCGAGAGACGAAGTAGAGAGACGCAAAGGATCCGATCACCGTGTCAACCGTTCAAGCCACCGGTCGCCGCAAGCAGGCCATCGCCCGGGTCCGCATGACCCCAGGGACCGGCAAGATAACCGCCAACGGCCGGGAGTTCGACGACTACTTCCCGTCCGCGGTCCACCGCACGTTGATCACCGAGCCCCTCCGGCTGACCAGCAACGAGGAGAGCTACGACATCGCCGTGACCCTGTCCGGTGGCGGGCTGTCCGGGCAGGCTGGTGCGTTCCGCCTCGGCATCACCCGGGCCCTCGTCGAGGCGAATCCCGAGGATCGCCCGAACGTGAAGTCGGCCGGCCTGCTAACCAGGGATCCCCGCAAGAAGGAATCGAAGAAGTACGGCTTGAAGAAGGCCCGCAAGGCTCCCCAGTACAGCAAGCGGTAGTCGCCGAGATCCTGCTGCCCGGCATCGCTTCTACCGCATGGCGCTCCATTTCGGCACAGACGGCATCCGGGGCGTGGCCAATACCGAGCTGACCGCAGAGGTGGCCGTGGCGCTCGGTCGGGCCGCTGTCGAGGTGCTCGGCGGCGAGCTGTTCGTGATCGGCGCCGATACCCGGCGCTCCGGCCCGATGCTCGAAGGGGCCCTGACCGCCGGCATCTGTTCGGCCGGGGCGGACGTGGAGTATCTCGGCGTCGTGCCGACCCCGGCGGTGGCCTGGGCCTCCGTCGACCGCGACGCACCGGCGGCGATGATCTCGGCCTCCCACAATCCGTATGCCGACAACGGCATCAAGCTGTTCGCGGCCGGTGGGCGCAAGCTGCGGGACGACGTGGAGGCCACGATCGAGAAGCGGTACCTGGAGCAGCTCGAGCTCCACGCCCCCGGTGTCGCCGATCGAGTGGGCGGACGCCGGCCATCGGGTGGCGTCGACGGCTGGATCGACCTGATAACCGGATCGGTCGGCGCTGAGGCCCTGGCCGGCACCCGGCTGGTCATCGACTGCGCCAACGGCGCCGCGTCGGAGCTCGGCCCCGAACCGTTCCGTCGCCTCGGAGCCGACGTGATCGTGATCGGCGACCGGCCGACCGGTACCAACATAAACGATGGCTTCGGCTCGACCGATACGGCGGCCCTGCAGGCCAGCGTCGTCGAGGTCGGGGCCAGCGCTGGTCTTGCTTTCGATGGCGATGCCGACCGCCTGATCGCCGTCGACGACAACGGTCGAGTGGTCGACGGCGACAGGGTCCTGGCCATCCTGGCTGCGGACTGGTCGGCCGCTGGCCGGCTCCGGGACGACACGGTGGTGGTCACGGTGATGACGAACCTCGGCTTCCACCGGGCGATGGCCGAGCGGGGCATCGACGTCGTGTCGACTGCCGTCGGCGACCGCTACGTGCTCGAGGCGCTCGACGATCGCCGACTGTCGCTCGGGGGCGAGCAGTCCGGGCACGTGATCTGTCGCGATCTGGCGTCGACCGGTGACGGCGTGCTGACCGGGGTCCAACTGCTCGACGTGGTGGTCCGCTCGGGCCGGCCGCTCTCGGAGCTGGCGGCCGGGATCATGACCCGGGTCCCCCAGGTGCTCGAGAACGTCCGCCTGGCTCGCCGCGAGGCCGATCCCGCCGCCGCCATCGCCGACGAGGTCGAGCGGGTCGAGGCCGGCTTCGGGTCGGACGGCCGGGTCCTCGTGCGGGCCTCGGGCACCGAGCCGCTCCTGCGGGTCATGGTCGAGCACGTCGACGCCGACGTCGCCCAGCAGGCCTGTGTTCAACTGGTCGAGGCCGCGAGGAAGGCGCTCGACACAGCGTGACCGGTCGCTGGGTCGGCCTCGCAGGCCGCTCATCGGCCACAGGCCACGGAGGCCACGGAGGCCACGGAGGCCACGGACACCACAAGAACGGACACCATGGCGTGCCGTGGGGGACCGGACAGCATGCTGCTTGTCGGGCGGCATGGGTAGATTTCACGCCGGGGTCGGCAGCCCGGTGGTCCCTACACTGGGAGGGCGACACGCCGCCCACCGCGGTCACCGTCGACCGAGCCGCCGCTCAACGGTCGAGATCTGTCCGGTAGTCTTGATCCGCCCTGGCCGGGCCGAGCTCCGAATCGGAGGGAGCAGTACCTATGTGTGGAATCATCGCCATCGTCAGACAGCGCACCGAGCGTGCCCTGCCCGACGTCCATCGGCTGTCCGCCGACCTCGAGCGGATCCACGCCGGATTCCCCGAGCCCGGCCAGCCCGACCTGGCCGAGAGCCTCCACGCCACGGGGGTCGCGCTGGCCGCCATCGACCGGGAGCTGCGAGGAGAGGCGGGGCTGCGAGCCATGCTGTCGGCCCCCGCCTTCGTCACCACCGTGGCCGCGACGGTGGACGCCCTCGGCGCCGGGGTCGACCTCGTCGAGGCCCATCTCGAATCGCAGGGTGACGACCAGCCGGCGCTCGAAGCGGTGAACGGCGCGCTGGTCGAGCTCAAGGACGCGCTGTGGGCCCTGGATCGCGACCGGCTCCGGGCCGCTCGGGAGGTGGTCGAGCTCGGCGGTTCCGACATCTCGGGCGCCAGGCTGGCCGCCATGTTCAGCATCCAGCAGGCGTTGAGCAACCTCGACCGCCTGGAGGTCCGGGGCCGTGACTCCGCCGGCCTCCACGTCCTGGTCCGGGATCACGGCCTCGACCTCGATACCGAAGCGGTGAGGGGCCTGCTCGCGGGCAGGATCGGCGATCCGCTGTTCGTCGACCGGTCGGTCCGTGTGGCCAACGGCAACCTCGGCTTCGTCTACAAGGCGGCGGCCGAGATCGGTGAGCTCGGCGACAACACCGCAGCGATGCGGACCGCGATCGCCGCCGACGAGCTGTTGCATCGGGCGTTGACGGCCGACACCGCCCAGGCCACCGTTCTGGCTCACACCCGCTGGGCTTCCGTCGGCATCATCAGTGAGCCGAACGCCCATCCGGTCAACAGCGACGAGGTGTCTGGCGAGCCCGGGCCATACGTGACCGCCGCCCTCAACGGCGACGTCGACAACTTCGCCGACCTCATCGCCGCCGACGGCCTGTCGATCGCGGCCGAGATCACCACCGACGCCAAGGTCATCCCCACCCTGGTCAGCCGGGGTCTGGCCAGCGGGCTCGATCTCGACGAGGCAGTCCGCTCCTCCGTCGCCCAGTTCGAGGGCTCGGTGGCCATCGGCATCAGCACCGCCCGGGAGCCCGAAGACGTCCATCTGGCCCTCCGGGGGAGTGGCCAGGGGGTCTACGTCGGCCTTGCCGAGGACTGCTTCGTGGTGGCCTCAGAGCCATACGGCGTGGTCGAGGACTCCGACGTCTATTTCCGCATGGACGGCGAGACCCCGGCCGACCCGGACAACCCGACTGCCAGCCAGGGCCAGATCATCCGCCTCAGCGGCAGGTTGGCCGGAGACCGCACCGGCGTGACCCGGATCGCCTACGACGGCACGGTCCTGCCGATCGGCGACGACGAGTGGAAGAAGCCGTCGGTCACCACCCGGGACATCGACCGGGGTGACGCTCCGCATTTCCTGCTCAAGGAGATCAGCGAATCACCGACGTCGTTCCGCAAGACGCTGCGGGGTCGGCTCGTGGAGCAGGAGGGTGAGCTGACGGTCCACCTGCCGGTCGAGACGATCTCGGAGGCTGTCGGCAAGTCGCTCGAGGCAGGGCACGTGACCAAGATCCACGTGATCGGCCAGGGAACAGCAGCGGTGGCCGGCCTGGCAATCGCCGCCGCCATCGACGCCGCCCTCGGCGACGCCCCGGTCAGAGTCGACGCCAGGACGGCGACGGAGCTGTCGGGATTCGGGTTGCGGGACGACATGTCGGACACCCTGGTGGTGGCGGTCAGCCAGTCCGGTACCACCACCGACACCAACCGCACGATCGACCTGTGTCGCTCCCGAGGGGCCAGGGTCATCGCCATCGTCAACCGCCGGGGCAGCGATCTGGTCGACAAGTCGGACGGTGTGCTCTACACGTCCGACGGGCGTGATGTGGAGATGAGTGTGGCCTCCACCAAGGCGTTCTACGCCCAGATCGCGGCGGGGTTCCTGCTGGCGGACGGCCTCGCCCAGCTCGTCCCCGGGGCGACCGTCGAGCACCACGAGCGGCAGGCGATCCTGGCCGGGCTGCGAGACCTGCCGGACGCGATGGTGGCCACGCTGGCCAAGCGGCCGGAGATCGCGGCGGCGGCCGGCCGCCACGCGCCGAGCCGCCGGTACTGGGCGATCGTCGGCAACGGGACGAACCACATCGCGGCCAAGGAGCTGCGGATCAAGCTCTCCGAGCTGTGCTACAAGTCGATCGCCTGCGACGTGACCGAGGACAAGAAGCACATCGACCTCTCCTCCGAGCCGCTGATCCTGGTCTGCGCCGCCGGGCTGGTCGGCTCCAATGCGGACGACGTCGCCAAGGAGGTGGCGATCTTCCGGGCCCACAAGGCGGCTCCCGTCGTCGTCGCCACCGAGGGTGAGAACCGGTTCTCGGCCGCCCTGGACGTCATCGCCGTCCCGGAGGTCCACCCGGAGCTGGCCTTCGTGTTGTCCACCGTCGTCGGCCACCTGTTCGGCTACGAGGCCGCGCTGGCCATCGACGGCTCGGCCCGCCCGTTGCGGGAGGCCAGGGGGCGGATCGAGAGCTACGTGGGCCAGACCACCGACGACTGGTTCGAGCGCTTCGGACGAGATCTCTCGCCCCACGCTGGTCAGTTCTTCGACGGGCTGCGGGCCGGCTCCTACAACGGTCACCTCGACGCATCGACCGCCACCCGTGTGTCGGCCCTGCTCCGGTTCGCCACCGGGGCGGTCCCCATCGAGGCCTACCAGCAGGAGTTCGGCAAGGTCGGTACCCCCGGTGTCGTCGTCGACGACCTGGCCCTCGCCCTGACCGCAGCGATCGAGGAGCTGACGAGACCGGTGGACGCGATCAAGCACCAGGCCAAGACGGTCACCGTCGGGATCAGCCGGGCCGACGAGAGCCTGCTCCAGGCCGGCCTGATCCAGGACGTGCTGGCCACCGGGTGCCCCCGGGACCGGCTGAGCTACCCGGCGCTTCGGACCCTCGCCGCCATCACCCCGGCGGTGGCCGAGGTCACCGGCTACACCCGCTACCGGCTCCAGGGCAACCCCGAGAACGGGGCCCAGCTCCATGTGGTCGACAAGGGCGGCGTCGCCGCCGGTATCGCCTCCCGGGTCGAGAGGGACCCGACCCTGCGGGGCACCAAGCGCAGGGTGGCGGTGGAGCGGGAGCCGTTCGTCACGGTCGGGACCGACGGGCGGGTGGTGCTGATCGTGCCCGAGGTCAAGGACGCCCAGACCACCGGGCTGACCCTGTGCCACGTCCGGCTCAACGACGACCTCGGGGCGGCAGTGGCCAGGACGGTGCTCCAGGGCTACCGGAACCGCTACCGGCAGCTGGTGGCCGTGGTGACCGAGCGGGAGCCGAGCTTCCGGGAGGACCTGCTGGCCGAGATCACCACCGTCGACCTGCTGACCGCCCCCATCTCCGACGTTGCCGAACGGTGGATGGAGCGCTGACCCCGGAACCGGCCGATCCCGCTGGGGACCCCGGCGACCGCGATCCCGGGCTGCTCGGTCGGGTGGTCGTGGCCATCGGCAACGACCTGGTCGACATCGACCGGATGCGGACCGTCATCGATCGCCAGCCCCGTCTCGTCCACCGGGTCTTCACGGAGAGCGAGCAAGCGTACTGCGAGCGGCGTCGCGATCCGGCCGAGCGCTACGCAGCCCGGTTCGCAGCGAAGGAGGCGGTGCTGAAGGCGCTCGGGACGGGTCTCGGCGGCGCCGACTTCACCGACATCGAGGTGGTCCGGCTCCCGTCCGGCCAGCCCACGCTCCATCTGACCGGTCGGGCCGCCGTCCGAGCCCGGGAACGGGGAATCCACAGCTGGTTGATTACGATGAGCCACAGCGAGCACCTCGCACAGGTCTTCGTGGCAGGTCTCGGGACCGAGGAGGGACCGACTGGTGACGCAACCGGTGAACCGACTGATGGCCGGCAGGACGATGCGGGGCCGGCGGCCCCGTCCGACTAGCCGATCGGGCAGCCGCCCGTGAGCGACACGTCCCCGCCCCCGGTTCGCAGCATCCGACTCGACCGGGCCCTGGTCGCCAGTTGGCGAGTGCTGGCCGACGACTACGGGCTGTTCCCGGAGCTGGCGTTCGACGCCGTGATCGCCAGAGCCGATCGTGGGGAGCTCGCCGCTGCCACCCCTCGCCTGCTCGAGCTGACCGTCGACCATCGGCTGACGGTCGAGGATGCGGCGTCGGTGACCGAGCGGCTCGGCCGGCACCGGTGGTCGTCGAAGCGGTTGGCCGCCATCGAGGAGGTGCTGGACGCCTGGTGGCTGGAGACGCTGATGCGCAGCCCGGGGGAGCACCCTTCGCCGTTCACGCCGGAGGTGGTGCTGGGCGTGCTCGTCGGCTATCGCGCCCCGATGGTCCGCTGGCTGGAACCGTGGCTGGCCGAGCTCGACGGCCCTGGCGCAGCCCACCTCGCAACCGTGGTGGTCCACGGTCTGGACGGGCCGGCCTGGGCCGGGAAGCGAGATCAGGCCCAGCAGGTGCTGGCATGGGCCAGGACCGAGACGGTGATCAACGGTCTGACACTGATCGGCGCCACCCACCTCGAAGACGGCGTCCTCGGCGACGTGCTCGACCGGCTGATCTGATGGAGCCCATCGTCACCCCCACCGAGATGGCGGCCATCGACGCCGACGCCCCCGAACCAGTGGCCGAGCTGATCGAGCGGGCCGGTTGGGCCACGGCCCGAGCCGCCATCGACCTGCTCGGGCGGTCCCTGTACGGCAAGCGGATCGCGGTGCTGGCCGGTCCCGGCAACAACGGCGCAGACGGTCGCGCCGCGGTCCGTCACCTGGAGCGGCGGGGGGCCCGCTGCTCGGTGTACGACATCGGGCGGCAGGGGGACACCACCGAGGCCCGAACCGACTTCGACCTGGTCGTCGACGCCTGCTTCGGGACCGGGCTCCGGAGCGACTTCGATTGCCGGCGGCTGCCGCTCGATGTCGGCGACACCCCCGTTCTGGCGGTGGATATCCCATCCGGTGTCGACGGGCTGACCGGGGAGCTGAGGAGTCGCCCGCTGCGAGCCGATGCCACGGTCACGTTCGCCGCACGGAAGCCGGGTCTGCTCTTCGGGCCCGGCCGGTCCCACGCCGGGGAGATCAGGGTGGCCGACATCGGGCTCGACTGCTCTCGAGCCACGATCCACCTCGTCGGGCCGGCCGACGTCGGTCGACGCTGGCCCCGCCGGTCGGCCGATGATCACAAGTGGCGCCATGCCGTCCGGCTGGTGGGTGGCAGCCCGGGAATGACCGGAGCCCCCACCCTCACCGCCACCGCTGCCCTCCGGGCCGGCGCCGGCTATGTCGCGCTGTCGGTTCCTGGTCGTGATCCGCACCGATCGGGGCGGATCGGCTCGGTCGAGACGGTCGAGTACCCGGTGCCCGACAGCTGGGTCGCCGACGTGCTGGCCGACGTGGACCGCTTCGGCGCCGCCGTCGTCGGTCCTGGCCTGCCGGTGGGCGCCGCCGCCGCCGACGAGGTGGTCCGCTACCGGGCCGAGACGACGGTGCCCACGGTCTTCGATGCCAGCGCCCTCACCGCACTGGCCGA
>JAHELU010000179.1 GCA_024644005.1 Acidimicrobiales bacterium | reverse complement strand
GTCGAGCACAGGAATCCCCGGGCGCCGACCACCTAGGACTCGGCCGATGCTGGCGCCAGGCCACTCGACGGGCTGATCGTGCTCGATCTGAGCTGGGTGCTGGCCGGCCCGTTCGCCACCAGGCTGCTCGGCGATCTCGGAGCCGACGTCATCAAGGTCCAGACCGAGGAGCGGGCCACCCTGGTCAACCGGCCCGACTTCCCGTACTACCCGGTGTGGAACCGGTCGAAGCGCTCGGTGACGATCGACCTGAAGCGGCCGGAGGCCCTCCCGGTGATCCGGTCGCTGATCGAACAGGCCGACGTCCTCGTGGAGAACTACAGCTCCGGTGTGCTGGAACGGCTCGGACTCGGCTGGGAGGAGGTGGCGACGTGGAACGACGGGCTGGTCTACATCTCGATGTCCGGCTGCGGTCACGACGGACCCTGGTCCGACGTCATCAGCTACGCCCCCACCATCCATGCGCTCTGCGGGCTGACCCACCTGACCAACCCGGCCGGTCGGGGTGATATCGGCTGCGGGTTCTCGCTCAACGATCACGCAGCCGGGTTCGGGGCTGCGCTGTCGGTCCTCGCCGGCATCGAGGCCAGGGAGCGAACCGGGCGAGGCCAGTACATCGACATGGCGCAACTCGAGGTCGGGGCCTACCTCATCGGGCCGGCCCTGGTCGACTACTTCGCCACCGGCCACGAGACCGAGCCGGCCGGCAATGTCGACGGGCTCGCCGACCAGGTGCCGAACGAGGTCTACGCTTGTGGTGACGGCCGGTTCCTGGCCGTGACCGCGACAGACGACGAGATGTGGGCCAGGCTGGCGGACACGGTCGGTGTCCAGGACCGGGACCTGCTCGCCGTCGAGGCCCGACGGGAGCGCCGGGCCGAGATCGACGCCGCGGTCGCCGCATGGTGCGGGCACCGAACCGGCGTCGAGGCCATGATGGCCCTACAGGAGGTCGGGGTGGCGGCCGGCATCGTCCAGGATGCCGGCGACCTGGCGGAGCGGGACGAGCAACTGCAGGCCCGCCGGTTCTGGCTGAGCACCGAGCTGCCCGAGTTCGGCACGAGGACCCACGATCGCTTCCCCGGGCTGTGGAGCCGATCGGAGCTCGAGCCGTACCGCCAGGCGCCGGCCTACCTGGGCGAGGCCAACTTCGATGTCCTGACAGAGCTCGCCGGCCTCGACGTCGAGGCCGTGGCGGAGGGCGTCGCCGACGGCCTGTTCACCTGACCGGTCGGTCAGCCGAGCTCGATGACGTCGGCCCGGTCGCCGATGTAGTTGCCGGCCCTGACCCCGAAGGTCGCCTGCTCCGGGTCGTCGGTCACCCCGACCGGTGCTCGGCCTTCGGCCACCGCCCGCACCTGGCTGCGGAACAGGTGGCGGAACATCGTGACCCCCTTGTCGGAGCTCGCCAGGTTCTCCTCCGAGTGGATCGTCACCGGACCCTGGCCGACCTGGGCTTCGTAGTCGCCGGGATGCTCCCGGTGCTCGGCCTCGGTGAGCTCGCTCCACCGCTTACCGTCGTACAGGGCCCGCCGCCGGGGCTGTCCGATCGGTCGCTTCAGCAGGGTGAAGATCTTGGTCTCGGTCCGGGAGATCGGCAGCGTCCAGGCCACCGAGGTCGCCGGCCCGTCGAACTCGACGAACGGGCTCGCCACGATCCGGACGTTGGGAATCGCCACCTCCGTGACCCGGTGGAAGAACCGGCCATCGGCGAGGACCCGATCCTGGTGGGACTTGACCCCCTGCTCGGTGAAGTGCCAGCTCACCTGGGGGAGGTCGGCCATCTCGGCCACGAACTGATTTCCCGAGAAGCCGGCGTGGAGCACGAAGACGTGGAACGGATCCATCACGTTCTCGTGGGTCTGGAACCAGTTGCAGGGCGTCGGATCACCTTCGAGCCCGATGTTGTCGTCGTCCGCCACCAGCTCCCACCCCTCGGCGACCTCGTCGAGCACGTCGTAGCGGGGCAGCACCGGCTTGTGCTCGGGCGGTCCGAGATAGGCGAAGACGAGGCCGTGGTACTCCTGGACCGGATACCACGGTTGCCGATACCGCTCCCGGCGTCGCCCGCCGTCCGGCTCGCAGGGCATGTCGAGGGTGCGGCCCTCGGTGTCGAACAGCCAACCGTGATAGCAGCAGCGGATGCCGTTCTGCTCCACCTTGCCGTAGTAGAGCGTCGTGCCTCGATGGCAACACCGGGGGTGGACCAGTCCCGGTCGACCCGATCCGTCCCGGAAGAGGATCAGGTCCTCGCCGAGAATCCGTACCGGCTTCGGGCTCCGGCCGGCATCGGTGGACACGGCGAACGGGTGCCAGTACCTGCGCAGCAGCTCGCCGGCCGGCGTCCCCCGCTCCACCTCGATCAGGTCGGTGTCGAAGGTGGGCGGCCCGAGCTCGTAGGCCGTGCCGCGGTCGATGTCGACCGGCGTCTCACCGATGGTCATGGCAGCTCCTTCACCAGCTCTGGCCCACGCGACGACCGGGCCATGATGCTACGGGCCGGCCGACCTCGGGAACAAGACCGGAAGTCGGGCCGTCGGCGACCGACGGCTGCGGGGGTCGGATCACACGAGCTCGGCGCGCCCTGCGGCATGGATCGCGGCCGGACTGCGATCCCATCCGCTGGCTGGAGCCGCCGGGTTCGGCGCCTGCCCGATAGGGTCGAGTTCGCGACGCCCCGACCGCCCGGTGACCGGGCGGGATCGAGTCGCAGGGTGTCCCTTTGCAGCACGGCTGCCGGATCGAGGATCCGCAGGCCGCGCCGGCCTGCGTCAGCGAAGGGAAGCGCACATGGCACGCACACGATCCGGATCGAGGAGGTCGGCCCGCCCGCGGGCGGCGTTCCGCCCGACGGTCTCGGCCCGCCCGACAGCGGTGGCCCGCCCGATTGCTGCGGCCCGCCCGACAGCGGTGGCCCGCCCGATTGCTGCGGCCCGCCCGACGGCGGTGGCCCGGCCGCGGGCGGCGTTCCGCCCGACGGTCGTGCTGATCGCCGTCGTCGTGGCCGTCCTGGCGGGCGCCCTGGTCGGTGCACCGCCGGCACCGGCCCACGGGCGGGCGGCCAACGGCTGCACCGGCGTACCGGACTCGGGCTACGGCTTCGAGTTCCACCACCTCTGCGACCGCCACGATCGGTGCTACCGGACCCGACCGTACGGGTCGAGTAGCGCCGGCCGTCGCAGCTGTGATCGGGTGTTCCGAGCCCAGATGCTGTGGTACTGCAGGCGGCACCGCGCACCGAGCGCCAAGCGGACGGCCTGCCGGGCGGTCGCCGCCGCCTACTACGGCGGTGTCCGGGCCCTCGGCCACCGGTACTGGGCCGGCGAGGCCGCAACGCCGATCGCCTGACGGGCCGGGGTCCGGCCGTACCACCAGGTCACCGGGGCGGCGCGGTAGGCTCCAGATGGCCGCCCGCCGCTCCCGACCGATCGGTCGGTTCGGCCTCCTGGAGACCCCAGCGGCGTGAGATCGAACCGGGTACCGCACATGGACTACGCATCAGCCGACCTGGCAGCACGAGTGGAGGAGGCCGAGATCTACTCGATCGCGCTCCGGACCAGTCTCCACCGGGCACCGATCCTGTCGAAGCGACTCGACAACACCGTCCTGCTGAAGCGGGAGGATCAGCAACCGAGCTTCTCGTTCAAGATCAGGGGGGCGGCCAACAAGATCCTCTCGCTACCGGACGAGGCGATCGGTCGGGGGGTGATCTGCAGCTCGGCCGGGAATCACGCCCAGGGGGTGGCCCTGGCCGCGGCCCGCCGTGGGATCAAAGCCGTGATCGTCATGCCCGAGACCACGCCGGAGATCAAGGTCGCGGCGGTCAGGGCCTTCGGCGGGGAGATCGTCCTCCACGGTGACGACTACCACGAGGCCCAGGCCCTGGCGCTCGCCGTCGCGGAGGGCGAGGGCCTGTGCTTCGTCCACCCCTTCGACGACATCGACGTCATCGCCGGCCAGGGCACGATCGGGCGGGAGATCCTCGACCAGATGTCCGACCGCATCGATGCCGTCTTCGTGCCGATCGGGGGCGGCGGGCTGGCGGCCGGAGTCGCCACCTACATCAAGGTCAAGCGGCCCGAGGTGGCGATCTACGGGGTCGAGCCCGTGGACGCGGCCAGCATGAAGGCGGCGCTCGCCGCCGGTGGGCCGGTGACGCTGGACCAGATCGGGTCCTTCGCCGACGGGGTGGCCGTCAAGCGGGTCGGCGACCTGACGTTCCAGTTCTGCCGTCAGCACGTCGACGACGTCATCACGGTCACGACCGACGAGATCTGCGCCGCCATCCGCGACATCTTCGAGGACACGAGGACCGTCATCGAGCCGGCCGGGGCGCTGGCGGTGGCGGGCATCCGCCGCTACGTCGACGATCGGGACGTGTCGGGAGAGACGCTGGTGGCCCTCAACTGCGGGGCCAACATGAACTTCAACCGGCTCGGCCACGTGACGGAGCGAACGGCCATCGGCGACAAGCGGGAGGCGATCCTGGCGGTGGAGATCCCCGAGGAGAAGGGCAGCTTCCTCGCCTTCTGCCGAGCCATCGGGGACCGTCATGTCACCGAGTTCAACTACCGTCGAAACCGGCCGGACCGGGCCAGGGTGTTCGTGGGGATCGAGCTGCGGGAGGGAGCCCACGACCGGCATGTCCTGATCGACAAGCTGAAGGTCTCCGGTTACGAGGTCTGCGACCTGACCGAGAACGAGATGGCGAAGGTCCACGTCCGCTACCTGGCTGGCGGGGCCGTTCCCGACATTCCAGACGAGCGGGTCTACCGGTTCGAGTTCCCGGAGCGCCGGGGGGCGCTGCTCAGCTTCCTCCAGTCGGTCGGGGTCGACTGGAACATCACCCTGTTCCACTACCGCAACCACGGCTCGGACTACGGCCGCGTGCTCGTGGCGGTCCAGGTCCCACCGGAGACGCTGGCCGAGTTCCAGCGCCACCTCGACGACCTCGGCTACCCCTGCTGGGACGAGACCGAGAACGAGGCCTACCGGCTGTTCCTCAAGGGCTGACGGGCACGCCGCCCGGCTTGCCGGCGGGCTGAGGGGCGGCGAGCTCCCGGATCGTGCCGGCCACCGGGTCGACCCGCACGAGCGCGCCGTCGGTTATCTGGCCGGTGGCCCCGGTCACGCCGACCAGGCCGGGTATGCCGAGCTCCCGGGCGATCACGGCGGCATGACACAGCAGGCCCCCGTGCTCCACCACCACGGCGCCGGCGGTGGCCAGCACCGCGTTGTAGGTCGGCACGGTGAACGGCGCGACCAGCACGTCGCCGGGCTCCATCCTGGCCAGCGCATCGATCTCGTCGGTCACCACCCTGGCCCGGCCCACACAGTCCCGGTCGCCGATCCCGATGCCGTCGAGGGTCGGCGCCGAGCCGTCGCTCTCGATGAGCTCGAGCACGGTCAGTACCACCTCCATCAGCCTGGCCAGGGACGCCGGCATGGTCCACAGGGGCGGCTGGTCGATCTCCGGCCCGAGCCGGGACGGAGCGGGGTGGCGCTTCCACATCAAGCGCTCGGCCAACCGGGCGCCCAGCTCGTCGACCGACGGGGACGTGCCGCCGGCGAGCAGCGCGTTCAGCTCGTCGGCCTCGAGATCGAAGACCTGCCGAGGGTCGTCGATCCGCCCCGCAGCGAGCAGTCGGTCGGACGCCTCCAGCAGGCCTCGGCGGAGCAGGCCGGCCGGCCACTGGTAGGTCAGCGGTCCGTTCTCGTCCCGTAGTCCGTAGAGCGCCCGGGCGTCGGCGACGAGCCGATCGAGCTCGGGTCGGTCGGCCGGCGCGAGCTGCCCCCGGAGCCGATCGAGCGCCCGATCGCCGGCCGTGCGGGCATCGGTCGTGGCGTCCGGCCCGTCCCGGCGCCCGGCCGCTTCGTTGATGGCGGCCACCAGGAGCTCCGGTAGCTCGTTGAGCGTCAGGTCCTGGAGGTCGTACCCGGTGGTGAGCCGCCAGCCGTACTCGTCGAGGAAGGCGTCGAGGCTGGCCGCCGCTTCCGGCGACGACGCCCGGACCTGGTCGAGCGTCTCGAACGGACCGTCGTCGTCGAGGGTCGCGCCGATTGCGGCCAGCGCCGCCATGGGGGCGCTGGTGGCCGGGGACGAACCGGTCAGGGTGGCCATGACCTCGACGGTGTCGAGCCCCCACTCCCTGGCCCGGACCAGCAGCAGTCCGATCGGCCCGAGATCACTGACGTGGAGTCGGAAGTGGAGGGTGGTTCCGTCGTTGACCAGCTCGATCAGCTGGTCGAGATGGTCGGCCAGGCCGGCATCGTCGAGCGCGGCGGGATCGATCGCCCCCAGCGCCCGGCAGCGGCGGATCAGATCGGGGCGGTATTCGGTCTGCCAGGCCAGGAGCTCCTCGTTCCACAGCCGACCCTCCAGCGTCCGCTTCGCCTGCCTCGCCCGCCGCCGGAAGACCGGGTGGACTCTCGTCAAGCACCACAGCAGCGGTGCCGGCGGGGCCGGGAGATCGAGGTCGGCCCCGACGAGGGGCACCATCCGGTGGTAGAACCGCCCGTTGACGAATGCGGCCTCGAGCGTTCGCAGCGGGCCGCCCATCCGCTCGAAGCCCTGAGCCATGCCGGTCCTCATGCCGATCTCGATGGCTCGCTGAGCCAGCCGTGCGCAGTCCGGCTCGTAGTGTGAGCTGTCGAGCTGCCAGGTGCCCGGCCCCGGCTTCTCCCACTCGAGCTCGTCGCCCGGGTCCGACCCGTGGTCGGACCCGGTGTGTGGGGTATCGATGCGCATCGTCGCTCACCTCTCGTCGTGTGTGTCCTGTCGCTCGACCAGGGGCGGTCTGGCCCTGATCCCGCCGTCGGTCGCGAACTGCTTCTGCATGGCCCTGGCCGCCCACCAGGCCAGCCGGGCCGCCTCGGGCCCCGATCGGCCGAGCCTGGTGTGGAGATCGAGGAAGGCCGAGGACGACAGCACCATCATGATCAGATCGGTGAGATCGGCCCGATCCTGGTCGGAGGTCTCGGGATGGCGCTCATCGATCCGGACTCGGAGATCGGCCCGGAACCGCTCCATCCGCCGGGCCCGGATCGCGCTCCCGAGCGGCGAGAGGTGTTGGGCCCGAACCGCTTCGAGGTCGTTCTCGAAGTCGCTCCAGAGGGCGACGAGATACTCGCCGGGGTTCTCGAAGAGCCCGCCCCGGCCCTCCATGATGGCGTCCGCCCGCCTTGACTGGACCTCGGCGACGTCGTCGAGCAGGTCCTGCTTGGTCGGGAAGTAGCGGTAGACGGTGCGGACCGAGACGCCGGCCTCTGCCGCCACTGCGGGGATGCTCAGCGTTGCGGGGTGCTCGGTGCGCAACAAGGTGGCCACCGCATCCCGGATGGCCTGCTTCGACACGTCGGCCCGGCGCCGTCGAAGGTCGGCCGCCGCAGCGCCTTGGGGCTTGGCCGCCGTGCGCTCGCTGCCGTCGGACCCCTCGTCCGTCATGGCTCCATCCTAGACGAGCGCCGCGACAATTGACATGATTCATGCCATATTGTGCATGTTCTGTGACACAAGTCTCGGTGCTCGCTACCGATCCGGCCGGTCGTCGTCGAGCGGCCCGTCGTCGTCGTTCGCGGTGTCGTCCGACAGGGGAGCCGGCGCTCGGGTGGCCAGTGTCGGCTTCGACATCGCCAGGGATGGCGGTCGCCGGTTGCCGCCGGTCGGCAGGGTGATCCCGGCCCGCCGCAGGGTGGACGGCCGCAGCTCGATCGTCTTCGTCGCGTCGACGACAGCCTCTTCAGGTCCCTCGGTGTCTCCCAGGTCGTCATCGTCTTGCGCCGGGCCGTCCCGGGCTGTGTCTCCCCGGTCTGGGTCACCCAGGTCTGAATCCTCCAGGTCTGGACCGGGTCGGTCGGTGGCGGGTCCACCGGCCCCGGCGTCGTCCGCCGCCGCCTCGGGCTGTCCGGCGCTTCCTCCGCGCAGTGCCGGCCCGGAGCGGGCGTCGACCTCGACCGGTCGGTCCGACATCGGCGGCCCGTCGTCGGGCACGGCCGGTTCGGGCTCGGCCGGCGCAGCGAACGGCAGCGGCGCACGGAACGGGTCCGCGGAGGCGTCGACCGGCGCGGGAACCGAGCCGTCCGGCTCTGTGGTGCTGTCCGTGGCACCGATCCGGAGATCGCCGACGTCGGGGCCACGGGCCGCACTCGGAGCCGGCCCGGACGAGAGCGCGATGTCGTCCTGGTCAACTGACGGCGCCACGACCGCGCCGCTGGCGTCTACGATGCGGGCCCTGGTGCTGTCGGGCACCACCAGGGCCGAGGACAGCCAGTAGAGCAGTGCCGGCAACCAGACCGCAGCCAGCGCCGGGACGACCAGCGGCCAGGCGCTCCGGCCGTAGCGAGGCTGGTTCTCGGCGATCAGAGCGCCGAGATCGGGCCTGGTCGTATCCACGGCGAACCCCATGTAGCCGTACAGCAGGTGGATCGACACGGCCAGCGCGCCGCAGAACAGGAAGGCTGCGACCCCCCGTACCAACCGGTCGCCACCGGCTCCCAGCACCCCACGACCGAGGAGGCGGGATGCCAGCGGCGTCAGCGTCAGCGCCACGAACCCGACGACGCCGAGGTGCAGCTCCGGCCGCTCCGGCAGGTCGAAGAACAACAGCGCAAGCGGCACCATGAGCGGGGCCGGCCACCACACCAGATCGACGGCGCCCGCCAGCGCCCGCCGGACCGCCCCGCCCGCCGTATGGCGCAGCCAGGCCAGCGGCCAGCCCAGCGCCAGCGCCGCGAGCGCCGGCAGCACCCCGGCCAGCAGGGCGGGCCCGATGGCGGCCAGCGTCATGGACAGCGAGCTCCTGCCGAGGGCATCGGTGCCCAACCACGGTCCGCCGAAGGTGGGCCCGACGACGGCTCGGGAGGGATCGGCCGGTGCCGGGCTCTCCAGTCCGACGCCGACCAAGGCAACGGCCGCGGTTGCTGCGAGGGCGACTACCAGCGGTCCGATCGAGCGGGACGT
>JAHELU010000178.1 GCA_024644005.1 Acidimicrobiales bacterium | reverse complement strand
CTGGGACTGTGGGTGCTGGTTGCTCGGCGGTGGGGGCTGGGACTGTGGCTGCGGGTGCTGGCTGCTCGGCGGTGGGGGTTGGGACTGTGGCTGTGGGTGCTGGCTGCTCGGTTGCGGGCGCCGGGCTCGCCGTGGCTTCCCATCCGCCGTTGCCTGCCCCTGGCTGATCGGGTGGGCCGTTGCTGAAGACCTTGCGCCACTCCTCGGGAACCGAGCGGGGATTGCCGAGGTACTGGCGGTAGAGCTCGTCGACGAGCCAGGAGTTCGGCCCTGACGTGGTCGGGTTGTCGCCGCCGGGGTCGTTCTCGTCGCCGATGCCGTTGGTGGTCACGCCCCTGATCCTACATCGTGGTGTCGATCGGAGTTATAAGTGAGCCGCTCGGGCACGGCTGGGCGACTGCCGGGGACGGGGTCTGGCGAGCCCGAACTGGGGCGTCGATCGAGGCAGGCTGCGGATCGAGCAAGACCGCCCGGACAGCGGTTATGGTCCCATAGTGCTCGTGGCGACCTGGAACGTGAATTCGCTCAACGCCCGCATCCCCCGGGTCGAACAGTGGCTCGCCGAGGTGCGGCCGGACATCCTGTGCCTGCAGGAGACGAAGCTGGCTGCCGAGTCGTTTCCCTTCGACCTCTTCGCCGAACAGGGCTACGAGGTGGCCCACAACGGCACCGGCCAGTGGAACGGTGTTGCCATCGCTTCCCGGGTCGGCCTCGAGGATCCGCTCGACGGGTTCTGCGAGGGCGTCGAAGCGGACGACGAGGCCCGGCTGGTCTCGGCCCGGTGCGGTTCGACCCGAGTGCACAGCGTGTACGTGCCGAACGGCCGGGAGGTCGGGCACGAGCAGTACCACTACAAGCTCGACTGGCTCCGACGGCTGCGTCGTCATCTGAGCCAGACGGTCGAGCCGACCGAGGACGTCGTCGTGGCCGGCGACTGGAACATCGCCCCGACCGACATCGACGTCTGGGATCGGGCCGCCTTCGATGGTTCGACCCACGTCACCGACGACGAGCGCCACGCGTTGCAGGACGTCGTCGAGTGGGGCCTCGTCGACACGCTCCGGGCCCGCTACCCCCAGCCCGGCCTGTTCTCCTATTACGACTACCAGGCCGGCCGATTCCACAAGCGCCAGGGCATGAGGATCGACTACGTGCTCGCGTCGGAGTCGCTGGCCGACCGGTCTCGCCTCGACCTGATCGACCGCAACGCGAGGAAGGGCAAGAAGCCGAGCGATCACGCCCCGGTGCTGGCCGGCTTCCGGTCGAAGCCGTGCTGACCAGCCTGGATCATCATCAGCTGCTCGTCTTCTGGGTCCAGCTCCTCGTGCTGTACGCCGCGGCCAGGATCCTCGGCGAGGTGGCGAGGCGGCTCAACCTGCCGGCAGTGGTCGGCCAGCTCAGCGCCGGCCTGCTGCTCGGCCCCAGCGTGTTCGGTGTCGTGTGGCCGTCCGGCTTCGACTGGTTCCTCCCCGGCCAGCCCTATGCCGAGCAGCAGTCGGCCATGCTGCTGGCCGTCAGCTGGTTCAGCGCCGCCTTCCTCCTCGTGGTGGCCGGCTACGAGACCGACCTCGACCTGATCCGTCGGTTGGGCCGAGCCGCCGCGCTCGTCACGATCGGCAGCCTCGCCGTGCCCTTCGTCGGCGGGTTGGTGGTCGGGTGGGCGATGCCGGACTCGTTCTACGGGCAGCTCGACGGCGTGGCCCCGAGCCGCCTGGTGTTCACGCTGTTCATCGCCGTGAGCGTCGCTGTCTCGGCCCTCGCCGTGGTGGCCAAGATCCTGGGTGATCTCGGGCTGATGCGCCGGGACGTCGGTCAGATCACCATCGCGGTCGGCATGGCCAACGACGTGATCGGGTGGATCATCCTCGGCATCATCGCCGGTCTGGCCGCCTCGGGGGAGCTGTCGGTGCTCGACATCGGCTTCACGGTGATCGGGCTGTCGGCGTTCCTGGCTGGCGCCCTCGTCTACGGCCAACGGGGGGTCGACGTCGCCCTCCGGGCGGTCAGACGGGAGGGCAAGAACCTCCAGGGGGCGCTGACGGTCACGCTGGGCACGATGCTGGTCTTCGGTGTCATCACCCAGGGTCTGGGCGTCGAGGCGGTGCTCGGCAGCTTCGTCGCCGGGGTGATCCTGGCAAGATCCCGCTACCACCAGATCGAGTCCCAGCACCTGATCGAGGATCTGACGGCGGTCCTCTTCGCGCCCCTGTTCTTCGCCACCGCCGGTCTCCGACTCGATCTGTCACTGCTCCAGGGCTCGGCCCTGGCCTGGGCCCTGGTGCTGCTGGCGGTGGCCCTGGTGCTGAAATTCGGCGGCTCACTGGTCGGTGCCCGGTGGGCCGGGCTCACCACGAGGGAGGGCATGGTCCTCGGGGCCGGGCTGAACGCCAGGGGGGCGCTGGAGATCATCATCGCCACCGTCGGATTGTCGCTCGGGGTGTTCAACCAGACCACGTTCACGATCATCGTGATGATCCCGCTGGTGACCTCACTGTTCGCATCGATCGGGCTGCGGGTCTTCAGCCAGAATCTCGAGGGATCGGTGGCCGAGCGGGAGCGCCTGGCCCGGGAGGAGGCGCTGTCCCGGAACCTGCTGATCACGAACAGCCGGATCCTGCTGCCGTCGGCGTCGACCGCCAACAGCATCGTCGCCGCCCAGATCGTGCACTTCGCCTGGCCGGAGGAGCTGCCCGCCACCGTGATGGCAGTCCGGGCCAACGGCAGCGGCCCGAACCTCGAGGTCCTGGAGGACGTGCTGTACGGGCGGGAGCTCGACGTGGCGCACCTGGACGATGTCGACCTGGTGGAGGCGGCGGCCCAGATCGTGGCCCAGTCGAAGCTGGGATACGGGGTGATCGCCGTGGGAGCCGTTGCCGACCCCAGCCGACAGACCTTCGTCTCGCCCCTGGTCGACGAGCTGTTGCGGACCAGTGATCTGCCGGTGGTTATCGTCCGCAAGGCCAGGAATCTCCTGCCCGGTCGGCTGCCCGGCATCTTCGCCCAGGCGCTGGTCCCGGTGGTGGCCAGTCCGTCGTCACGGGCGGCAGAGGAGCTGGCGGCCAACCTCTCGGCCCGACTCGGGACGCGGCTCATGTTGAGCCACGTCGTCTACGAGACCGGAGCACCGGCCGGATTCGGGGCCCAACTACTGGCTCCGCTCCGGGGCGGGGTGTTCGGGTCCCTCCGCAGTGGCCAGTCCGCCCTGTCGCCCGAGGCCGACGTCGCCGAACGGGTGCTGGCCCAGGCCTACACCCACGCGCTCGAGGTCCATGCCAACGCCGACACCGAGATCCGCTTCGCTCGATCCCCCGGGGTGGAGATCGTGCGGCAGGCCACCGAGATCGAGGCCGATCTCATCGTGCTCGGTGGGCGGTTGCGGCGACTCGACGACGGGCGACCGAGCCTCGGGCCGAACGTCGAGCACGTGCTGGAGCACGCCTCCCAGACCGTCGTGGCCGTGATCATGCCCGACCGTCGTCCGGAGTAGCCGGGATTGTGCCCCGGGATCGAGGGCGGCTCAGCGCGGAGCGGCCTTCGCCTCCGCGGAGCGCTCCAGCACGGACAACAGCTCCGCCCCGTAGCGCTGGAGCTTGGTCGGTCGCATGCCCGGCATCGCCGCCAGCTGGGTGCTCGTAGCCGGGCGGTGCTCTGCGATGACCTGCAACAGCTGATCGGCGAGGATGACATGCGGGGGCACGCCGGCCGCTCTGGCCTTGCGACTCCGCCACTGGCGGAGCTCGGTGAGGGTGGCCGAGCTGGTCCCCGCCTGGGGCGCGCCCGGGATCCGGCTACGCGAACGGGCGATCTCGGCTCGCCAGTCCGGCGGGGTGGGCGCCGTTCCGGCCAGGCCGGAGATCGCCCGGCCGATCGGTTCCAGCAGGGGCGACGGCTGCCGCTTCGTCGTGGTGGTCCCGAACGTGCGCTCCTTGGCCCAACTGAGGTGCAGGCTCCTCTCGGCCCTGGTGAGCGCCACGTAGAGCAGCCGCCGTTCCTCCTGGAGCTGGGCATCCGTCTTGGCGTAGGCGATCGGCACGAACCCGTCTTCCAGCCCCGCCAGGTGCACGACTGGCCATTCCAGACCCTTTGCGCCGTGGAAGGTGACGAGGTCGACCGCGTCCTCGCTGCTGTCGACGTCGCCCTGCTGCATCGTGTCCAACCACGCCAGCAAGCCTGGGCCGCTGGGTCTCGGATCGAGGGTGACGTACTCGTGGATGACGCGGCTCAGCGCAGCGAGGTTGTTGTAGCGGTCGACACCGGAGCTCGTCTGTTGGCCCGCCCCCGGCGATGCGAGGTCGGCCAGCCGCTCGTCGAGCTCTTCGAGTTGGCGGACGAGGTCGATGCCGTCCCGACCGATGGCCTTCAGCTCCGTCTTGACCTCGGGTGATCGGAGCGGACCCGACCCGCTCCGCAACCGGCACGGTATTCGCAGCTCGCCGAGCGCCTGCTCGATGAGGACCAGCTGGGCGTTCGTCCTGACCAGGACGGCCTGGTCGGACCAGCGGTCTCCGATGTTCCTGGCCCCCCGGATGGCGTCGGCCACGCCAGCCGCCTCGGCCTTGTCGGTGGCGAACGAGGTGAGGGTCGGCGTCTGCCCGTCTCCCTGGTGCGATCGGAGCTTCGACCCGGCCACCGGCCCGAGGATGGCGGCGGCCAGGCCGAGCACCTGAGGGGTGGACCGGTAGTTGTCGTTCAGCTCGACGACGGTTGACCGATCGGCGGCGGCCATCGAAGCCAGCAGCCCGGGATCGGCCCCGTTCCAGCCGTAGATCGCCTGGTTCGGGTCGCCGACCAGGAACAGGTCGTCACGCTCGCCGAGCCACTCCGAGAGCAGGGCGAACTGCAGCGGGTTCACGTCCTGGAACTCGTCGACGTAGAAGTGCCGGTGCCGCCACCTGACCGCAGCGGCGTAGTCCGGATCGGCTCTGAGGTCTCGGATGGCCAGCGACAGCAGATCGTCGAAGTCGACGATGCGCTTGCGCCGTTTCTCCTGCTGGTAGCGGACCATCAGATCGGCCAGCTCGTCCGGCGGCAGCGGGGGTACCCGACCGGCCGCTGCCGCGGCCGCGCCGTAGTTCTCGGGGGCGATCAGCCGGGCCCGGGCCCAGTCGATCTCGGCCACCACATCGGTGATCTCGACGCCGGATCGCGACCCGGTTCGGGTGGAGCAGAGCTGGGCGACGAACCGGACCTTGCGGTCGAGCAGGGTGGGCGGGATCGTGCGCCGCTCAGTCCACCGTTGCCGGAGCTGCGTGAGCGCGATGCCGTGGAACGTTCCGGCCGGAACTCGATCCCGGAGACCGAGCGCCCGTTGCCGCTCGCGGAGCTCGGCCGCCGCCTTGCGGGTGAAGGTGAGGGTGAGCACCCGATTGGGATCGGTCTCCCCCCGCAGGACCCGCCAGGCGATCCGGCGGGTCAGCACCCTCGTCTTGCCGGACCCGGCTCCCGCCAGCACGATCAGCGGACCTCCCGGCTGGGTGACGGCCGCCAGTTGGGACTGGCTGAGCCCATCCAGCAGCCGGTCTTCGTCCCCCGATCTCACGGAACCGACCCTAGCGTCGGCATCTGACACCCCGGTAGCATCGCGAAGTGCCGTTCTCCGACGATCAGCTGTACTCGGCTGAGGAAGTGGTGCTCGACCTGCGGCCCCACTGGTGGTTCTTCGCCAACCAGGCCGCCTCGCTGGTCGGGGCCCTCGTGCTCGGCGTCATCGCCCTCCTCTTCATCAACGAGGCCGTGATCAACCTGATGGCTGCCGGGCTGATCGTGTTCGTGCTCGCGTGGTTCATCGCCCGGTACATCGTCTGGTCGACGACCAGCTTCGTCGTGACCACCGACCGGCTGATCAACCGGTCCGGCGTGTTCTCCCGCCAGGGGACCGAGATCCCCCTCGAGCGGGTCAACACGGTGTTCTTCAGCCAGACGTTCTTCGAACGGCTCATCGGGTCGGGTGACCTGGAGATCGAGTCGGCGGGGGAGCAGGGCTCGCAGCACTTCAGCGACATCCGCAAGCCGCTGCACGTGCAGAACGAGATCTACCGGCAGATGGAGCACAACGAGAACCGCAAGTACGATCGGGTCGGCCGGAACCTCGGCGGTGGGCTCTCCATACCGGAGCAGATCGAGAAGCTCGACGAGCTGCGACAGAAGGGCATCATCAGCAACGCCGAGTTCGACCAGAAGAAGACCGAGCTGCTCGATCGCATGTGACCGTCGTGGTCGAGACGAAATCCGGAGACAATCGGGCCCGCCCGGGCGGTTGCGGTTTGCCCGGCCCGTAGCCTTTGGCCATGAGCCAGTCAACCGAAGCCCAGTTCTCGGTCAACCTCCGGGTCCGCCTCGACAACGTGCCGGGGGTACTCGGCAGGCTCGCCACCGCCGTCGGCGACGCCGGCGGCAACATCTTCGCCATCGAGGGCTTCGTCGCCAAGGGTCCGATCCTCGAGCGGAACATCGTGGTCAACTGCTCGGGCGTCGACCATCAGCGGGAGGTGTTGGCGGCAGCCGAGGCGGTGGAGGGGGTCAGCGTCCTGGAGCACCACGACCGCACGTTCCGGATGCACGAGGGCGGCAAGATCGAGGTGCTGCCGCTGTTCCCGGTGGGCGACCGCGACGACCTGTCCATGGCCTACACGCCGGGTGTGGCCCGGGTCTGCAAGGCGATCGCCGCCGATCCCCGCCTGGCCGACACGCACACCATCCGCAAGAACACGGTGGCGATCGTCTCCGACGGCACGGCCGTGCTCGGACTCGGCGACATCGGCCCGAAGGCCGCCATGCCGGTGATGGAGGGCAAGGCGCTGCTGTTCAAGGAGTTCGGCGACGTCGACGCCTTTCCCATCTGCCTCGACGTGGCCGGTCCGGACGAGCTGATCGAGACCGTCGTCCGCCTCGCCCCCACTTTCGGCGGGATCAACCTGGAGGACATCGCCGCCCCCGGGGCGTTCGAGGTCGAGACCGAGCTCAAGGGCCGCCTCGACATCCCGGTGTTCCACGACGACCAGCACGGCACGGCGGTGGTTGCCCTGGCCGGCCTGGAGAACGCCCTCAAGCTGGTCGACAAGAAGATGGACGAGGTCACGATCGTGGTGACCGGGCTCGGCGCGGCCGGCATCGCGGTCGGGAAGATGCTGCTCGAGGCCGGGGCGGGGCGGATCATCGGCCTCGATCGTGCGGGCGTGGTCTACGAGGGGCGGGACAACCTCAACCCGGCCAAGCAGTGGTTCGCCGAGAACACCAACCAGGATCGACGGAAGGGGTCCGTGGGGGACGTGATCGGCGGGGCAGACGTGTTCCTCGGGCTGAGCGGCCCCGGTCTGCTCACCGTCGATGACGTGAAGGCCATGGCCGCCGACCCGATCGTGTTCGCCATGGCCAACCCCGATCCGGAGATCCTGCCCGAGCAGGTGGAGGGCCTGGTGGCGGTGATGGCCACCGGTCGCAGCGACTATCCGAACCAGATCAACAACGTGCTCGCCTTCCCCGGCATCTTCCGGGGCGCCCTCGATGCCAGGGCCAGCGACATCACCGAGGGCATGAAGCTGGCCGCCGCTCTGGCCATCGCCGAGTCGGTGCCCCAGGACGAGCTCGCTCCGGACTTCATCGTCCCCTCGGTGTTCGACAAGTCGGTCGCGGTCCGGGTGGCGGAAGCCGTGCACCAGGCCGCCGAGGCCGACGGCGTCTCCCGGCGCTGATCTCGGTGCTCGGTGGTGAGCCGTGAGGGGTGCGTCAAGAGCGGTGGGGGTTCAGCGCCGGCGTGGCTCGACCGGGTCCGGGGCTTCGACCGGCTCGGTGCAGTCGTAGGGGTGGGCGCACGCGGCCGGGGCCGGGCTGTCGCAGCCCTCCACCGATGAGCAGGCGACGATCGTCGGCGGTTGGTCGGAGCCGGGAGGGGTCGAGGCGAACACCGTTCCCGCCGCAGCGTTGTCGCAGACCGATCCACACGACTGGGTCGCCGCCACGAGGTCGTACTGCCGGGTCACGGTCAGGTCGATCGATCCGGAGTCGCCACTGGCGGGCTCGTGGCTCGCCAGCCGTCGGGCGAACTGGACCGGTCCGGGGCGAACGATGCTGGCGATGTTGACCGAGGCCTCCAGGTCGCTCCGGTCGCACTGTGCCGACTCGTAGAGGTCGACGCCGATGGTGATCACCGCCTTGGTGTCGTCGTTGGTCAGCGCCAGCTGGAACGAGGCCTCGAGCAGCACCTCGTCGCCGACGCAGAGCGACTCCGACAGCGTCGGCGAGGGGTCGTTCTCGGCTGCTGCCAGCTCGACGGTGAAGGTGCGGGCGTCGGAGACGTCCGGCGTCAGCCACTCGTCGTCGGTTGCAGCCAGGCGCCCGTCGACGAGGACGGGGAGGGCCACGCCATCCCGCCACGGGCCGTAGGCCAGGCGCACCCCGGCCACGTCCATCGCGGTGAGGTTGTCCCGGTCGTCGAACGGGCGGGAGATGCAGTAGTTCATGACCGACTCGGGGTCGTAGTCGGTGAACAGGATCACCGGCTCGTTACCGGTCTGGAGGCTCGGGTCCGTCTCTGCCGCGCACGCGTCCGGCGAGTCGGGATCGACTCTGCCGGTGGCACCGGGAGAGTCGTCCCGCAGGTGCTCGTGGGTGAAGCCGAGGGCATGGCCGAACTCGTGGACCGCGGTCTTGCGGATGCACGATTCGCGAAAGGCCTGGTCGGCGCATCCCGGGGTGACGGTGGCCTAGGTGAAGTTCAGCTCCATGCCGTCGGGTGCGCCGTCGATCTGGTTGCCGATCCCGTGGAGGACCGGATTCCCCTCGGTCACCCCGATCCGCACCCCCTGCGATCCAGGGGTGCACACGCCCCAGCCGGTGAAGTCGACGTTCGACACGGCCTCCCACGACCGGTCGACCGCATCCTCGACCCAGCCCCGTTCGGTCGGATAGGTGTTGGCCGACGCCTCCCAGCAGACCGGGATGGTGGGCTCCTTCCACAGGACCTCGGCGCCGGACCCGCTGAGGGCCTGGCCCGGACCCGTCGGGTCGGTGAGGTCCACCTCGGCCTGGGCGGGAGCGGAGATCGAGACGATCG
>JAHELU010000020.1 GCA_024644005.1 Acidimicrobiales bacterium | reverse complement strand
ATCGGTGCCGTGCGATTCGACCACCCCGCTCTCGAGATCCAGTTCCAGCACCGTTCCCCGCTTGACCCGTCGGGCGAGCCGGCGAGCCACCAGTGACGCCACGAGTGCCACGGCAGCGAGCACGGCGATTGCCGGCCAACTTCGTAGCCAGATCAGGATGGTGATGAGAGCGACTGCGGCCAACAGGACACCAGCCAATGCTCCCAAAAGGCGGATGCGAGTGGCGACGTTCAAGACACACCTCCTCCGGCGGATTCTATTGACCCCGGGACAACGGGCAGGGTCTGCCGCGTGATTGGAGTCATGGCGGGTCTGCCCAGTTGCGGTGGCCTCGACCGAACCCCAGCATCCGATGGGGCGCATATTCACACGGTCGAAACGCAGCTCCGCTCCCGGTCATCTAGCATCGATCCAACCACCACGAGGAGAACGATGTCCATCTACGAAACCCTCGGCGGCGAGGCCTTGGTCCCTGAAGCGGTCGAGAGGTTCTACACGAAGCTCAAGTCCGATCCGGTCATCGGGGAATTCTTCGAGGGCGCCGACCTGGTGAAGCTCAAGACCCACCAGCGGATGTTCCTGACGGCGGCACTGGGCGGTCCCGACGCCTACGAAGGTCGTGACATGAGGGCAGCCCATGCTCATCTCAAGATCTCGGATACCGACTTCGACCTGTTCCTGGGGCACCTGGCCGACACCCTCGCCGAATTCGGAACCTCACAGGCGCGGATCGCCGAAGTCCTCGAGGCGCTGGCACCGCTGCGACTCGAGATCGTGACCGCCCCAAGCGATGACGCCGATGAGTGGGGCTCTCTGGATCCGACCGGGGGTAGCGGCTGAGAGCGAAGCGTAGTGGGCATGGATGAGCCGCTGTTGCTGAGTGGGTCCGCCACCGGAGATCGGGGTCGTCTCCGACGTCGGGCGCTCGCGCTCGCCTGGATCACCGTCGGTTGGAACGTGATCGAGGCGGTGGTGGCGATCGTCGCCGGTCGTGCCGCCGGCTCCCTCGCACTGGTCGGGTTCGGCCTGGACTCCACGGTGGAGGTGGCCTCGGCTTGTGTGATCCTCTGGCAGTTCTCGGGTCTCGACGAGGATCGGGAGCGTCGAGCGCTTCGCCTCATAGGAGCCAGTTTCTTCGCACTCGCGCTGTACGTGGCGGGCTCGGCCGCCGTCGATCTCATCGCGGGCAACGAGCCGGAATCGTCGCCGGTCGGGATCGGGTTGGCCGTCGCCTCCTTGATCGTCATGCCGATCCTGGCCAGCGCCAAACGAGTCACGGGGCGTCGATTGGGGTCTGCGACCGTGATCGCCGACGGCCAGCAGACCTTGCTGTGCACCTATCTCTCCGTCGTGCTGCTCACCGGTCTGCTCCTGAACGCTGCGCTCGGCTGGTGGTGGGCCGATCCGCTGGCGGCGCTCGTCATAGCTGCGCTGGCAGTCCGCGAGGGCATCGAAGCCTGGCGGGGGGACACCTGCTGCGACTGATGGCACGGCGCTCGAGCGGCCGGGGCCGGCCGCACGGCGGCCAGCGAGATGGTCGGCAGGTTGCATGTCGGCGTGACCACGCCGCTACCGAGCGGCGGGGTGGTGGCAGACTCGACGAGATGACGATCACCGTCGTTCGCCTGACCGTCCTGGGTCTCGGCCTCGTCCTCATCGCTGGGTGTGGCAGCGCTGGCGACGAGACCGTGGCCGGCGATGTCGTAGACGATGGTCGGCCGGTGAGCATCGACCAGGAGGCGCTCATCGGCTCCTCCTGGACGTTGCGGTCCGGCGGCGGACCGGAAGGTGAGATCCCACAGGTCGACGGTTGGCCCATCACGTTGAACTTCGACGGGGAGACCCTCGGTGGGACTGCGGCCTGCAACGACTACGGCGGGTCCTACACGATCGAGGAGTCGCAGCTCCGCCTCGCGGACGTCGGAATGGGCGCGGCGGGCTGCCTGCCCGACGTCCAGGAGTCGGAGCGGGCGTACATCGCCGCCCTCCGAGACGTCGACGGCATCGACCTGGTCGGCGACGAGCTGGCCCTGTCGGGTCCCTCGACAGAGCTGGTGTTCGGCCGCAATCAGCCGGTGGCCTCCGATGACCTGTTGGGCGCCCTCTGGCTCCTGGAGGCGACCGTGCAGGACGGACTGGCCACGGCCGTCGAGGGGGAACCGGCAACGCTGATGCTCGAGCCCGGCGGGACGCTGGCCGGCGGCACCGGCTGTCGGACGCTCACCGGGACGTTCACCATCTCCGGCAACGAAGTGCTGCTCACCAGCTTCGCTGCGGACGGTGACTGCCCAACGGCCCTGTTCGACCAGGACAGCTCGGTGGTGTCCGTCCTCGGCGACGGTTTCGTGCCAGAGGTCGACGGCGACACGCTCGTGCTGACCTCGGCGGGCAACGAGGGCTTGCGCTACCGGGCCATCACCGAGGACGAGCTCGCCGGTCTCTCGGGCGCGCCGGTTCCGTCCGATGCCGACCTCCTCGACGGCGTCGAGTGGATCTTCGTCGGTGGTGACGGCCCCGACGGCCCGATCCGTGATCCGGGCGCCGTCGACGGCGACCAGGCCATCACCCTGACGCTGTCCACCGACACCTACCGAGGGCGGGCGTTCTGCAATGCATACGGCGGAGATGCCGCTGTCGGCAACGGTCGCTTGACCCTCGGCGTGCCCTCGGCCGAGCAGGAGGGGTGCGGTGAGGCGCTCGACGCCATCGCCGCTGCCTACTACGACGCCCTCCCGTCGATGACCGAGTTCGGGCTGGAAGCCGACGGTGCCCGGTTGGTCGCCAGCGGCGGCGAGACCGAGCTCTGGTTCGAGCGGGCCGGGTGACGGCTGGACGCTACGGGCCGACCCGGTGGTTCCGGTCGACCTCCGTGGGCGAGAGGGCCTTCCCGTAGACGGCGACCAGGTGGAAGGTCCCGAGCCAGGGGCGGTCGCCGCTGGTCTCGTTGGCCAGCAGCAACGGGAACGACCGGTCCCAGTTCGAGAGATCACCGCCGACGGTTCCCGTCGCCACCGTGACCCCGTCCAGGAACAGCTTGGCCTCGCCGGAAGCCGACCGGGTGAACACGACATGGGTCAGGCGCCCACCCTGCGCGGTGGCGGCAGGCGTCGAGAGCGACGGCAAGCCGTTCTCGGTGGTGGCGGTGGATCGCAGCCGAGCAGTCCAGTGGTCACCGCCCAGGCCCTCCGGGTCGCCCTGACCGAGGGTGACGTTGCGGAAGCTGACGTCGGCCGACAGCGACACCACACGGGCCGGCCCGGCCTGGACGGCGTCGGCCGGCGTGACCCATGCCTCGACCGTCACGGCGTTCGACTGCGAAACCGTCTCGGACACCTTCGTGGCGGGCTCCACCGAGCCGAGCAGTGTCGGCGAGTCGACCGAGAGCGAACCGTCGCCCCACCGGAGCGCGGCCGGGTCGGACGCCGTCAGATCGTAGGGCGAGCCGACCTGCGACGAGTCACCGACGATCGAGCCCGAACCCTCTTCGAACTCGTAGAGGGCCAGCAGGCCGTCGGTGACCCTCGTCAGCGTCGCCGATACGTCGATCGGTATCGTGGTCCGGGCCGACAGCGCCGGCGCACCGTCATCCGTCGCGACCACGACGACCTGGTACACCCCCGAGTCTCCAGGTCCGGGTGCGACGAGCAGGGTGGCGGCGCCGTCGGTGCCGGCAACCAGGGAGACGAACGGCGGGATCGAGCCCTCCAGCCGGAAGCTCACGGCGTCGGCGTCGGGGTCGCTGGCCGAGAGATCGACCGCAGCCGACGACGTCTCGGAGACGGAGACACCGCCCACTGCGCCGAGGGTCGGTGGATCGTTCACGCCGGTCACGGTGATCGTGGCCAGCCGCTCCTCGGACCAGTCCGGGCCGGCGGTGGCCGTATAGGAGAAGCTGTCGGTGGCCGATTCGCCGGAGCCGAGCCCCTGGAACGCCAGCCCGGGATCGTAGCGGAACGACCCGTCCGCCTCCACCGTGACCGTTGCACCGGACGCGAGCGTCACCGGTTGGCCGAGGAGATCGGCCGAGCCCTCGACCGCACTCACCACGACCGGGTCGGCGCCGTCGCCTTGGTCGACTTCGGCCAGCACGTTGCCGACGAGCCCATCGGATCCCGTCGTGTCGAACGAAGCCGGACCGAGCGAGGGCGCCTGTGGCGGCGGCAACGACGCCGTCGTCGACGGGGGAGCGGTGGTGGTCGACGGCGCGGCCTCCGGCTCCGGCTCCGGCTCGGGGTCGCCGGACAGCGCGAGGGCAGCAATGATCGCCACGACCACCGCCACTGCGGCTGCGCCCATCCCCAGTGCCTGCGGGGACGGACCTTGGCCAGGGGGCGCTGGTGCGGTGCCGGCCGCTGCCGCCTTGGCTCCGGCGGCCGTGGTCGCTTCGTGAGCCAGGGCGCTGGTTGCCTCCCGGCCGAGCGCGTTGGTCGCCTCGTGTTGGAGCACGTTGGCCGAGTTGCCGCCGAGGTGGAGCCATCGGGCGACGACCGCTGCAATGGCGCCGATCGGCGCTGTGAGGCGCCGCGCCAGTCGTCGTGGCGGCCTGGCCGTCGCGGCCGCCGCCTCGTCGAGCTCCCGGCGTCCGTCTGGCGCCAGCTCAGCGGTCCGTCTCCTCGTCACCTTCGCCTCGCTCCCGCGGTCTCGGCCCGGTCGGCCCCGAGCGCTTCGACCGACGACGCGCACCTCCCGCGAGCCGTCCTCGTGTACCTGCCGATGAGCCTGGCCGGGTGGTGAGGACGCCTCAGGCGGTCGTGCGGTCGGCGACATGGTACGACAACGAGCGGCGGTCGGCAATCATCCGGCCGTATACGGGGGGCACGACCTCGGTCCATCGTCAGTCCAGTGCGAGGTACACGACCCCGTCGGCCGGCTCCGCCTCGACCGCCAGGACGAGGGAGTCCACTGCGGCGGCCGGCACCCACCAGCACAGCAGCCCTTCGATGGCGTCGGAGACCTCGAGCCCGGCGCGGCCAGCGAGCTTGCCGATCGGGGACCGACAGTCCTGCGTCGTCGACCGGAATACCGAGCCCCCGGGGCCAACCGTGTCGAACCTGAGCTGGGCCACCGGTCCTGGACTCACCCCCCTTTCGTAGGTGATCCGGATCCGGGCCGCCACGAGCCGCTCGCCGGACGGTGGCGATTCGACGTCGAAGTCACCGGTTCGATCGGCTGCTGCCTCGAGGAGCTGGATCCGCCACGCTCTCTCGGCGCCGATGGCCTGGTCGTCGTACGACAGCAGGACGCTCCGGCCGAACGGGTACGGGGCGTCGAAGGTACCCAGCGGGACGGAGGCGACCGGGCCGGCCCGCTCGTCGGCGACCTCGCTCATGATGGTTCCCGCCCCTGCGCCGTGCCGAGCACCGTCCTCGCCGCCGATCACCGCGACGCCCCCGACGAGGATGACGACGGACGCCACCATCGACAGCACTGGCCATACCAGCGACGTCGGTCGGTCGATGGGCTGCTGACCCGGCTCCTCGTCCGTGATCAGCGCGGCGAGCGCGTCGTCCGCCAGCGCGATCCGATGATCGATCCACCAGAGCGCGGCGGTGGTGAGGGCGGCGAGGAAGATGAGCACGAGGGCGGGGTCTTCCTTCGCCGTCTCGGGGTCCAGTGATCGGACCGACGGCGTGAGCGCCACTGCAACGGCGACGGCGGCATAGGGCGTGACTCTGGCCAGGCGTCGAATCGTGGCCGGTGACGCTGCGGTCTCCAGGCGCCAGACCACGATGCCCAGCGTCGCCACCAGGTAGAAGATGCTCGGGTTGACGGCCCCGGCCAGGATGAACTGGATGTTCAGGAACGCGCCGATGCCGAGGGCGACGCCTACTCGGTAGTTGAGCGCCAGCATCACAGCGACGAGGAGCTGCCCGGTGACGACGACGACCGCGGTCGTCGTCGGCAGCGGCTCGACGATCCAGCGCAGCACGTACCCGTAGGCACCAACCCGGTGCTCGGTCTCCGTTGCGACGAAGTCGAGTACCTCCTGGCCACGCCACCAGTCGCCGCTGAGCGCGTGGGCCACGGCGGCCCGCCCCCAACCGGCCGCAAGGAAGATCTGGGGAAGGAGCACCCAGCTGGGCAGCTTCTGGTAGCCGTCGACCGCCTTCGCCGCAAGCGTCGAGAGATCTCTCGCTTTCACGTCCTGTCGCACGGTTGCTCCTCCCGCCGATGTCCCGCTCCGAGGATCTGTCCATTTGGCTGTAGGAGAGACGCCATTGGGATAGTTCAAGTCGCGCTGGTTGTGCAACCACCACTGCTTTGGGGGGACCACCACCAAGGTGAATCAGCCGTTGACAATCGTCGATCCGGACGGATAGAACTCGGCTGGTGCCAGCACGGCCGAGCACGAGGTGATGCGGTGACGGCTGGGCAATCGGCGCAACCATCGCCGAATTCTGTGACACGACAGGGGGACATGATGCGTCTACGGAGGATCGTTGCGGTGGCGAGCGCGCTGCTCGCCGTCTCGGTGTTCATCGGGTCGGTACCAGCCGATGCCGACGGGCACCTGGAGCTGGTCGCCGAAGGCCTTGACAACCCGCGCGGCCTGGCGGTCAAGGGTGGCCGCATCTATGTCGCAGAAGCGGGTCGGGGCGGTCCCGTGCTGGTCGACACGCCGCTCGGGGGCGGCCCCGGTCCGATCTGCGTGGGCAACACCGGGGCCATCTCCGAGATCGTCGACGGTGCGGTCCAGAAGCTGATCTCACTGCCCTCGGCCGCTGACGCCGTGGGTGGTGCCTGCGACGGTCCCGGCTTCGGCGTCGGCGCCACCGGGCCGCACGCCATCGACGTGCAGGGTCGCCAGTGGCACTACTCGGTCGGTCTCGGCGGCGATATCGCAGCTCGCGATGCCCTCAGTGCCGCGCTGCCGGAAGCATCGCTCCTCGGCACGGTCACCGATCGACGGGGCAGGCGGGAATTCCTGCGCGACGTGGCCGCGCTGGAGGCCGCACAAGATCCCGCCGGGGACGGCGTCGACTCGAATCCATACGGCCTCACCAGGGGCCGCAGCGCCGAGGCGATCGTCGCCGACGCCGGAGGGAACAGCCTGATCGAGCTGCGCCGCACCTCCACGAACGTGCTGGCCACGTTCGCCCCCCGCTGCGTTCCCTGGACGCTGCCATTCCCCAACCCGATCCCGCCTGACTCCAACCCCTGCGGGGACCAGTCGTTGTTCCCCGCCCAGGCGGTACCGACCGACGTGGCGCTCGACTCTGACGGTGACTACCTCGTGACCACGCTCGGCGGGTTCCCCTTCGTCCCCGGCTACTCGGTGGTGTACGAGGTCGACAGGGACTTCGTCGGCACGGCGTCTTGCTCGTTGTTCGACCCGATACCGGCCGCCGGGTGCACGGTCTTCGCCGACGGCCTCACCGCCCTGGTCGGCATCGACATCGCCCCCGACGGCAAGGTGTACGTCGTCCAGATCGCCGACGAGGGCATCCTCGCCCTCGAGCAGGGGGGCTCCGATGCCGGCAGCGTGCAGGTGCTGGCCCGCACCACCGGCGAGCTCGTCGGATCCATCGAAGGGCTGAACGCCCCCGGCGGTGTCGACATCCACCGCGGTCGGGTCTACATCACCAACTTCAGCATCCTTCCCGGCGCCGGGCAGATCGTGAAGACACGGCTCGTCCGTTGATCCTCAGGGGCCGGTGTCGACCTCGCTCGGGTGGCGACCATCCAATTGGAGGTGGAGCTCGCTGCGCATGACCGGCGGGCCGAGCTCATAGCCCTGGCCCAGCTCGCAACCGATGGCGTGCAGGGCGTCTCGCTGGGACCTCGACTCGATCCCCTCGGCCAGCACGGTGAGCCCGAGTGATCTTCCGAGGGCGACGAGCCCGGCCACGAGACCTGGCTCCGTCTCGGCGTCACGTACCAGGCTGCCGCCGATCTTGACGATGTCGATCGGGAGGTCTCGCAGCGTGTCGACGGAGGTGGGCCCAGGGCCGTCCCCGAAGTCGTCCAGGGCGCAACGAACCCCGAGCTCCGTCAGTGCGGCCAGCTGACCGGCGACCCTCGTCATGTCCCGTCGGGTCGTCGGTTCGGTGATCTCGACGACGAGTGTCGACGGGTCGATACCGCTCCGGTCGAGCAAGCGGGAGACGCGTTCGACGAAGTCGGCGTCGTTGACGTTCTTGGCAGAGAGGTTCATGCTCACGAACCGGGTCGATGGTGCGAGGCGGATCACCCTCGGCAGATCGTCCAGGACCTGTTCCATCACCCGATTGTCGATGGGCACGATCAGGCCCTGCCGACCGGCCACGTCGATGAACTCGCTCGCCGCGATCGGACCCTCGGGGGCTCGCCACCGGGCCAGCGCCTCGAACCCGACCGTCTCGCCGGTCGCCAGCTCAACCACCGGCTGGTAGGCGACGGCTATCTCGTCGTTGTCGAGCGCCTGCTTCAGCGAGGTTCTCGGTCGCCCGTCCAGAGGAACCCCCATCGGCTCCGAGTCATGGATCTCGATCGATCCCTTGCCCCGCATCTTGGCCGTGTACATGGCCGCGTCTGCATTGGCGATGAGCGCGGATGTGGAGCCGTCCGGTGCCCCATGGGCCAATCCGATGCTGACGCCGATCGACACCTCGTGGCCGGCGATGTGGATCGGCTGGTGCATCGCGTCGATGATCCTCGTGGCGATCAGCTCGGCGTCGTCGACCTCGAACAGGGCGACTGCGAACTCGTCGCCGCCGAGCCGGGCGACACAGTCGGTCGGTCGGACCTCCTTCCGCAAGCGGTTGCCCGTCTCCACCAGGACGATGTCGCCGGCCTGATGGCCCAAGGTGTCGTTGACCACCTTGAAGTCGTCGAGGTCGAGGTAGAGCAGGCTTGCCGACCGCCCGTCCGCCAGCGCGTCGTCGAGGGTGGCCAGTAGCACCGAGCGATCGGCGAGTCCGGTCAACGTGTCGTGCGTGGCCTTGTGGGCCAGTTCCTGCTCCACCTTCTGCAGCGAGCTGACGGCCTGCTCGAGCCGGTCGTTCACCAGCGCCAGGGAGAGCTGATCGGCGAGGGTCGAGAACAGGGCGAGGTCGTCGTCGGTGAAGCCGGTGACGTCACCGAGCCGGTTGACGACCACGAAGAGCGCCACCGGGCCGGCATCGCTGCGAAGTGCGCCCACCAGTCCGGTCCGTGGCGTCGTCTGGCACAGATCGTCCAGCTCGGCTGCGAGCTCAGGATCGAGGAGCTGCGGTTCGGGTAGGGCACAGAGCAGGGATCGCACGGACGCCGACTGGGCCCCGTCGAGGGTGTCGACCGGTGAAGCGTGGCCCTCCGAGTTGAACCGGAGCGTCGAGCTGGCGTCGTCGGAGCCGCTCGGCAGGACGAAGAGGTAGGCGCTCTGCGCTCTGAACATCGAGACGCTGTTGTCGAGCAGCTCGGGGATCGACGCATGGCGGTCCATGGCCCGCAAGCTGGAGGTCGAGCGATAGAGGAACTGGACCCGCTCCCGCTGGGCGCGCTCCGAGACATAGCTGCGGTAGGCGGCGAACAGCACGACGATCGGGATCAGCAGGAGGACGACACTGGCCCGCTGATAGTCGATAAGGCTCGCCGCCAGCAGGGCGAGTGCCGTGTTGGTGAGCGACACGACCGACCCGAAGCCGAGCATCTCCGCGACCCGCTGCCGGTTGGTCCGTCCTTCTGTGAAGGCGATCACGACCAGGATGGCGGCGATGCTGCCCCAGCTCGACAGGGTCGTGCCGACCGCTGCCACGAGCCATCCGACCGGATTCAGTACGCCGTCGGCCGGCGCCAGAGCGTGCATCAGACCGATGGCCACGGCAGCCTGGAGCGAGAGGTTGGCGGTGTTGAAGGCCGCCTTGATCGGTGGTTGACGACGGATCGCAGCGAGCGACAGCGCCGCTCCGAGCGTCACCGCCAACCAGACCTCGGCCCCCGGGGCGAAGATCGTTCCCAGCACGAGGGGTACCTCGAGGAACGAGAACGTCGTCGCCTCGCTCCGGAAGTGGACGTGCACCACGATGGCCTCTGCAGCGGCAACGCCGCAGGCGAGCACGATCCAGGGGATGGTCGGTGAGCCCACCAGGGGCTCCAGCGGGCGCAGCACGGCGACCGACAAGCCGATGGAGCCGGCGGACAGTACGGCGAACAGCAGCCACACCGGATGTATGCGCAAGAAGCCGACCCTGGTGCCCACAGCTGTTGATCGGCACCTCCCGGCCTCCGGTTGAGCGCCGAGCAGGCCGGACGGTCGACAGGTGGGCGCCGGGCCGTCGTACGAAGGCCCCCAGCGCCGCCGAGGTCAGCGACGGTCGGTCGTCCGATGCCCCCACGTGACACCCCTGCGGCTCAGTAGTTCAGCAATCATCGACCTTCCTTTCCACAGCGCTCGGCGAGCCTCCGAATGGGGCGATCGACCGCTGCTGTTGGAGGGACGTCGGTTTCGCCACTGGCTCCCCGGATGGTTAGGCGACCAGCTACTGCCATCCGGATCTCTGCCCCGTCCACTGCTCTATGGGTACAACGAACAACGGCGAAATGGGCCGATGTCTTTAGCGCTCTGGGTCGAATGACCCACTCCGGCGCGCGTCGTCGTGGGGCCGGTGGATCATCCGCTGCGGCGAGTCACGCTCAGGCGTCGCCGGCCGCCTCGGCTGCCATGGCCAGCGCGTTGCGGGCGAACTCGTCGACCGCTTCCCAGTCGGTGTACTCGTGGTCGACCGACATGTCGGTGTCGCTACCCTCGGACCGGGCGATCCGGCGCATCAGATGGCGCTTGAACCACCCATACCTGGTGTACGCCAACGCGCCGGCGAACAGTCCGACCATGTCGGGATCGAGGCCGGTCTTGTCGAGGAGGTCCTGGACGAGCCGGTGCGCCATCGTGGAGTGCTCCTCGTCGTCGGTGGCCGACGTGAGGCTCACCTGGAACAAGGCGACTTGCGCGCCGTTCAGGACCTCGAGGTGCCCGGTGATGTACTTGGTCAGGCCCTTGCTGTGGTGGCCGGCGTGGATCGAGTCGCCGAGGATCACGACGTCGTACTCGCCGGGGTAGGGCGCGTCGTCGGTGGTCGACACATCGACGGAGGCCCCAGCCTCGTTCGCCGTTGCGGCGATGCGAGCTGCGACCTTGGCCGTCTGACCCTCGGAGCTGTGGTAGACGAGCAGCAGATGGGGAGTGGTCATGACCGAACCGTGACAGATCCGCGGCCCGTTCACGAGGGCCGAAGGTCCCTTGCCCGGGGCGTCGTCACGACGTTCGAGGGTGTGCTCCCGTCGGGTCGAGTCCGATCTCGGACTCGACCTCGACCAGCGCGTCGCAGAACGTTGGCCCGCCCCCGAGGTCGCCGAGGCGATCGCTGGTGAGGGCGTTGGCCCCCTGGCCGCCGTCGAGCCAGCGGCCGAACGGCACCACCACGACACCCGGTTGGACAGCGTCGGTGACCGCGGCCCGCCCCTCGACCCGGCCGCGGTCGTTGAAGGCGGCGATCCGCTCGCCGTCGGCGATGCCTCGAGCCCTGGCGTCGTCCGGGTGGAGCTCGATGGCCAGGTGCGGCTCGGCCCCCCGCAGCACCGGAAGGTCGCCGTAGGACGAGTTGATGCTGTGCGGCCGCTTCAGGGTGAGCAACCGCAAGGGGTACCGCTCGGCCAGATCCGGCCGGGACTCGGGGCTCTCGCCTGGTTCCACGAAGCGGGGCAGCGGCCCGAGGCCGAAGGCCTCGTCGAACCGATCGGATCGGAACTCGAACCGACCGTCGGCAGATCCGGGGAAGCCGCCGGCGGCGAAGGGCAGCGTTCCTCCCGGATGGTCCAGGTGGACGAACCCCTCGTCGACCAGCCGCGCGTACGAGGCGCCGGCCGATTCGGCCGCCGACCCGTCGAGGCAGTGGCGGATCAGCGCCCGATCGCTCATGGCGAAGACCGGGTCGTCGTAGCCGAGCCGCCGTGCCAGCTCCCGGGCCACCTCGCTGTTCGGCCTGGCCTGGCCGAGCGGCTCGATGGCGGCACGGTTGATCGAGACGTAGTTGAATCCCCAGGAGCCGACCAGGTCGTCGTGCTCCAGCATCGATGGCGCCGGCAGCACGATGTCGGCGTAGCGGGCCGTGTCGGTCATGAAGAGGTCGTGCACGACCGTGAAGAGGTCGTCGCGACCGAGACCCTCGATGATGCGGTTCTGATCGCCGGCTATCACCGCCGGGTTGGAGTTCCAGACGAACAGGGAGCGGATCGGCGGAGCCAGGTGCGGGTCGGTGAGGGCTCGGCCGAGCTGGATCATGTTGATGGTGCGCCGGTCGCCGGGACCGGGCCCCCACAGCTTCTCGAACCCCAACATCGTCATCGTCCGCCCGTTGACGATGCCGCCACCCCGGTGCCGCCAGTGGCCGGCCAGGGCGGGGAGGCACTGGATGGCCCTGACCGCCATCCCGGCCCCGTCGGCCCGCTGCATGCCGACCCCGAACCGGATCGTGGCCGGGCTGGCCGCCGCATAGGAGCAGGCCAGGTCGACGATCTCGTCGGCCCCCAGGCCGGTCACGGCTGCAGTCCGCTCCGGGGTCCACTCCCGGACATGGTCGGCGAATTCGTCGAAGCCGGCGGTGAAGTCGTCGATGTAGGCCGGGTCGGTCAGTCCCTGGTCGATCATCGCCTGGGCCAGCCCGAGGGCGAGCGCGCCGTCAGTGCCGGGCCGAATGGCCAGATGGTGATCGGCCCGGCGGGCCGTTGCCGAGCGGTAGGGGTCGATGACCACCAGTCGGGCACCGTTGGACCTGGCCCGGCGGATCAGGTCCCAGGTGTGGATCGACGTCGACACCACGTCGATGCCCCAGCAGATGATCAGCTCCGACTCGGGCAACAGCTCGGGATCGGCCTGGACAGCACCCATCGCCCGGTTGATGGCCAGGGCCTGACCGCCGCAGATCGCCCGCTCGAGGTTGCTCGCCCCCATCCGGTTGAACAGGGCGAACGACGGGCCGAACGCCGACAGCGCCCCCATGTTGCCGAGGTAGGAGAAGGGGAGAATGGCCTCGGGCCCCGACTCGTCGATGATGAGCCGCCACCGATCGACGATGAGGTCGAGGGCCTCGTCCCAACCGATCGGCTCGAACTCGGTCGACCCTTTCGGTCCGACTCGTTGCAGCGGGGTGGCGAGGCGCTTGTGGTCGTAGACCCGCTCGAGATACCGGTCGACCTTGGAGCAGAGGTGGCGGCCGGTCACCGGATGACTCGAATCGGCTGTGATGCCGATCGCCACACCGTCGGCCACCGACACGATGGCCGAGCAGGCGTCCGGGCAGTCGTGGGTGCAGGTCACCCGCACCGAGGTCGCTGTCATGGAGCCAACGTAGTTCGTGCCGTGGCCGGACCGGTAGCCGCCGGATCGCCGATCAGGACCCGCCTCGCGTCACGGGGTTCACCTCGGCGATGGAGCACTCGAGGATGGTGCCCAAGTCGGTCGGAGCGACGATGAGCCAGCCCGTCGAGACACCGCTCTCCGGTTGGTCGACGATCGTGTCGAGCTCGGCTTCGTCGCCACCCTCGGGACCGGACGAGACGACGCTGATGATCACTTCGAGCGCGGCGCCCGTGCCGTCGAGACCGATGACGTTCCCGGCGACGATGCGTGGGCCGCAGCTGTCGATCTCGGCGATGGCCACCTCCGAGACGAAGCCCCACTCGTCGCTGGCTGCGCCGGTGGCCGACGACGAGTCCGCGGCGACGGGCCCGCCGGTGGTCTCGACCGGCTCGAGGGTCAGCGAGGGCACGGTGTCGAACGACTGCGGTCCGTCGTCGCCGAACGCACCGGCCCCGCAGCGGAACAGGGAGAACACGAGGAACGCCAGGAAGATCCCGCTCGGGAATCCCCGCCGACCGGACCGCCGACTGGAGCGACGGGTCGACGGCGACGGCGGCGTGCTGGTCCCGGGCTGCTGCGTGGGTTGGGCCACCGGGCCACCGACGGGCGGTGGTGGGGCCGGGATGTCGGGCGCCCACGGTTGGCCGGTGATGGCGGCCGGCGCTGGAGCCCAGCTCTGGTGTGGGGCCGTGCTCGCCTCGGTGGTGCCGGGCGGGTCCGGCGGTCCGCCTCGCAGCAGGGGCCCTGCGCCTGCCGTCCTCGACGGTGGCTGCGAGTCGGCGCTGCCGGTGGGCTCGTCGCCTGCCGTCCTCGACGGCGGCTGCGGGTCGGCGCTCCAGGTGGGCTCGTCACCGTCGGGGGTCGAGGCGTCGCCCCGATCGATCATGTCCTGCGACGGCCACCAGCGGTTGTCGGCGGCCAGGTACCAACCCGGCGGTGGCGAGCCCGCGTATCGTCGCCCGTCCCAGGCGATGTAGAACTGGTCGTCTGCCGCCACCTTCTCAAGCTAGCCGAGCCTCGACGACGACCGATGGCGTCCGCTGTCACCGCCGGGGTGGTGCCGACTGGGCCGTTCGGCTCACATCCGACTCGCATCTCGCTCACATCGCGCCGCCTGGCGCCGATCGAGTGGACGGGCCCGCCGTGCCGCCGTGGAGGTCAGCCATCAACGATTCGGCACCGGTCGGCCACTACACTGACCGACTGTGACCTTCGTCACTACAGGGTGTGTAACGAGTCTGTAACGTGGTTATGGTTGTCGAAAGTGACAGGCAGATTCCCGAGGTGTTCGGACGCCGACTGAGCGGAACCGTCCAGTTCGTCAGCTGGATCGGTGAGCGGTGGCCGAGCGAGGAGTGTGAAGCCGAGTGTTAGACAACGTGAGTCGTACCCCTGCTTCAGCGCGGCCCAGATATGCGCTGGAAGCCCGAACCGAGGAGCCAGAGGGTGGAAATCACCTGAAAAAGGCCGTGGTGCTGGCGCTGATGGCGCTCATCACCGGTCTGGTCTACTTCCTCCCCGACGACGAGGACGCGGCCTATGCCCTCCAGTCGGCCACCGATCGCCAGCAGATCGAGGAGTCCGCCGCCGCCCCCGGCGCACTCGATCCCCAGCGATCCGACCAGTCCGAGCGGACCACCTCATCGGTCCGCAGCGTCGCAGGCGACATCGGCCAGTCGGCTGATGCCGATGCGGCCCAGCTGGCGCTGGCCACGGATGCTGCGCTGTCCGGGGCCGAGCACAGCCTGGCCAACGGCGCAGCCATCATCTCCTTCGCCGACGAGATGGCACGGGCGGTGGCGGCCTCCAAGGTCGAGTCCACCACGACAACCGCTGCGCCGACGCCGACGGCTCCGAAGACCACCCGACCGCCTTCGACGACGGCCCCGACGACCAGTGCGGCTGCTGACGACCCGCAGCCCTCGGCGGAGGAATCCAGCTCCACCGCGGCCGGCGAGACGCCGGAACCAGCCCCGGACGAGTCGGAGACCACCGCCGCCGAGGACCCGTCGACGACCGAGCCCACCACCGAGACCGCGGTGGCGGAGCCGACGACCACCACGGCCCCACCAGAGACGACTGCGGCCGCTGGTGGCTGGGTCGACACCGGCAACGGCGTGCTGGTGCCGCCGGTGCTGCTGGCCATCCGGTACTGCGAGTCGAGGGACAACTACACCGCAGCCAACCCGGCGTCCTCGGCCAGAGGTGGCTACCAGTTCCTGACCGGTAGCTGGGCCGGGTACGGCCACAAGGACCGGTACGGGGTCAGCCAGGCCCACCTCGCCACGCCGGCCCAGCAGGACGAGGCCGCCCTCATCACCTGGCAGGCCGACGGCACCAGGCCGTGGAATGCCAGCCGGTCGTGCTGGTCGAAGCGAATCTGACCGGAGCCGTGGCCGGCCTCAGGCGATGGGGCCGACGGCCGCCACGTTCTCCGGCGACTCGGTGAAGCCGACCATCAGCTCGCCCCTGGTCATGCCGGCTCCGAGCTGCTGGATCCAGTACGCCCGGCCACCGGGGTCGGCCGGTCGGCCGAGCACGTTCAGGTAGACGAGATCGACGAAGGTCGGGTCGTCCGCCTGCCCGTACCGGGTCTGGAACTCGACCGAGAGCGCGAACTGCTCCGAGACCTCGGCCAGCGAGATCCCGGCCTGGCGCGTGGCGGTCCAGTAGGCGAGGCCTTCGGCGTCCGGCTCCCGCAGGAAGTAGCCGAGGTACAGACGGTGGATCTCCGCCGTGTACGGCTGGACCGGGCCACCCTCCGGCTGTGGTGGGACCTCAGGGGCGGGGGGAACCGGAGCTGGCGCCACGGCGCCGCCGCCCAGTCCACCGGTCCCGGTCTTGGTGACGAACTCGCTCGATTCGGAGAACGCCAACATGACCTGGCCACGGGTGACGCCGGCTGCCAGCTGGCCGATCCAGTAGGCTCGGCCGTCGGCGTCGGCCGGCCTGCCGAGCACGTTGCCATAGATCTGGTCGACGAACTGGGCGTCCGACAGGTCGCCGTAGCGGCCGAGGAACTCGCGGCTCTCGGCGAAGAAGTCCGAGATGGCGGCCAGGCCGATGCCGTTCAGCAGCGATCGGCGCCAGTAGATGTAGCCTCCCTGGTCGGGGTCGCGGAGGAAGTAGGCACGGTAGAGCCGTACCACCTGACCGTCGATGATGCTGTTCAGCTGGTCCGGGCTCGGCACCGTCACGTGGACGATCTCGGACTCCGAGGGGATGTCGTTCTCGTCGAGGACGGAGAGGAGGTAGAAGCCGGGCGTGATCGTGGCGTCGTTGACCGGCAACGTCGCAGTGACGGTATCGCCGGCGGTGTCGAACGGCAGCTCGACGAATCGCTGGTCCATGTTGAACGAGTGGGTCACCGAGCCGCTCTTGACCAGCGTGACCCGGGCCACGTCGGCGCCGGCCGACACCCCGACCGTCACTTGCTGGCCGGCCGCCAGCTCTGTGCTCGACAGGCCCGTGATGGTCAGCCGCGGCGTCGGCTGACCGTTGGCGGCAACCAGGTAGTCGGGGGAGTAGAGCTCGGCATCGGTGTTGACGATCGGCCCGGGCGCCCCACCCCCTGCCGACAGGATCCGTCCGTCGGGCAGCAGGAGCGCGGTCGAGTGGTAGAGCCTCGGGACCTGGCCCTGGTCGCGGACCGTCCACTGACCGGTCCTCGGATCCCAGATCTCGGCCGACATGTTCGACCCGTAGGTCTCGATCGGGTCATAGAAGAAGGCGGTCGAGTCCTTGACCGAGCCGCCGGTGGCCAGTACTCGACCGTCCGGCAGCAGGGTGCCGTTGACCCAGTGCCGGATGCCGCTGATCGAGCCGGTCTGGGTGACCACCGGATTGCCGCTGGTCACATCGATGACGAGTGCCTTGCGGGTCGAGCCGCCGAAGAACAGGATCTTGCCCGGCTCGAACATCACCGCCGTCGTGGTCTGGCCCCAGTGCTCCTCGCCGAGCTGTCCGACCACCTGGAGCGAGTCGACCTGCTCGGAGACGAAGAACATGTTGCCGTCGGTGTCTATCCCGAAGATCCGCCCGTCGGGGATCACGAAGTTGCGTGGGTAGTACCAGTCCAGGCCCGACGTGTCGAGCGGCAACAGCTCCGCGCCGTTCTCCGGCGTCCAGTGCTCGGGGAAGTCCTCACCGTCCAGGCCGCCCTGGACGAAGATCGAGCCGTCGGGCAGCGTGGTGCCGGTGGCGTACCAGCGGGCCCTGTTCATGCCCGGCAACTGGGACAGCTGGCCGGTGGCGGCACTGAGCGAGTTGATGTCGGCGTTGCCCCGGTTGTTGGTGACCGCTCCCGTCCAGTTGTCGCCGCCGAACAGGATCATGTCGCCGGTGTCGGCTCGGTTCAGCTGCAGGCTGCAGAACAGGTCGGTGTTCGTGGTGTTGGCCAGTGTGTTGTGGCCGGCCGCCGCCGACTGGTTCGGGGTCCAGATGTCGTAGATGAACTTGCCGGTCTGGGTGCCGTCGGCGTTGGTTCCATAGGTGACCACCCTGCCGTTCCTGTCGAGGGCGGCATGGATGCCGACCATCGGCCAGTCCTCGACCGGACCCCACTGGCCGCCGTCGTCGAGGTCGATCGGTGCAGCTGCCGCCGGCTCGACACCGGTGATCGTCATGGTCGAGAACGTCGTGGCGCTCAGGACCAACGCCGCCAATGACGGCGCGAGCCGTCCCTTCCGCCGTGTAGTGGTCATCTCCGAAACCGCCTTTCGGAGCCAGAACGTACGGTCCGGCTCCGAGGGCTCGAAGGGTGAACTCGCCCAACCCGGAACGGCTGCTCAGCGGTGATCGACCGGGCGGTCTACCGCCGGTTGGGCAACCATCCCGGGGCACCCGATCCCGACTGGTCATCCGGCCCTTGCGCCCGTCGATCGGAGCTCTCGCGCAAAACGAGCACCGCCCCGACCGAGGTCGGGGCGGTGGTGCGATTCCGTTCGTCGTCGCCGCGCTGGCTGGGCGGCTCGGCTGGCTGGCGGGCTGGGGGTGCTGCTAGGTGATCGGGCCCCCGGCGGCGGGGGAGCGGCGGCGACCGAGCGCCCCGGCGACCGACCACAGCGCCACGCCGACGGTGGCCAGGGTGACACCGACCGGGATGGCCCAGTCGCTCGGGCCGGTGAAGGCCAGCGCCTGGGGCAGTTCGACCGGGGTGTAGGTCAGCGGGTCCTGGTCCTCGAGCCGGGTGAGGGTCGATCCGGTCGTCGGATCGACCGCATCTGCGGTCACTGCCCCCGTCTCGGACTGGGGTCCGGCCGCAGATGGTGCGGCGGGAACGGTGCTCGTGCAGGTGATCGACGCCCCGGGCGGCAGCGGCCCGGCCAGCCCGGTCGGTTGTGCTGCGCACTCGACCGCCGCCCCGACGCCGTTGGTGATCGCGATGTCGGTCAATGGGACGTTGCCGGTGTTGGTGACCACGTAGGTCCAGGTCAACGGCGCGCCCTCGGCGATGTACGGTCCTGGCGACGCGTCGGCGTCGATCCCGTTCACCAGCGACTGGATGTCGATGCCGGGAGCGGCGGCGAACCGCGCCACCGGGGTGTAGTGGGACCGGTCGGTGTCGATGAAGCCGCCGGCCCCGTCGAAGTCGAAGGCCTCGACCCTGGCGACGGAGCTGAACGTCCCCGTACCGGCGGCCTGGACGGTGCCGCTGGCCATGCAATGGAAGGACTGGCCGGCGCTGAGGGGCCCGGGGTGGATGCTGCTGCCGTCGAGGCTGCCGTCGCCGTCGATGTCGCAGCTCGGGGTCAGGCCACTGCTGTCGCTGACGATGAGGTCGTAGAGCGTTGCCGGGCCGTTGACGGTGATCAGGTAGTTCCACGTGACGGTGTCGCCCGGCTCGAGGATCGGGCCCGGTGCCGAGTCGGCGTCGACACCGTCCACCGAGCTCTCGATCGCGATCTCGGTCGACTGGGCCGCTGCGGTGGTGGCGCCACCGAGGAGGACGACCACTGCGGTGACTACGATGGCCCAGGCGACGAGTCGTAGCGGAGCCGGTGACGGCCACGACCGGACCGTCGATCCCTTGGCCACTGCACTGGAGTCCATCGTTCAAACCCAACTCTCGACTCAGCTTCGAGCGCCCGGCAGGGCGCACGACCGGGGTCGAACCGGTTGGCCACGTCCCCGACTCGGCTCCATCGGCCGATGCTCGGCGGTTGTGAGCGATTCGTGGGCCATTCGGCCCGGGTCAGACGGTGAGCCCGATCGGGAACGTGCTGAGCTTCTCCTGGCCGGAATCGGTGACCAGGAACTGCTCTTCGAGCTTCACGCCTTCGCCGGACCCGTCCCTGGCCCCGACGTAGGCTTCGCAGGTCAGGACCATGCCGGGCTCGAGTTCGCCATCGAACCCGAGGTCGTCCCAGTGCTCGGGGAAGCAGATCTCGGGGTACTCGTCGCACTGGCCGACCCCGTGGTACAGCACGCAGTAGTGGCGGTAGTCCTCGATCGGAGGCGTCCAGGCCTTGTGGGTCAGATCCCGGAACTCGGTCCCCGGTCTGAGCAGCTCGCCATTGCGGAGGATCTGCTCCAGGGCCAGATCGAAGACCGAGGCCTGGGCCGGTGTCGGCGGCACGTCGCCGGCGATCCAGGTCCTGGAGATGTCGACCATCATGCCGTATGCCCCCACCAGGTCGGTGTCGTAGCCGACCAGGTCTCCCGACTCGATCACCCGACTGCTGGCCTCCTGCATCCACGGATTGGTCCTCGGCCCCGAGGCCAAGATCTGGGTCTCGATCCACTCCCCGGCCCGGCGGATGTTCCCGGCGTGGAGCAGGGCCCAGAGCTCGCGCTCGGTCATGCCTGGCCTGAAGGCCGCCAGCATGTCGGCCATCGCAGCCTGGCAGGCGTGGACGGCGCAGCGCATGGCCAGGATCTCGTCCGGGCCCTTGATGAGCCTTGCCAACTCCATCACCTCCTGTCCCGAGCCAAGCGTCACTCCCGCCTCCTCCAGGTACCGGTATGGCAGGTACTGGCACTGGTCGATCGCGATCCTGGCCCCCGCCCCGCAGTGCTCGCCGATCACCTCGACGAGCTCGTCGCTCCACCGCCTGGCCTTCTCCTCGTAGCGGGGACCAGCCAGGAAGTAGGTGAACCCGACCGCTGGGCGGACCTCGTCGACATGGGGGTTGTGCCCGCTCATGAAGTCGCAGTCGTAGAACTCCCACACGATCACCGACCCGTCCGCCCCCACCCACGCATACCGGGAGGCGTTGTGCATCACCCAGATCTGCATGTTGGTGGTGTCGGTGGCGTACCGGATGTTCATCGGGTCCATGAGGATGATGCCGTCGTAGCCCTGGCGTGTCAGCTGCCGGCGAATCCGGTCGAGCCGGTAGCTCCGCATCGCCGGCAGGTCGGGGAGCGTCAGCCCGGCCGCTTGCCACTCCGCCTCCAGGGCCGGGCCCGGTCCGAGCTCGAGATGATGCAGCTCGGTCCCGGCCCGGTGGAAGTGGGGGCCCTTGTCCGCAAGGCTGTCGGCGATCCTGTGTGCCATCGGTGCTGCCTCCGTCTGCGGTGGCGCCGTTTGGGTGGGGTCCGGTGTCCCGGGTCATGATCGCACAGGCTGGAGTCCGGTTCGAAGCGCCGCGTCGCGGCGGTCGAGCTACGATCGGGCGTCTATGGAGTTGGTGACCCTTCGCCGGAACGACGGGACCCGGGCCGGGCGGGTGGAAGGCGAGGTGATCGTAGTGCTGGACGCGCCGACGGTTCGAGAGGTGCTGGCCGATCCGGGGGGCCTCGCTGCGGCGGCTGCGGCCGACGGCGGCGAGACCGTGGCCCGGGCCGGTGCCGATCTGGCGCCGGTGGTGCCGGCTCCCGACAAGATCGTCTGCGTGGGCGTGAACTACCGGGACCACATAGAGGAGATGGGCAGGGAGGCGCCCGGTCATCCGACCTATTTCGCCAAGTACGCGAGGGCGCTCGTCGGTCCGCAAGACGACATCCTGCTGCCACCGCCCGAGGTGTCGACCAGCATCGACTGGGAGTGCGAGCTCGCACTCGTGATCGGCAAGCCCGCCAGGAACGTGGAGGGAGCAGAGGCACTGGACGCCATCGCCGGGTTCTGCGTGCTCAACGACGTCTCGGTTCGCGATTGGCAGCGCCGCACCTCCCAGTTCCTGGCCGGGAAGTCGTTCGAGGGCCTGACCCCGGTCGGGCCTGGCCTGGTGACCACCGATCAGGTCGGCGACGGCTCGGGACTGGCGCTGTCGACCACGGTCAACGGCGTGGTCAAGCAGCAGAGCAACACGTCCCACCTCGTCTTCGACGCGGTGGACATCGTCACCGACCTCAGCCGGGTGATGACCCTCGATCCCGGTGACATCGTCGCCACCGGGACCCCGGGGGGCGTCGGCGCGGCTCGAACGCCTCCGGAGTACCTGAAGCCGGGAGACGAGCTCGTCACCACGATCGAGGGGATCGGCACCCTCACCAATCGCTGTCGCTGAGCCGACGCCGTACCGAAGAGCGAGCCCTGCGATACGACGCCGGCATCAGCCTGCCCCATTGACGGTCGGTGAGGCGTTCCTCCCGCCGCCGGCCCGGCGGCTGTTTCCTCTGGCCGCCGGCCCGGCGGCTGTTTCCTCTGGCCGCCGGCCCGGCGGCTGTGTGCGTCCTGCCGCGCGGACGAGCGGCAGGACGCTGTGCAGCCAGGGGTCACCGACCGCCCACTGCTCTGTTCCGGGTGCGGGTCAGCGCTCGGCCCGAATGCTCTCGACCACGTCGGGGATCAGCCCACCGGCATCGAGGTGGGCCACCCAGCGCCGGTACTCCTCGTCGGAGGGGAGTCGGTCGAGCGAGGCCCGGAACGACTGGATCACCTCGAGCCCGTGCCAGGTCGAGTTCTTGACCGAGTAGGAGTCCGCCCAGAACTCGGTCAGAGTGGCCCGGGGCGAGCCTTCTGCGAACAGGGTGACCCAGTCGTCCAGTCGCTCCGGTGACGGGTCTCGCCCGATCGCGTTGCGGTAGATGACCCTGACGAAGTCGGCGTCGGACAGGGATCCGTGTCGCTCGCTGAACTGCTTGCTCCCGATCAGCGCCGCCGTGATCGTCTCGAGACCGGCTCCGTCCCGGAACTCCTGCTCCCAGGCCCGCAGCTCCTTGAGCGACGGCACACGGCCGAGCGAGACCCGGAACGACCGCACCACGGCGCCGGCCGGGTCCCGTCGCGGCTTGGCCATCGTGAGATCGGCGATCAGGTCGTCGGTGGTGGCGAACCCGATGTCGAATCGGTCGGTCCAGGCGAAGAGCTCCATCTCGGTCGGCTCCCGCTTGAGCAGGGCCCGGTACCAGGCCGAGACCAGGGGGGCGGACTCGGCCCGCCCGTCGGCTGTCGAGGCCAGGCTGGCGACCGAGACGACCCGGCCGGCCTGCTGGGCCTCGGTCACGATCGGTGTCGGGTCGATGGCTCCGACGCCGGGCTGGTGGACCTCGAAGTGGACGTGGGAGGGGGTCCGCTCGGCGTTGCCGGAGTCGCCGACGTAGCCGATGACGTCGCCGGCGCTGACCCGGTCGCCGACCCGGAGCCGGTTGGGGACGATCCAGCCCTGTGGGTTCGAGCCGTCGTCGCTGCCGGGGGCGTCGTTGTTGACGTGGAGATAGAGATAGCGCCAGCCGTCGTCGGACTCGATGATGACGGTGTTGCCCGATATCGTCATGGCGCTGCGCCGAACGAACGTGATGACGCCATCGGTGGCCGCAACGAGCGGCGACAGCTTCACGGCGAAGATGTCGACTCCCTTGTGACCCCGGGAGCAGCCCGGGCCCCGGCAGGCCCCCCAGGTGTCGCTGTAGTTGACCGGCCCGACCACGGGGAAGATGATGACCGGCCAGTCCAACGTGTCGGCCGACGGGGCGGTCTCGGCCTCGTCTGGGTCATCAGGATCGGCCGGCTCATCGGCCTCGGTTGGGTCATCAGGATCGGCCGGCTCATCGGCCTCGGTTGGGTCATCAGGATCGGCCTGCTCATCGACCTCGGCGGGGTCACCTGGGTCGGTGCCGTCGCCCGCAGCCGAGAGGGCGCCGGATGCATCGGTACCGGGATCGACTGGCTGGGCCGCGGCCGGGCCGGGAGCCAGCAGCGCGGCGACGAGGGCCAACAGCGCCGCGACGGAGCCGACGACGACCGAGGCCGGGCGACCGGCATCGCTGCGGTCGAGCGGCGGCTGGTGCGGGTGGGGAGCTGGATCGATCGACATGTCGACCTCCGGACGAGGGGCCGACTCCACCTGCCTGTCGAAGTTTGGAGCGGTTTGTCGCGATTTGCAACCCCTGTGTTGGCACAAGCAGTATCACGATATATCGTGATACTCATATTGAACCAACAACGGTCGCTCCGACAGCGAGTGATCGAACCGGATCGACCAACTGAGAATCAGGAGAAGATCTGACATGAACCACCTTCACGATCACGTGCACCGGGCCCGTTCCGGCCATTTCGGCCAGCTCGGACCCGACGACGGGCCACACCGGTCCGTCACCGACGGCCGACTCCGCCGAGGCCCCGGCGGACGACGACGAGGCGGCGGGGGCGGCCGGGGCGGCCGTCGGCGGCCCCGGGTCAGCAGGGGCGATGTCCGCATCGCCGTGCTGGCCGTGCTCGACGACCAGCCGATGCACGGCTACCAGATCATGCAGGAGCTCGAGGAGCGGTCTGGTGGCGGTTGGCAGCCGAGCCCCGGATCGATCTACCCGACCCTCCAGCAACTGGCCGACGAGGGGCTGATCGCCAGCCGCTCGGTCGATGGCAAGAACATCTTCAGCCTCACCGAGGACGGTGCCGCAGCCGTGGCGGCCAACGAGGATCCACCGCCGTGGGAGCGCTTCGAATCCGAGGGCGGTGTGGCCTTCGCCAACCTCCGCCGATCCCTGTTCCAACTCGGGGCCGCCATTCGTCAGGTCGCCGCCACCGGCTCGACAGCCCAGGCCGATGCTGCGAACCGCATCCTCACCGATGCCAGAAAGGCGGTCTACCGGCTGCTGGCCGAGGACGAGCCGGAGGCCGAGCCGACGAGCAAGTCGTAGCCTCGATCTTGCATAGCGAGCCCACGACCTGGGCCTTCACGGTTGCTGGGTCGCCGAGAGGTCAGGCCGCTCAGCAGGGCAAACGCTTCCCGACGAAGGATCCGGGTTAGTGGACGGCTGCGGCTTCGATCGTCGGTCCTAGTCGGCGCCCGGGTCCGGATTCGGCGTCGCGTCGGTCCCGCCGCTCGACTCGGGCGGCACCGTCGTGGTCGACGCCTGGCGGCCGACCGTCATGGTGACGGCCGACCCGACCAGCACCTCGCTGCCCGCAGCAGGATCGGTTGCCACGACCACGCCGATACCGGGATCGCCCACCGGAAGGTCCATGACGGCGGTGGTGGCAGTCAGGCCGAGCTCGGTCAGTCGTTGCTGTGCAGCCTCACCGCTCAGCCCGCCGAGGTCCGGCAACGCCACCTTGACCGGCGGGCCGGACGACACCAGGATCGTCAGCGGCTGATCGGTCGCCAGAGCGGTCGCAGCCGCCGGATCGGTTCCGATGACGCGCCCGCGCTCGACCGCTTCCGTCGGCTGCCTCGCCGTGGCGATCACGGTGAAACCCGTGGTCATGAGCGCGGCCTGGGCCTCCTCGACGGTCTGGCCGGACACATCGGGCACGGCAACGGTCATGACCGGACCCCGGGAGACCTGGAGCTTCACCGACGAGCCCTCGCTGAACAGCGAGCCCTCGACGGGATCGGTGGCGATCACCGATCCGGCCGGGATCCGATCGTCGTTCCGCAGCACCCGGTCGCAGCGGAGACCGAGGGCCTGCAGCTCGAGGCAGACCGAGTCGGCGGACCGACCCATCATCGGCGGCAGGGTGGAGACCCGGGGGATGTACAGCGTCACGGTCAGCGGGAGGGCCACCCTGTCGCCCGCATCCGGCTCCTGCTGGGTGACGGTCCCCGGCGCCACTCCCGCCGACTTGCGGCCCACCACCAGGACCTGGAACCCGGCATCGGTCAGGATCCTGCTGGCCGCCTCGACGTTCATCCCGACCAGCTGGGGCACGGCGAGTCTGGGGATGGTGGTCTCGGTGGTGCTCATCTCCTCGGCCGCAGGCTCGGTGGTGGTCATCTCCTCGACCATCGCATCCGCCGCCCCCGACGTCGGCGTGGGCTGATCGGCGCTGCCCGCAACGACGGTGGACGGCGCTGCGGGATCGGGCAGCCTGGGGGCCGCGACACCCCGTTCATCGGAACCGAGCGTGGTCATGGCAAGAACCGCAGCCAGACCGATGACACCGACGGCCATGAGCGCCACCGCGGCCAGGAAGACCGGCGAGCTCCTGATCTCGACCGATCGATCGGTGAGGGCCACCGTCCCGGTGGCCGCACGCCTGTGGTGAGGGCCATCGTCCGGCGCCCCGACCTCGGCCGACCCCCTGGGGAGACCGGGTTCGCTCCCCGGCCCCGGCTGCGGAGCCGGGGGAGCGGTCGACTCGTAGATCGACGTCCGGCCGTCGCCGGGCGCTACCAACGTGGACGCGCCCAGAGACGCCGGGACCGAGGAAGCGGGCATCGTCGGCGGGGCCGGTGCCGAGGGCGAGCCTTGCGGAGGCGCCCATGCATCCGAGACGGATCCGAACGTGGTCGACGCCGACATCGATGCCGCCACCGGCGCTGTGCCCGGTCCCGGGCCGTGCTCCGATGAGGACACCGGGTCGAGCGAGGCTGCTGCCACCGGCTCCGGGGACAGCAGCATCGGATGGTCCGCCGGGCGGGTCGGCGGCTGGGCCACCGGTAGCGGCGACGTGATGCCGTGGAGCACGGACGGAGTGCTCCCGGTCGTGCGGCCATCCCGTATCAGCCGGAGCTCGTGCGCGAACTCGGCCGCGCTCTGGGGCCGGTCGAGCGGGTCGGTCGACAACCCGGCCGAGACGAAGACGCCGAGCGCGGCCGGGACCATCTCCGGGTCCAGCTCGGGGGCGGACTCGTGACGCAGTCGTAGCTGCAGGGCGTCGGCGGTATCGGCACCGGGCCGCCAGAACGGTGCGTGACCGTCGATCATCTCGAAGAGGATCGACGTCAGCGAGTACAGATCGGTCCGCTCGTCCCACACGTCGTCGAACGCCTCCGGCGCCCTGTGGAGCAGTCCGCCGGCATCGCTCGGGCCCTCGTCGGCCGGCGAGCTGGCCGAGCTCACGTCGCGCTCGCCGTGTCCCGTTGCGGCCGCGATGCCGAAATCGGCCAGCTTGGGAGCGCCGGTCATCACGATGTTCTCCGGGCGCAGATCGCGGTGCAGCGCGCCCGACCGGTGGGCCTGCTCGAGTCCGGCGCAGATCTGCAGCGTCAGATCGACCGCCTCGGTCCAGGGGAGCGGTCCTCGCCGTCGCAGGTGATCGGCCAGGCTGTCGCCGTCGACCAACTCCATGATGAGGAACGGCTTGTCGTCCGCGGCGAACCCGGCGTCGTAGATCGTCACCACGTTCGGGTGGGCCGACAGCCGGCCGAGGACCCTGGACTCGTGGTTGAACCGGGTTCGCTCCGAGTCCTCGGTGAGGGGATCGAGCACGCGGACCGCCACCCGGCGATCCAGTTTCAGGTCCGTGGCGGCGTAGACGACACCGACCTGTCCTCGACCGATCGGCTCGATGTCCGCCAAATGGGCAATGCCCAGCCCGCCGCCAGTCATGGTCATCAGTCTGTCATGTTCCCGGAGGCTGCGATAGTCATCGGGCGGTCCCGTGGGGACTCCGGGCCGGGATCGACGACGAATCGGTGACGATCGAGCCCTCCAGCGCGAAGTGATCCGACAGGTGGAAGCCGGTGCCGCCGACGTCGACCGGCTCCGTCCGCACCCAGAGATCGGTGACGGTGACGCCCTCGGATGCGAAATACCGGGTGAAGTAGGCGAGGAACTCGGCGCCCTCGGTCCTGAACCGGTTCCGCTTCCCGTCCCAGGTCGGCTCCGGCGGGCGCCGCCCCCACAGTCCGATGGCTTCGATGCCGGCCTCCTCGTCGGTCCTGGTGTTCGTGTCGCCGACGACGACGAGGTCTCGAGTCGGTGCGGCGCCGATCACCGCCCGTAGCTGGGTCAGGCGATGCGCTGCGTTGCCGGGACCTGGGGCGAGGTGGACGTTGGCGACGGTGAGACCACGATCCACGAACGTCACGAGCAGGGCACAGCCCCTGACCACGCTGTGCGTCAACCGCTCCTCCATCAGGTCGTTGCCCACCAATGTGGCCAGGTTCCCGCTGTGGGACCGAGGGTTGGCCCTGATCATGTCGTGGGTCTCTACGTAAGGAACGAGCCCGGGCAGCTCCTGCAGGACCACGAGGTCGGGCGATCGCTCCAGCACGATCTCCCGGACCTCGGCCTCGGTGTGCTCCTGGGTCCAGTCGGGCGGCGCTTCGGCGGAGCGCTCGAACATCGCCAGGTTCCAGCTGAGGAAGGACATCGGCGGTCGGCCGGACACCGCATCACCCTAGTGTCCGGTCAGGCCAACGCCGGCCTGCTGGTTGCCGCAGTACTGCTCCACCGTCGGACTTGACGGCTGCGGGACCATTCCTTACCCTCGTTGGCGGTTCTACGTGGCCGGCCGCGGCGACAGGGCGAGTCGGTAGACACCGAGGTGACATCAGTGAAACGAGACCCGAGGCGCGCCGAGCGGCGCGCCGCCGGAGCATTGAGCGTGATTTCGTCGGACGTGCCGGCGGTGTCGTCGACGCGCCAGACGGGATCCCTCCAAGGCCATCGGATCAAGCGGCTGGGCGACACTGCAGGGCGTGTCGGCTCCTCGCTGTCGATGGTCTGGGGCCGGTCGCCGGTGAACCGGTTGGCCGATCGCGCCGGCCGTCATCGGCGCCTCGCTGCGGGCTTCGGCCTGCTGGCGGTTCCGACGTCGGTGATGGGGTCGGTGCTGCTCCGAAGCGTCGACACCGTTCCGTTCGCCATCGCCCACTTCGCCATGGCGGCCAGCCTCCTTTGGTCGGCGATCGATCTGGTCCGCGGGGGATCGCTGGTGGACGATCGCAGGCGGCCGCTGGCGAGCTCGGCCGCGTTGTTCGTGGCCGTGGTCGGCCTCCACATGTCGGCCCTGTCCAGCCACCATGGGTATCGGCCGCTGCTCACGGTCGGCCTGGTCAGCCTCGGCGTGGCCATCGTCCTGTCCACCCTCGCCGACAGGAGCCGCAATCCGCTGACCGGACTCGGCGGTCGGCTGTTCCTGGTGATCGGCGGCCCGCTGGTCGGCGTCGCCGAACTGAGCGGGATGGTCGAGAGCTTCGACGCCTACCCTGTCTACGCCGTGTGTCTCGGGATGATCGGCGCGCTGCTCGTGTGGATGGCGATCTTCGAGGCCCGGCTGCTGTGGCGGGGCATCATGCTGGTCTTCGCCGTCCGATCCGGCGCCTGAACCGCCGTTGCGTCAGATCCCACCCGCATGCCGGTTCCGGTTGGCGATGAGGTTCGTCAGGCGATCGGCCGTGCGCCGCAGCCCCTCGGTGAACGCCCGCAGCTCCTCGACACCGCTGTCGGTGATCGTGTAGACCAGCGCTGGGCGGCCGACGCCGCTGTCTCGTTTCCGGAACCGGAGCAGGCCTCGCTCGGCCAGGACCGGAACCCGGCGGTAGGCGGTCGACTTCGGGACCTTGCCCATTGCCGACAGCTCTTCGATGCTGAACTGGCCTTTTGCCGCCGCTTCCAAGAGCCAGAGATCGTACTCGTCGAGGGACCTGGTTGCCATTGCCTCGACACACTATCAGCCCGATCCGCCGTTGTAGCTGACTATGGGCAGAGTGAAGTTCACCAGACGGCATGTCGACGGCTCGATCCAGGATTGACCCCCCGAGCGGTGGTGGGAAAGACTGGTCGCCCTACCGCCCGCCGACCCCGACCGGCCGGCGATGACACCAACTGGCCGTCCCGAGGGGGAACGATGGAATTCGACGTGATGACCGGGGCCTCGACGTGGGCCGAGACCGCAGAACTGGCCCGCCAGCTCGAGGCCAACGGCTTCTCCGGCATGCTCTACACCGAGACCAGCCAGACACCGTTCATGCAGATCGCCGCAGCGGCCATGGCGGCCCCCAGCTTGACGTTCACCACCGGCATCGCCGTTGCGTTTCCCCGCAGCCCGATGGTGTCGGCGGCGGTGGCCTGGGAGCTGGCCCAGAACACCGAGGGACGGTTCCGGCTCGGCCTCGGCAGCCAGGTCAAGGCGCACGTCGAGCGGCGCTATGGCGCGGAGTTCGACAAGCCGGGACCGAGGATGAAGGACTACGTGGCGGCGGTGAAGGCCTGTCTCCGGGCCTTCCGGGGCGAGGAGAAGCTCCACCACGAGGGGCCCTACTACCGACTGACCCTGCTGCCGGGCCAGTGGGCTCCGCCCAAGCACGACTACGGCGATGTGAAGGTCGACATGTCGGCCGTCGGACCCTACATGGTCCAGGCGGCGGGCGAGGTCGCCGACGGCATCCACGTCCATCCGCTCCACTCGATGCACTACATCGAGAACCGGCTGCGCCCAAAGGTCGCCGAGGGGGCGGCGAAGGCCGATCGCTCGCCGGAGGAGATCGACCTGATCGTGCCCGTGTTCGCGATCCCCGGAGACAGCCCGGAGGAGCGCGCCCCGTTCCTCGAGCGGGCGAAGACCCAGATCGCGTTCTACGGCTCCACCAGGAACTACGGCTTCCAGTTCGAGGACCTCGGTTTCCCTGGCGTGTCCGGCGAGCTGAACACGCTGCTGAAGGCCGGCGATGTGCAGGGAATGGCCGACCTCATCACCGACGACATGCTCGATCACTTCGCGGTCGTGGCGGCCTGGGACGACATGGCCGATGCCCTGGTCGACCGGTATCGGGGAACGGCGGCCCGGGTGGTGATGTACCTGGCGGCCGAGCACATCGGAAGGGACCCGAGCGCCGTCGGCCGGTGGGGCGAGATCGCGAAGGCGGTGCGAGCCGCCTGATCCGAACCCGATCCGGACCCGTCCGGGGCGATCCGCCCGGACCCTGAGACATGATCGGCCGGCCGATGCCGGAGCTCTGGGCGGTGCTCAGAGCATCGAGACCAGCAGCTCCCGGGTGGTGGTCCGCTGGTCACGGCTGCCGAACTCCGACGCGGCGAACGTGGTGACGCCCCGCTCCGCCATGGCGGCGATGCGCTCGCCGACCTCGGCGGCACCACCGATGATGGCGAGGTCCTCGGGCCCGCCGTAGCCCTCGCGGTCGAGCATGGCCCGGTAGGAGGGGAGGGTGCCGTAGATCAGGAACTCCTCGGCCGCTCGCTGTCGGGCCGCACCGGTGGCGGACCCGCTGCCGTCGGTGACGCAGACCGGGAAGCCGGCGACGATCTCCGGGTCCGGTCGTCCGGCCTCCGCTGCGGCCTCGCTGATCGTCGGCACGGTGTGCTCGGCGATGGTCGTCGGCCCGGTCATCCACAGGATCGTGCCGTCGGCCAGCCGCCCGGTGACCCTGAGCAACTGGGGGCCGAGCGCCGCCACCATGATCTTGGGGGCTGGACCGTCGATCTCCAGGTCGGTCCTGGTGGTCAGCGCCTCACCGGCGAAGCGAACCGACTTGTCCCGCAGCAGCGGCCCCAGGATCTCGAGGTACTCCCGGACGTGGCGGACCGGCTTGTCGAACGAGATCCCCCACATCCCCTCGACCACCGGCTTGTGTGACGGGCCGATGCCGAGCACCAGCCGGCCACCGATGGCCCCGTTCACGGTCAGGGCCTGTTGGGCCAGCATCTGGGGGTGTGCTGCATCCTCGGTGTCGCCGGCCGGCGTGTCAAACGCTGGTGGGGTCCGGCCCGCTCAGCCGGTCCCGTCCAGGTGGCGGGCCAGCAGGTCGAGCGCCGAGACGGCGAACGCGACCATGTTGGTCTGACGGTCGCTCTGCCCGGTCCGGAGGTTGCGTGCGTCCTCCACCGGTCCCGCCACCGCCACCCAGACGTGGCCAGCCGGATCGCCGTAGGGATTGCCCGAGGGTCCGGCTGCTCCGCCTTCGCCGATGCCCCACGTGGCGTCCATGTGGACGCGGGCGGCGCGCGCCAGGTGGATGGCCCATGGCTCGCTGGCCCCCCGGAGCTTCTCCGGACGATCGACCCGGCCGGTCAACAGGCCGTCGAGCGCGTTGCGGGTGTAGATCACCGCACCGCCGAGGAAGTAGGCGGAGGCGCCCGGAACGGCCAGCAGAGCAGCCGAGATCAAGCCGCCGCAGCTCCCCTCGCCGACCGCCACCGTCTCGCTCCGCTCGAGGAGCAATCGACCGCAGGTCGCACCGGCCTCGGCCAGGGCGGGTGGCAGGGTGTTCGCGCGCTGGGGGGCGTCCGTCATCGCAGGATCTCCGGAAGGTCTCGTCGCTCGTCGGCCCTACCGGCCGATGGCCCGGCATCGGAGGTCAGGGCGGCGTAGGAGGCCTCGATCAGAGCTCTGGTTCGAGTGGCGTGCATCGCCAGAACCTAGTTGGGTGGTCGGAAAGTGTGGGGTGGGTGCTCGCGTTCGGGGGCGGGATCGCGGATGATGGTGGGGTGCGTGGTTCGGCTGATGATCAGGGTTCGATCTTCGATGTCGAGGTGATGGTCGGGGACCTCCTCGACACCGAAGGGTTCTTGGTGACGTTGGGCGAGGCCCGGGGCGAGTTGTTCACCGACGAGGATTTCGACGCGTTGTATGCGTCGGGTCGGGGCCGCCCGTCGCATCCACCTTCGGTGGTTGCTGCGCTGTTGTTGGCACAGTTGTTCTATGGCGTGTCCGACCGTGAGGCTGAGCGTCGGTCCCGGTTCGATCTGTCGTGGAAGGCAGCGTTGGGGTTGCCGTTGGAGCATCGGGGGATTCCTCATGTGGTGCTGGTCGAGTTCCGAGCGCGGCTGGTCCGGGCCGGGATGGACGGCTTCTTGAATGATCGGGTGAAAAGCACGGCGAAGCGGGCCGGGGTGATCGGCCATCGCCGCACGGTTGATTCGACTGGTGTGGCGGACTCGGTGCTCACCCAGGACACGATCACGCTCATCCGATCTGCGATCCGCAAGTGCCTCAAGGCGTTGGCGGCGATCGATTCCGGTGCTGGAGCCGAGTTGAGCGGGTTGTTGTCTCGCAGTGATTACGGCCGTGAGGGCAAGCCGCAGATCATGTGGTCAGACCCCGAGGCAAGAGCCGCGCTGGTCGCTGAGTTGTTCGACGACGCCCAGACTGTGATCGAGTTCTGTGCCGGTGTCGAGGACCCGGGCGTCGATGTCGCTGATCATCGGCCGGAGCACGACCTGGCTGCAGCGGTTGAGTTGTTGAGGGTCGTAGCGGGCCAGGACGTCGAGATGGTCACCGATGATGACGGTGTCGGAACTGCACGGATACGTCAGGGAGTGGCCCAGGACCGGGTCATCTCGACGGTCGATCCTGACGCCCGTCACGGGCACCGGTCCCGCTCGGACCGCTACGACGGTTACAAACTGCACGTGTCTGCTGATGTCGATTCGGATCTGATCTGTTCGGCGACAGCGACGCTCGCGACCACCCATGACGCCACGGTCCTTGATGCCCTCATCGACGCTGACCCGGTTCCGGTTGCCGAGGTGATCGCCGACACCCACTACGGGTCCGGGCCAACCCGTCAGGCTATGGCTGACAAAGGCATCGAGCTGGTCGCGCCTGCCCCGCCGATCTCGGCCCGTGAGGGCATGTTCTCCAAGTCGGACTTCGCTATCGACCTCGACGCGCTGACGATCACCTGTCCTGCCGGCATCACCGCACCCATCCCGCCGCCCCGTGACGGGAAACGGCGCCAAGTCCGATTCGAAGGCTCGGACTGCTCAGCGTGTGAACTCAAGCCCCGATGCACAACACGAGCCGCTGGCCGAGTCGTGGAGATCAACCCGCACGAGGAGGTCCTGGCCCCGGCCAGAGCGCAGCGCTGGAACCCCGAGTTCCTCGACCGCTACCGACAACGAGCCCAAGCCGAACGCAAAGTCGCGCAGGTGAAGTCCCGGACCAAGGGTGTCCCCTGGCGCGGCCTTAACAAGGTCAACCTGTGGCTCGACCTCCGAATCGCCGCCCTCAACCTCGACCGGGCCGGCCGCCTCGGCATCATCGGGTGAAACACCCGCGCCCAACCCGACCCCGCACCACTGACCCGAGGATCGCCACCCAATCGACATCCAGCAAGGCATCCTCAGACACCCATTGCCGACCACCCAACTAGGGTTGGCGGCCGGTGTACGCCACGAGCCGGTCGACGGCGGAGGCGTCGTCGGACACGGGGACCGCAGCCTTGAATCCGTCGCCGGTCCGGCCCTCGGCCGGCACCAACGGCTTCCAG
>JAHELU010000177.1 GCA_024644005.1 Acidimicrobiales bacterium | reverse complement strand
GCCAGGGGGTGGAGCGACGGGCTGCCGGTGGTGGCCCCGACGGCGGAGCGGGTCGATGCGATGGTGCAGGCGTCCGGCCGGTCGGCCGCCGAGTCGCTCGGCCCGATGCCGCCCCGCCAGGGCGACGCCACGATCGAAGCGCTGGCGGTGAACGCGGTGATGGCCGGTGCTCGACCGGCCTACTTCCCGGTCATCGTCGCCGCCGTGGAGGCGATGCTGGAACCGGCCTTCAACCTCTACGCGGTCCAGGCCACCACCCACCCGTGCAGCCCCCTGGTCATCGTGAACGGGCCGGTGGCGGCGGCGATCGGGCTCAACAGCCGTTACGGCGCCTTCGGCCCCGGGGTGCGGGCCAACGCCACGATCGGACGGGCCGTTCGCCTGATCCTCCACAACGTCGGGGGCGGGGTGCCCGGGGTGCTCGACCGGGCCACCCAGGGCCAGCCATCGAAGTACTCCTTCTGCGTCGCCGAGAACGAAGCCGAGAGCCCGTGGGATCCGTTGCACGTCGAGCGGGGCTTCGATCCGTCACAGTCGACGGTCACCGTCGTCGGCTGCGAGAGCCCCCACAACATCAACGACCACGTCTCGGCCGAGGCTCCCGGGATCCTGGCCACGGTGACGGCGTCGATGGCCAACATGGGAGCCAACAACTCCTACCTCCACGGCGAGCCGGTGCTGGCCCTCGGGCCCGAGCACGCCGCCATCCTGGCGGCGGGCGGGCTCTCGAAGGATGACATCCGTCGCCATCTCTTCGACAACGCCCGGATTCCCCGGGAGGTCTGGAGCCGGGGCGGCATGGCCGACATGGGCCAGGACCGGTTCCCCGACCAGGACGCGATACCGGTCATGTCCGACCCGGCGTCGCTCATCGTGATCGTGCTCGGCGGGTTCGGTCGGCACTCATCGTGGCTACCCACCTTCGGCGACTCGACCAGATCGGTGACCCGGCTCGTCTCCGCCGAGCCCACCGATGCCCCCCGCAGCGACACCTGAGACGCAGTACCGACACCTGACCACCAGCCCTGAACTTCGACATGAGGTGGAAGACCATGAGGCGTATCAGCCTGATCCTGTTCATCGTGACGATTGCCGTTGCGCTCGTCTCCCCGCCGGCCGAGGCCGAGGCCCGTGTCGGGTCCACCCCAGCCGGAGGTTGTGCCGGCTTCTCGAGCGACGATGGAGCCGCCAAGCACCGTCCGCCGGCGGCCAACTACTCGCGGCACCAGCGGTGCCTGCGACTGAACCAGATCCAGGTGCTGGGGACCCACAACAGCTACAAGCAGCCGGTCCCCCCGCCACTGCTCGACGTGCTGGCGACGTTCTCGGCCGAGTTGGCCCTGAGCATCGAGTACAGCCACAGTCCGCTGGCCGACCAGTTCAGCGACGAGGAGATCCGTCAGATCGAGATCGACGTCTACCACGACCCGGCGGGCGGGCTCTTCGCAGGGCGCCCGGCGCTCGACTTCCTCGGCCTGCCGAACGAGACGCCACCCGAGTTGCTCGAACCCGGGTTCAAGGTCCTGCACATCAACGACATCGATTTCAACAGCAGCTGCCTCACCCTGGTCGACTGCCTGGAGGAGGTGCGGCGCTGGTCCAGGCTCAACCGTGGCCACCTGCCGATCGTCGTTTTGATGGAGTTGAAGACCGAGCCCATCCCCGACCCGCTCGCGATCGGGTTCGTCGAGCCGCTCCCCATCGGGCCGGCGGAGTTGGACGCCCTCGATCGGGAGATCCGTTCGGTGTTCCCTGATCGCCTCACGATCGATCCCGAAGAGGTGCGGGGACGGTTCGCGACGTTGGAGGACGCAGTGCTCGCCGGCAGCTGGCCGACGCTGCGGCGATCGCAGGGCAAGGTGCTGTTCGCCATGATCAACGGCGGCCAGGCTCGCACCGACTACCTGGCCGGCCATCCATCCCTCGACGGACGGGTCATGTTCACCAACTCGACGCCGGGCCAACCGGATGCCGCATTCCTGAGCATCGACGACGCAACGGCAGACGTCGAGCGGATCCAGCAGCTGGTGGCCGACGGCTACATCGTTCGCACCAGGGCCGACATCGACACCGTTGAAGCCCGCACCGGGGACACGTCCCGCCTGTCAGCCGCCCTCGACAGCGGCGCCCAGTGGGTGAGCACCGACTACCCGCTCCCCGGTCGGGCCTTCACGGACTACGTGGCAACCATCCCTGGCGGCGAGCCAGCCCGCTGCAACCCGGTCAACACCGGGCCGAGCTGCCACAACGATCGCCTCGAGCGCCTGAGGACGAGACGGCACTGACGACGGAACCGTGACGGCCCCGAGGCTCGGCGGGCGACGTCACGTCCCGGGCTCGACCTCGATGGCGATCTCCGGCGAGAGGGAGAAGCCCGCTCCGAGGGTGAGCTTGTCACCGCTCCAGAAGCGACCGGGGTCGTACCAGTTCGGCGGTTTCGCGCCCTCGAGCAGGCCGAGCCGCTGGTAGGTGGCGGCGATCAGCTCGGCGCAGAAGACCTCGTCGGGGAACGCCGAGCGCCGGACCTTGCCCTTGAGCCATCGCTTGGCCAAACCGCGGGCGGTCGGGAATCGACGGCCGCTGTACTCGTTGATCACCCGCAGCAGCTCGTCCTCGACCTCCTGCCCCACCTGAGGTGAGAGCTGGCGAACGAACGGCAGGTGGCCCCAGCGGGTGCTCCACACGCCGACCGCGTCCTCGAGGAGTTGGAGCTGCACCCCGGCCTTGCGCTCACCGGTCCAGACGTCGACCGTGGACGGGCTCGACTCGGTGTGCCACAGCAGCGGGGGCAGGTCGCCGATGGCCACCGCCATGGCGACGTGGTTGACCGGGCTGTTCGTGGCGGCCCTGACGAACCGATCGTTGGCCTTGCTGCCCCGGAACAGCCAGATGTCACCGGTCGCCGCCAGGTCCATCGCCGTGCGAAGCGTGATCGCGGAGGTCTCCACGCTCAGGTACTGTAGCGAGGGTGAAACTGTGGAAGCTGCTCGGCGTGGCCGGCATCGCCGGCGTGGCGGCCAGTGGCGTGGTGCTGGCCCGACGTCGGCACTGGCGGACCTACGACGCCGATGAGCTCCGCGCCGAGCTCCACGATCGCCTGACCGAGGTCCAGTCGAAGTAGCCCTCAGCCGTCATCCCGTCGCGGATCGGCGTCATCGATGCGGAACGGCTCCTCCATGAGTCGCACCAGTGGGACGACGAATCGTCCGTCCTCGCCGTCGGCCACGATCACGACAGCCGGCCGCACCGCGACGATCTCGCCGCTCACGTCACCGACGGTCAGGTGGGCCCCGACGTCGAGCTCGGGTCGAAGCGTTCGCCCCGCGGCCACACTGGCCGCAACGGTGTGTCCCCCGAGCCCGGCCAGGAGCGCCAGGGCCAAGCCCACGCTGCCCACCACGCCGGCCACGAGTATCTGCAGCAGGGTCGTCTGGACGCCCAGGTTCCCGAGGGCGAGCACCACGGCGGCGGCCGTGATGGCCCAGCGAAGGCCGTGTTCCAGTCCAGCAGGCCGATGCCCGATCGCTCGCTGGGCGGCGGCCGCGATGGCTGCGCTCAGCGCTCCACCGCCAGCGAGACCGGCGAGCAGGATCAAACCAGCGACCAGGACACGGGGCAGCCACGAGAGGATGTCGGATGGTATGGGCCGGAGCGTGTCGGGGGACGTGAACGCAATGGCGGTGATCACCCCGGCCACGACGCTCAGCCAGAACAGGAATGTGCCCGTCGGCGTGGCGATACCCTGGAGCGCAGCCCGTCGACTGGAGGCGCCGAGAACTCGTCTCGCCGTCGCAGCCAGGATCGCTCCGACGACGAACCCGGCGACCACCACTGAAGCGGCAAGGAACCAACGCTGGTCAATGGTCATGCGCCATTATGGTCGCCGAGAGGACGTCGTTCTGGCTGCTGCCGAGTCGAGTGGCGCGACCGCGGCCGGTTTCGAGCGTTAGGACGGGTGTGATCGTCGGAAGTTGCCAAGGAGGAACGCAGTGAGGCTCGGCCGTCGCATCGCATCGCTCCTCGTGCTGTCGGCGACGTTCCTGGCTTCCCTGGCCGGTGACGTAGTCGGTCACAAGGCCGGTCACGCCACCGGGGGCGAGCCCCGCCGGGCCGCGACCGACCAGCAACTGGCCTGGCTCATCGAGAACCACGGGCTCACCGTCTTCCGGGTTGCGTTCGCGGTCACCCGCCACGAGGCCCTGGCTGAAGAGGTCGTGCAGGACACGATCTTCCGAGCCTGGACCTCGATGCCCAGCTGGGAGGGCGATGTTCCCGTGCGGTGGCTGCGGACCGTGGCCCGCAACCGGGCGATATCGGTGATGCGACAGGAGGCCCGCGCCCAGGCCGATGACGATCTGGCGGCGCGTCGGTCGACGGAGCCCGACCTCGAACGGGTCGTCGAGGGCCGCGCCCTCGTCGAAGCGATGCGGGTGGCCCTGGCCGGGCTGGACGAGACGGCCAGGACGATGATCGTGCTCCGGGAGACCGAGGAGCTCGGCTATGACGAGATCGCCGAGTTGCTGGACCTCACGCCTTCGGCGGTGAAGGCGAAGCTGTACCGGGCCCGACACCAACTCAAGAAGACACTCGAGGACTGGGATCTATGATGTTCCGACCATCCGATCGTGCCCTTCACCGGTGGCTCGAAACGGGGCGACCCCGCCGCATCGAGCGACTCCTGGACGGCGATCCGGACCTGGCCGCTCGAGTCGATTCCCTGACCGAGCTGAGCGAGGCCGAATCCGATGCGCTCGAGGCGCTCGTGAGCCCGGCCCAAGAGTTCGAGCGGCGGGTCGAGACCGGCGTGCAACGAAGGATCGAGGCGCTCGAGACGCTCTCGACGATGGTCGATCTGTTGGGCCTGGGCTTCCACACGGGTCGAGCGGTGCTGGGGGAGCCGTGGCGGCAGAGCGGACCTACCGGCGGTCCAGCGGCGGCCGAGGAATAGCGCTTCTCGAACTACCAGGAGAATCCTTCGCGACCTGGTGGCCCCTCATGCGTTAGGGGGGTGGACAAACAACGACGAAGGAGCATTCGCATGGCCACGAAGACGGAAGACAAGGCACCGACCAACACCGACAGGACCGTCACCGAGACCGGTCTGACGCTGGTGACCGAACGGGGCATCACGGCGATCGCCAACGAGGTCGTGGCCAAGTTGGCCGGGCACGCCTGTCGCGAGGTCGAGGGCGTCGCATCGATGGGCAAGTCGTTCCGCCGCCTGCTCGGCCGCGTCACGCCTGGCGAGCAGTCCATGACCCAGGGCGTCAACGTCGAGGTCGGCAAGAAGGAAGCGGCCGTGGATGTCGTCATCGTCGTCCAGCACGGCTACCCCATCCCGACGCTCGCCCAGACGGTGCGAGAGAACGTGATCGCCCAGATCGAGGCGAGCACCGGGCTGATCGTCAAGGAAGTGAACATCGAGGTCGACGACCTGCAGTTCGAAGAGGACACTTCGGCCGCGAGGGTCGAGTAGTCACGGGCTCTCGCCCGTCCGATTCGAGAGACGTCGACAACGCATGAGCATTCGACGGCCGGCATTGCGGGCCGTGGGGCTGATCGTGGCGGCCATCGTCCTGACGGCGGCCGCCCAGCTCCTGCTGCTCGCGTTCGAGTCGTCGCCGCTGATCGACCGTGACCAGCTCGAGGACGTGACCGGGTGGATCAGGCGGCGACCGGTCGTCGGCGCCGGCTTGCTCGCCGGACTCGCGCTCCTCGTCGGCGCCGCCGGTCTGGTGTTGGCGATCGGCCGGTCCTTCGGCACCGATCGTCGGGTCATCGTCACCCGCCGCCGCGAGGGGTGGACGAAGCTGGATCGGGCCTCGCTCGAGGATGCGATCGAGCGCCGCCTGGAAGCCGTCGATCGTCGGACGGACGTCAAGGCCAGGGTTGGTCGTGACGGCCGGGTCAACCTGGCTCTGACCACCCCCGACCCGTCGTCGACGGGTCCGATGAGGGCGCTGCGCGAGGAGCTCGAGGAGCTCTGCCAGGAGCGAGGCCTGCCCTGTCGTGTGGGGCGAGTCCGAGCGTCGACGCCTCGGCGCACCAGTGGTCGACGGAGGGTGCGGTGACCGGCCTGCGACGTGTCAGCCAGGCGGCTGCCGCCCTGGCCTGCGCCGCCCTGGGAACGTTGCTCGTACTCGAATCGACCGAGGTGATCGGCGGTCGTTGGCGTCGTGAGCTGGCCGCTGCCCTCGACGACCTGGCGTTCCCGACCTGGGATCTGTGGATCTCGGCCGTGGCCGGTGCTGGACTGGCCGTACTCGGTGTGATGATCGTGGCCGCGCAGCTCGCGCCGGCCAAGAAGGGGCTGAACACGATGCACGAGGTGTACGACGGCAGCGACGGGACCACCACGATCCGGGGCCGCGCCGCCATCAGCGCGGTCCGGCACCAGCTCACATCGATCGAAGGCGTCGTGGACGTCGATGCCAGCATCGGACGGCGACGAATGAAGATCGAGCTCCGGGTCGACGACCGGGCCAGCATCGAAGCGATCGAGACCGAGACCCGGTCCCGCCTAGACCACGGGTTCTGGATCGACCTGGGTCTCGCCGATTTCACCCTCGACCTGTTGATCACCCACGACCGAAACCCTCCCCGAGTCCGCTAGCACCGCTCGACCAGTGGCCGAGAGAAAGGCAACCGTAACCATGCTCACCAACAAGGCACTCTGGGGAGCCCTTGCGGGAGCCCTCGTCGCCATCGTCTGGGTCACGTTCGACAGCAGTGCGGTCCTGCTCGTCATCGCACTTGCCGCCGTCGGCTGGCTCATCGGCACGATCATCGATCGACCAGAGGTGTTCATCAGGCTGCTGCAACGACTTCAGGATCGCTGACCGTGCCGGATGGCAGCCGGCGCAGCCCGTCGACACCCGGATCCCGGTCGGACACACTTGAGCGGTGGCACCTGGACCGAGAACCTCCGACACCGATCTCGAGCTGCTGATCGATCGGTTGGCCGAACGGGCGATCGACCTGCTGACCCAACCGGATCGAGATCGGCCACTGCTCGACTTCGCCGACCCCGGCCCCCTCACCGATCGCTTCGCCGACACGGTGCCGCTGACCATCCCGAGCTTCCAGGAACCGGCCGCTCCGGACGCGCTCGTCGAGGCCATCGACACGGTCATAACTGGCTCGGTCTGCACCAACCATCCCCGGTTCGTCAACCAGAACTTCGCCGGGGCCGACCCGGTGGCCGTCGTCGGCGACTGGCTCGGGGCGGCCCTCAACACCACCGGAGCCACCTACGAGATGGCGCCCGTGTTCACGCTGATGGAGCGGGCGCTGCTGCAGCGACTCGCCGAGCTGGCCGGGCTCGGCCGCCCGGGGTCGGACCACCCGGCCGGGATCTTCTGCCCCGGCGGTTCGATCGCCGCCATCCATGGGCTGCAGCTGGCCCGCCATCGGCGCTGGCCAGCGTCGATCCGTACCGGGGAGACCGATGACCGGCCCGTCATCCTGGTGTCGTCGGCCGGCCACTACTCGGCCCGGAAGGCGGCCGCGGTCATGGGTCTCGGCACGGAGGCGGTGATCGAGGTCGCCACCGACAGGGCCGGGGCCATGCGTCCAGTTGCGCTGGCGGCTGCGGTGTCGAGAGCGATCGCCGAGGGCCGCTCGCCCTTCGTCGTCGTGGCCACGGCGGGAACGACGGTGACCGCCGCCTTCGATCCCCTCGAAGCAGTGGCCGACATCTGCCGTCGACACGACCTGTGGCTGCACGTGGACGGCTGCTACGGCGCCTCGGCGCTGTTCTCCCCCCGGCAGCGCCACCGGTTGGCGGGGGTCGAGCGAGCCGACTCGCTGGTGTGGGATCTCCACAAGATGATGGGCATGACCCAGCAGTGCACCGCCCTGCTGGTGGCCGAGCCCGATCGGCTCGACGCCTGCTTCGCCGACGGCGCCGACTACCTGTTCCAGCCGGACAAGGCCAACGCCGACATGGATGCCGGCGACCGAACGTTCGTCTGTGGGCGGCGGATCGATGCGCTGAAGCTGTGGCTGACCTGGAAGTTCCGGGGCGACGATGGCATGGCGGCCCGGGTCGATCACGGCGTGGCGATGGCCGACCACGCCCGCTCGGTGATCGCGGACCGAGCCGAGCTGTCCACCGTCGTGGCCGGTGACTTCACCAACGTCTGCTTCACCTGGCTCCCGCCCGAGCTGCGGGGAGCCGACGTGGCCGGCGACGGCCTCCCGGCCCACGATCGGGATCGGCTCCACCGGCTGGCGCCGGCGGTCAAGGCCCGGATGCAGGCCGAGGGCACGGCGATGATCGGCTATCAGCCGGTCGACGGGCTGAATGTGTTCCGGCTGATCTTCATGAGCCCTGGCGTGACCGCCGAAGACGTCGACGAGCTGATCGACCTGGTGGTGGACTACAGCGAAGCGAGTTGGCCCACCATCGGCTGAGTGGGCGGAACCCTACCAGGGAGCGAAGTCGGGGTCGATGAGCCGGTCACCGCGGTCGAGCCGGCCGATCCAGTCGAGCTCGTCGGCGGTCAGGTCGATCGTGAGGGCATGCCAGTTGGCCTCGAGATGATCCAGGTCGGTGCTGCGAGGGATGGCCGAGACACCGTCCTGGGCCAACAGCCACGCCAGCGCGACGCCGGTCTCCTCGACGTCGTGGGATCGAGCGACATCGGCCAGTGCCCGGTCGCCGATGACCGCACCCTTGGCCAGCGGCGAGTAGGCGGTGAACACCCAATCGTTCTCCCGGCACCACCGCCGGAGCTCGCGTTGCTGGAAGTAGACGTGACACTCGGCCTGGAGCACCTGGAGCGGCGCCAGGTCGGCCACCGCCTCCAACTGCTCGATCGTGAAGTTCGAGACACCGATGTGGCGGGCCAGTCCACCGGCCTGCACCTGGGCCAGCGCCGCCATGGTCGCACCGATGCGGTCCCAGTGGACGGGCCAGTGGACGAGGAGCAGGTCGACGTGGTCGAGCCGGAGCTGCTGGAGGCTCTCCTCGACCGACCGGACCAGGTCGTCGGGCTCGTGGTTGTGGTTGTCGATCTTCGTGGTGACGAACACATCGGATCGGGCGACCCCCGAACCGTCGATGGCTGCGCCGACCCCGGACTCGTTGCCGTACATCTGGG
>JAHELU010000176.1 GCA_024644005.1 Acidimicrobiales bacterium | reverse complement strand
AGTGCGAGGCGGCCGGCTCGGGCACGATCGACGTGGCCGCCGGACGGACCTACTTCCTGCAGTGGCAGAACGTCGATCTCGGGCTCTGTGCGGTGGCGCTCGTCTAGCCGAAATCGCTCCCTCCGGCCGGACCGATTAGCGTCGTTGCCTGACGGCTCGCACCCGCCCGGAGGAAGACCAATGCACGATCTCGTCATCCGCGACGGCCTGGTGGTCGACGGCACCGGCACCCCGGCCCATCGGGCCGACGTGGCCATCACCGACGGGGTGATCACCGCCGTCGGCGCCGATCTCGGCCCGGCTCGGCAGCACATCGACGCGACGGGTCACCTCGTCACCCCCGGGTTCGTCGACGTCCACACCCACTACGACGGCCAGGCCACCTGGGACCCGGAGCTGACACCGTCGGCCTGGCACGGCGTGACCACCACGGTGTTCGGCAACTGCGGTGTGGGGTTCGCCCCGGCCCGGCCGGACAGGCACGAGTGGCTGATCCAGCTGATGGAGGGGGTGGAGGACATCCCGGGAGCGGCGCTGGCCGACGGGATCGACTGGCGCTGGGAGACGTTCCCCGAGTACCTCGACGCCCTCGAGGAGATGCCCCGGGTCATGGACATCGCCACCCAGGTCCCCCACGGGTCGGTCCGGGCCTACGTGATGGGCGACCGGGGCGCCCGCAACGAGGATCCGACCGCAGCCGATCTCGAGGCGATGGCCGCCATCGTCACCGAGGCCGTCCGGGCCGGGGCGCTCGGCTTCACCACGTCGCGGACGATGCTGCACCGGGCGCTCGACGGCGAACCGGTGCCCGGGACCTTCGCCGGGGACGAGGAGATCACCACCCTCGGACGGGCCGTGGCCGAGGCCGGCGGCGGGGTGGTCGAGGTGGCATCCGACATCGGGCTCGGCGGCCTGGAGGGCAGGTTCGGCAACGACGTGGCCTGGATGCGGCAACTGGCCGAGCGGTACGGCCTCACGGTCACCTACGCCCTCACCCAGGCCGACCGCCACCCCGACCAGTGGCGGGAGATCCTCGAGGACTCGTCGGCCCCGATCGACGGCGACGGTCGGGTGGTGGCCCAGGTCGCCGGCCGGCCCGCCGGCCTCCTGCTCGGTCTCGAGACCTCGCTCCACCCGTTCAAGGAGCACCCGACCTACCGGCGGCTGGCCCATCTGCCGCTGGCCGAGCGGGTGGCCGAGCTGCGGCGGCCGGAGGTCGAGGCGGCGATCCTGGCCGAGGAGACGGGCTTCACCGGCCGGTTCAACCACGACATCGCCCACGGCTTCCACAAGATGTACCCGCTCGGGACCGACCCCGACTACGAGCCGGACCCGGCGGACTCCGTGGCCGAGCGGGCGGCCACGGCCGGCCGTGACCCGTACGAGTACGCCTACGAGACCCTGCTCGCCGACGAGGGTCGGGGCCTGCTGTTCTTCCCCCTCACCGACTTCGCCGAGCACACGCTCGATCCCACCTTGGAGCGGCTACGGCATCCCGGGGCGTTCCTGTCGCTGAGCGACGGCGGCGCCCACTGCCGGTTGATCTGCGACGCGTCGACCCCGACCTTCATGCTCAGCCACTGGACGAGGGACCGCTCCCGGGGGCCGAAGCTCACGATCGAGGAAGCGGTCAAGCTGCAGACGAGCGACACCGCATCGCTGTACGGGCTCGGCGACCGGGGGACCCTGGAGGTCGGCCGGAAAGGCGATGTCAACGTCATCGACTACGACAACCTGAGGCTGGGCCCGCCCCGGATGGTCCACGACCTGCCGACCGGGGCACCCCGGCTGATCCAGCGGGCCGACGGCTACCGGGCCACGATCGTGTCGGGCCAGGTCACCTGGCACGACGGGCAGCCGACCGGAGCCAGGCCCGGCGTGGTGCTACGCGGTCGCCGCTGAGCGGTCTCCTCGCGGTCGAGCCTGTTCCGGCCGCTCAGCGGTGGTAGTACTTCTTGGCCCAGACCGCCAGGCGGTCCTCGCCCTTGCCCGGCATCCGCCAGGTCGACACCTCGGCATCAGCGAGGTCCACCGAGTACAGAGCCCGGGGCTCGTCGTGGGTGTCGCTGAGGTAGGCATCGGCGAACGATTCCGGTGTGTAGCGCAGCGCGATGGTCCGGTAGCGGTCCCGCCAGGCGTCATCGTCACCCAGATCGTGCTCGAGCACCGCGACACCCCGAGCGATCAGCTTGCGGACGAGACCGCCCGACTCGTCGATCGTGCAGCAGACCCCAGGGTTGGCCCGCAGGTCCTCCAGCCAGGCCGACCGGGCCCGAGGGGTGAACCACAGCTTGCGGTCGTCGTAGAGGAACCAGATGGGCACCACCCGGGGCAGCCCGTCGGTGCCGATCGTGCCGAGGCGCAGCAGGTGGCCCGGCTCGGTCAGGAAGTCCTCGAGCTCCCGTTCGGTCAGTCCTGGCACGGTCCTGCTCCGGGCCGCTAGGGGGTGAAGCCCGGGTAGTAGTTCTCGGCCCCCATGGCCCGGACGTCCCGCAGCCAGTCACCGTCGTAGGGCCACTCGTCCTCCGAGCCCTCGACCGGGCCTTGCCAGAACCGGGCAACGGGGCCCTCCAGACCGCCACCGCTCGGCTCGAGCGACCAGGCCTGACGCTTGTAGCTGAAGTTGTCCGGCATCAGGCGGTGGGCCTCCCGGTAGTGGGGCACTGCATCGTCGTGGTGGCCCTGTCCCTCGAGGTAGGCGGCCAGCTCGAAGTGGGCCTGGCCCCTGGCGGCATCGTCGTCCCGAGGCTGGGAGCGGGCGATGACCTCGTCCGGAGTCAATGCGAAGCGGCTGTCGGCTCCGTTGGCCACCCAGTCCCGGACCGCCGCTTCGTATTCGGCCGGGGTGGTCCGGATCTTCGTCGCCTCACCGGCGATCTCGACGAGGTGCTCCGGTGGCTCGACGCCGGCGAACGCATTCCTGGCCGGCCGCTCGATCGACGGGGGAGCGGGGGCCGCCTCGGCCGGCCGGACGATCATGCCGTCCTCGTCGATCCACACCGAGTTCGGGATGTTGACGAACCCGAACAGCTCGGCGGTCTTGTGCGTCTGGTCGATGAGCGAAGGGTGCTCGGGGGCCGCCGCCTCGATGTAGGGCCGGCACGCCTCAGGGCCCGAGGTCTCGAGGGCCACGGTCACGATCTCGAGGCCTTCGGGGTGGAGCTGGTTGCGGAACTGCTGCCACACGGGCAGGTCGGCAGAGCAGCCTCAATAGGGGCTCCAGGCGATCATCAGCACCTTCTGGCCTCGCAGCGAGGCGAGCTCGAACGGGTCACCGTCCAGGTCGGGCAACGTCATTGGTGGGGCCTCGGCGGTGACCAGCGTCCTCGATCCGACGGCGTCCGGACCGAGCGCCCAGACGGGATGGTTCTCGTCGGCCACCAGCGGTAGCCCCATCTGGCCGGCGATCGAGGCGACGTCGACGGTGTCGCCCTTCGGCGGGTCGACCAGCGGGATGCAGACGTCGCCCTTGCACGCTCCTTCCGGTTTGAGTTGCCAGCCGGTGCCGGCCTCGAAGGCCTGACGGGACATGAGGAGGGACTCGACGATCATTCACCGAACATAGTTTCCCGGGGGCCGGCGCGGCGAGCTGAGGTGCGGTCGATCCACATCGTGCCGACGATCACGGTGAGACACGACAGGCCGACGCTGCAGGCGAAGAAGAGGTTGGCTCGATCGTAGGCGGCCAGCACGTCCGGCCGGTCGGCGGCGCCGACCATGGCGACCCCGGTCGACACCCCGATGGCGGCCCCGAGGTTGCGGATCGTGTTGAACGAGGCGTTCACCTCGCCGTACACCGCCTGGGGTACCCGGCTCAGGGCCCAGCTGTTCATGCTGGGATTCGACAATCCCCACCCGAAGCCGAACGCCATGACCGTCGGCATGAACGCCCTGAGGTAGTCCGGTTCTGCGCCGAACATGAAGAAGCTCCACAGCACGGCCCCGGTGGCGACCGCCGAGCCGCCGATCATCAGCCAGCGCTGACCGTAGCGATCGGCCAGCCGACCGCCGGCCAGGGTTGCGAACCCCGCACAGATCGGGCCGACGGTGATGGCCAGGCCGATCCGGCTGGTGGAGTAGCCCCAGACCCGGCCGAGCCACAACGGCCAGATGAGCCAGATCGACAGCGAGGTGGTGGACATGAACAGGTTGGCCAGGTTGGCCACCGCCACCTCGGGAATGCGGAACAGCGACAGGTTCAGCAGCGGTGTGGGATGGTGGCCGGAGCGGAAGAGGAAGTAGCCGCCGAGCACGACCGCCGCCACCACCGACCCGGTGGTCGACACGGCCGTCCAGCCCCACTCCGAGCCCTGGCTGATCCCGAGGATGAGCAGCCCGATCGCTGCGGTGGCCACCACCGTGCCGACCAGGTCGAGGCGCCCCGGATCGTCGTCGGCCTTCGAACGCGACACGAAGGCCAGCGAGAACCCGAACGCAGCCAGGGCGAGCGGGGCGCTGAGGAAGTAGACCCACCGCCAGCTGCTGACCTCGAGCAGGGCCGCGGCGGCACTGGGAGCGATGGCCGCTGACAAGGGGCCGGCGGCGGCCCAGGTGGCGACGGCCGACGATCGGCGGTGGAGCGGGAAATCGGGCAGCGCCATGGCCAGTGAGGACGGGATGACCAGGGCCCCGGCCATCGCCTGGCCGACCCTGGCTGCGATCAGGATCCAGATCGTCGGGGCGACAGCCGACAGGACGGCGAACGCGGCGAACCCGATCAGCCCGGCGTTGAAGACCCGCCGCCGGCCGAGCCGATCGGCAAGGCGGCCGCCGAGGGGGAGGAACGCCGCAGAGGCGATGAAGTAGCCGGACGCCACCCACGACACCACGGACTCCGATGCATCGGCGAACGTGTCGGCGATCGCCCCGAACGCCAAGTTGGTGGCGGTCGAGTTGAAGCCGAACAGGACGAAACCGCCTGCCCCGACGGCGAGCGCCCGCCAGGCCCTGGCCGGAACCTCGCCCCGGTCCTGCCGCGGGCCCGAGGCCGCATCGCTCGCCACGGACGTCACCGGGCCCACCGTACCGGGTGGGCCCCCGGCCGGCGAGACAGCCAGATGCGAGACCGTGAGACGGGATCAGAAGATGCTGAAGCCGCCGTCGATCTTGATCACGTCGCCGGTGTGCCAGCGGGAGGCGTCGCTCATGAGGTAGACGGCGATGGCCCCGAAGTCGTCCGGCTGTCCCCAGCGCCGCATCGGGATCCGGGGCATGACGTTGTCGACGAACTTCTGCCACCCGAATGCCTGTTCCGTCATGGCGGTCTCCACCCAGCCGGGAATGATGGCGTTGGCCGTGATCTTGTGGCGGGCCAGCTCGGTGGACAGGCCCAGCATCATGGCGATCATCGCCCCCTTGGTGGCCGCATAGGCCTGGCCCTTGGCTGCGCCCTGGATGGCGGTGCCGGACGAGGTGAGGACCAGCGTGCCGCCGTCGCCCTGGCTGACCATCTGCCGGGTGGCGGCTCGCAGGGTGTAGAAGACGCCGTGGAGGTTGACGTCGATCACGTCGAACCAGTCCTCGTTCGAGTGCTCGTGGAACGGCTTGGTGTTCTTCGTCCCGACGCCGGCGTTGGGGAAGCAGGCGTCGATCCGACCGTACCGCTCGACCACTGACGTCATCGCCTCCTCGACGGCCGACTCGTCCGCCACGTTGCAGCGGAGGGCCGATGCGGACGGGTTGAGCGCTCTGAGCTCCGCCTCGGCTGCGGCGTTCTTGTCGTCATTGGTCCCCCAGACGCTGACGTCGGCGCCTGCGGCGGCGATCGCTCTGGCGAACCCCAGACCGATGCCCCCGTTGCCGCCGGTGATCACCGCTACCTTGCCCGTCAGATCGAATGCGTCATAGGTCATGGCCAATCACTACCACACGGCTGGCCGCAGTGGGTTCGGCGAGGCTACGTTCCCATCTCGTGTCCCGCCTCAGCATCCTTGCCGGACTGATGGTCCCGCTCGTCCTCGTCGTCATCCTCGGTGCGGTGCTCACCGATCGCTGGTTCCTCCGCCCGGCCGAGGACCGGCCGGAGCCATCCGATGCGGTGATCATGCTGGCCGGTGGCGAGGGCGAGCGGCTGGTCCGAGCCAGGGCCCTCGCCGACGAGGGCCTGGCCCCGGTGCTGGTGATCATGAACGGCAACGCCGGCGAGGGCCGCCGGCTGTGCCGGGCCGGCGATCTCGCGTACGAGGTGATCTGCCCTGACAATGCGGGCACCACCCGGGGCGAAGCGAGGGCGATCCGTGCGTTGGCCGCCGATCGGGGCTGGCGGTCGATCATTCTCGTCACGTCCGACTTCCACCTCCGCCGGGCCTCGAGCACCGTGGCCCGATGCTTCGACGGCACGATCCACCGGGTGGCGGCCGAATCCGACCTCGGAGTGGGCGGGACCATCTGGGCGGTGGCCAGGGAATGGGCGGCCACCGGCCGCGACGCCGTCCTCAGGGGCTGTTGACCGGATCGCATGACACGCCCACGCGATCAGGTCAGGTTCTCCAGCGCTGCGGTGAGCGCAGGATCCGGCCAGGTCCAGCCGACGAGATCGAGCACGGCTCGGGCGGCACGGAGCACGAGGTCCTCCCGGAAGTGGGTGGCCACCACCTGCAAACCGACCGGTAGGACCGGACCGCCGGCGGTCACCCCGGCCGGTATCGAGGCCGCCGGCTGGCCGGTGTAGTTGAACGGCACGGTGAACGGCACCGCATGGTCCCAGCGGTCGAAGCCAGGGCTGTGGTAGGTGGTGTCGACCGGGGGCGGTGGGGTGGGCATGGTGGGCGTCAGCAGTATGTCGTGGTCGAGATGGAACCGGCGCATCGTCTCCACCAACCTGGCCCTGGCCGCATTGGCCTCGGCCATCCCGTGCACGTCGAACGTCATCCCCTCCTGGGCCAGTACCCGGAACCCGGGGTCGAGCTCGCCCCACCGGTCGCTGGGGATGGTGGCGAGCCGGGTGGCGAAGCCGGCCTTCCAGTACCCCTCGAGCTGGGGCCGGAGCGGTTCGATGACCGGGCCGACCTCGGTGATGTCGGCCCCGGCGTCGACCAGCCGATCGACGACCCGGCGACAGATCGCCGCCACGTCTGGCTCGACCACGGCCCCGCCGTAGGTCTCGGAGTACGCGATGCGGAGTCCGGTGAGGCCGTCGTCGAGGCCGACCCGCCAGTCCCGATCGTCGTGGGGCACGGCGTGCCAATCCCGGATGTCGGGCCGCGACAGCACGTTGAGCAGCAGCCCGGCGTCCTCCACCGACCGGGCCAGCGGCCCATTGGCCACGAGCGAGACGAAGGGGGAGTCGACCGGGGCCTGGGGGACCCGACCGAAGGTCGGCTTCAGCCCGACGAGGCCGCAGTAGCTGGCCGGTATGCGGATCGACCCGCCCCCATCGCTGCCGTGGGCAACCGCCCCGATCCCCGCCGCCAACGACGCCCCGGCCCCACCGGACGATCCGCCCGGTGTGTGATCGGCGTCCCACGGATTCCGGGTGATGCCGAACCGTGGGCTGTCGGTCATGCCCTTCCAGCCGAACTCCGAGGTGGTGGTCTTGCCGAGCAGCACGGCGTTGGCCTCCCGGAGCCGGGCCACCGGGGGCGCGTCGGCTGCGGCCGGCTCGTCCGAGGAGACCGAGCTGCCCTCGCTGGTCGGGAAGCCGGCCATGGCAACGATGTCCTTGATCGTCACCGGAATGCCGTCGAGGTCGCCGATCGGCTCGGCCCTGGCCCACCGCTCGGCGCTCTCTGCTGCGGCGGCGGTTGCCCCTTCGACGTCGACCACCACGAATGCGTTGAGCGTCGGGTCGAGGCGCTCGATGCGAGCGAGGTGCTCCGCCACCACCTCGACCGGCGACAGCTCCTTTCGCCGGTAGGAACGGAGCAGGCCGTGAACGGTTGCAGGCAACATGGCTGGGCGAGGCCTCCTGTCCTCGGCTGCTAGGCCTCGGGCGGATCGACCCGGATGATCTCGCCGCCGTCGACCACGATGGTCTGGCCGGTGATCCACGGAGCGTCGGCGGCCAGGAACAGCGCGGCCTTGCCGATGTCCTCCGGTTCGCCGAGCCGTTTCGTCGGCAGCAGCTCGGCGATCGTCCTGCCCCGCTCGCCCTCCCACAGGACCCGGGCGAAGTCGGTCCGGATCAGGCCGGGGGCGATGCAGTTGACCCGCACCTGGGGCCCGAGCTCGGCCCCCAGCTGCTTGGTCATGTGGATCAGGGTCGACTTGAACATGCAGTACACGCCGATGTCCCGGCTCGTGGAATAGCCGCCGACCGACGCGATGTTGATGACGCAGCCGCCCCGCTCCTTCATCCAGCGGTTCCAGGCGATCTGGGTCCACAGCAGCGGTCCCCGGACGTTGACCTGATAGGTCTTGTCCAGCTTGCTGGCCTCGACGTCGATCGTCTTGCCGTTGTGGGGGTTGGTGGCGGCGTTGTTGACCAGGATGTCGAGCGACCCGAACCGATCGACGGTCTCCTCCATGACCTGCTCGCCCTGCTCTGGCTCGCCGACATGGCTGACCCGCCAGTCGACCTGGCCCGCCAGCCCCTCCAGCTCGGCCGCCGCCTCCTCGCACTTCTCGGCCTTCCGGGACGTGATCATCACGTTGCCGCCCGCTTCCAGGAAGCAGCGGGCGATGCCCATGCCGATGCCTGCCGAGCCCCCGGTCACCAGGGCCGTCTTGCCGTCGAGCTTGTGATCCATGGGGTCCCCCTGTCGTCCGACATCGGTCGAGTCCGGCTACGAGTTTGGCCCCTGGAACCGGGCTGCGCCAGACGCCGACCGGCCGTCGCTCAGGTGGAGCGGGTCCGGAACTTGAACGCCGCCTTCTTGGCCGCCCGGGCCACCGCCTTCTCCTCGACGTGGCGACCGAGCGCCTCGAGGACGTCGAGCGCTTCGGGCAGATCGACTCGCCACATCTGCTCGATCAGCTCGACCGCCACCTCGGAGTCGCCAGCGGTGAGGGCGGTCCACTGGGCGATCATCTCGTCTTGGTCGATGTCGAGCTCCGCCGCCAGCACATCGACCATCGGCCCGAGCGGGGGCCGGGTCAGACGCGACAACACATCGGCCTCGGCCATCAGACCGTTGTCGATCAGGAAGAGCGCAGCGTGGTCGGCCAGTCTGGTTTCGAGCAGCTCGACGGCCGGGGCCCTGGCGGCCGAACCGGCGGCGTCGAGCAGAGCGAAGCCGTTGAGCCTCGTGGACGGGTGGTCCACGTCGAGGAGCGCCCCCACCAGGGCCTTGGCCTTGTCCGCTTCGCCTCGATCGGGCAGCCAGCGACGCCACAGGTCGTCGAGATCC
>JAHELU010000175.1 GCA_024644005.1 Acidimicrobiales bacterium | reverse complement strand
CGGCGCGAGCTCGGCCAGGCGGCGACGGACCGGATCGAGGGAGAGCTCGGGCCGCCGCTCACCCTTGGGACGCCCGAGGTGGGAGCAGGCGGTCACCTTGGCGCCGTTGTCCTGCAGCCACCGCAGGGTCGGCAGGGCAGCCCGTATCCTCAGGTCGTCGGTGATCTCGCCCCGGTCCAGGGGAACGTTGAAGTCGACCCTGACCAGGATCGACTTGCCGTCGACGTCGCCGAGGTCTTCCAGTTCGGGGACCCCGAAGATCATTGCTGATTGGCTGCGCCGACGATGAGGGAGATGTCGACGAGACGGTTCGAGTAGCCCCACTCGTTGTCGTACCACCCGCCGATCTTGACCAGCGAGCCCTGGGTCATCGTCAGCCCTGCGTCCAAGGTGCAGGACGCAGCGGACGTGACGATGTCGCTCGAGACGATCGGGTCCTCGGTGTAGTCGAGCACGGCGGCCAGGCGACCGGACGAGGCGGCGGCCGAGAAGGCGTTGTTGACGTCTTCCACCGACGGCTCACCGTCGACCACGGCCGTGAAATCGGTCAGCGATCCGGTCGGCACCGGCACCCGGAGGGCCGCGCCGTCGAGCTTGCCCTGCATCGACTGCAGCACGAGACCGGTGGCCCGAGCCGCCCCGGTGGAGGTGGGGATGATGTTGATGGCGGCGCTGCGGGCACGGCGGAGGTCCTTGTGGGGTCCGTCGACGAGCATCTGATCACCGGTGTAGGCGTGGATGGTGGTCATGAGGCCCTGCTCGACACCGAAGGCGTTGTCGAGCACCTGGACCATCGGCACGAAGCAGTTGGTGGTGCACGAGGCGTTCGAGATGACCTTGTGGGTGGCCGGGTCGAACGTGTCCTCGTTGACCCCGACGACGAATGTCGCGTCGGCCCCGCCGCACGGAGCGGAGACGATCACGAACGGTGCCCCGCCTTCGAGGTGACGACCGGCGGCCTCCTTGGAGTTGAAGACGCCAGTGGACTCGACGACGACGTCGACCCCGAGGTCACCCCACGGGAGCTTCTCGGGATCGCGCTCGCTCAGGACCTTGAGGACGTCGCCGTCGACCGAGATGCCGTCATCCGTGGCGACGATCTTGTTCGGCAGCTGGCCGAGCACCGAGTCGTACTTGAGCAGGTGGGCCATCGTGGCGAGCGACCCGAGGTCGTTCACGGCAACGAAGTCGATGTCGGCCTCCATGGCTTTCGCAGCGCGGAAGAAGTTCCGCCCGATCCTCCCGAACCCGTTGATACCAACTCGAATAGCCATGCTCGTGCGGTCCTTCCTGAACTGGTGGATGGCCTGGGCCGACGCCCGACCGGACCCAGGTCTCGTCGCCTGCGGTCAGCTTGAACCCTATCGCCTGGCAGGTGGTTTTTCGGGCGGGATCAGGCCCCATTCGGCGCTGCCCGGCCACCGGGCCGGAGCCGGCCGGCACCCTGCTAGGGCCAGTCCGCCAGCAAGCCGGCCAGGGCCCGTCCGAGCTTGGCCGGATCGTGGCTCCAGCGATCATCGGACGCCACCTCGGCCTCGACCACCGGAACCGCCATCGGTCGCGTTGCGACCGTGCCGACAGGGGCGAGGACGACGTCGACCTTCAGGTCGTGGGCCAGCAGCGCGTCGAGGTGCTCGGGCAGCCCGAACCCCCTGGCGTCGCCCTTCTCGTTGGCCACGTTCGCCACGAACACTCGCTGCCCGCCAGTCTCGTGCAGGGCATCGCGGATGGCGGGCACGATGGCGGTGGCCAGCACCGAGGTGAACAGCGAGCCGGGACCGATGAGGATCTGCTCTGCGGACCGGACGGCGGCCACCGCAGCGGCCGGGGCCGGAGGATCGGGAGGGTCGAAGCGCAGGTTCCTGATGCCCGTGGCCCGCTCGATGGTCACCTGGCCGGTCAGCGTGCCCTGATCGGAATCGGCGATCAGGGTGACCGGGACCTCGGTGGCAGGAACGATCCGGCCAGCGGCGTCGACCAGCCGGCACAGCTCGTCGATGGCGGACTGCAGGTCCCCCGCCACCATCGCCAGCCCGGTCAGCAGCAGGTTGCCGACCGGATGGCCCTGCAGCGTGCCTTCGTCGAAGCGGTGCTCGAGCGACCTGACCAGGAGCGAGTCGGTGGTCGCAAGGGCCGAGAGGCACCGGCGGACGTCACCAGGCGGGGCGACGCCGAACTCGCTGCGCAGCCTGCCGCTCGAACCACCGTCGTCGCCGACCGACACGATGCCGGTCAGATCGCCCGCATAGCGCCTGGCCGCCCCGAGGGTGGCCGCCAGCCCGTGGCCCCCGCCGAGCGCAACGACCGATGGGCCGGTGGGCAATGGCTCGGAGTCGGGATCAGCGGTCGATGTCACGGTGGGTCACCCTCGGTTGCCACCCCTTCTCTTTTAGCAGACGGCCGACGCTCTCGGCCACGGCCACGGACCGGTGCCGGCCGCCGGTGCAGCCGAAGGCCACGGTCAGGTAGCTCTTGCCCTCCTCTTCGTACTCCGGCAACAGGTGCTCCAGCATTCGCTCCAGGTCCTCGAGGAACCGCTGGGCCGACGGTCGGTCGATGACGTACTCCTGGATCTCGGGATCCTTGCCGGTGAGGGGGCGGAGCTCGGCGTCCCAGTGGGGATTCGGCAGGAACCGGCAGTCGAAGACCAGGTCGACGTCGAGCGGCACGCCGTGCTTGAAGCCGAACGACAGCAGCGTGAGGCGCATCGACGTGTCGACGCCGATGTCCTGGAAGTGCCAGGTGATCCGCTCCCGCAGCTGATGCGGGTTCAGCTCGCTCGTGTCGACCACGAGATCCGCGGCGGCCCTGGCCGGGCCGAGGTGCTTGCGCTCGAGCTCGATCGCCTCGATCAGGCTGCCCTCGCCGAGGTGGGGATGGCGCCGCTTCGTCGACTCGTAGCGGCGAACCAGGACGTCTGTCGACGCCTCCAGGAACACCACGCGCACGTCCTCGACCTGGGCTCGCAGGGCCTCGACTTCGGTCGAGACCTCCTCGTCGTAGCCGCCCATCACCAGCGCCACCCGGTCGTAGCCACCGGTGGCCGAGAGCGCCAGATCGCCGACCTTGGACACCAGGGCCCCCGGCAGGTTGTCGATCACGAACCACCCGAGGTCCTCGAAGGCCCCGGCGGCCACCGACCGGCCGGCGCCGGACAACCCACTCACCACCGCGATTCGTGTCACGGATCAATCATCGCACCCCGGGAAGCGGCTGGGCGGGATCGTCACGGGCATTCAACGACCCGTCACCGGCCGCTCGCGCTCACCCTCGTTTCCGGCAGGTGAGCGCCAGCAGCCGGGGGATGGTGGCTGCCGCCTCGTACTGGGGGGCCTGGGCCAGGAACCCGGGCGGTGGCGCTGGCTCGTCCATGTGCTCGATCGCCAGCCCCGCTTCGGCCAGGGCGTTCACGTAGCGGGACAGCGGGCGGTGGACGAAGCGGATGAAGACGCCCTTCTGCATCTGCTCGATGGTTGCCGCCTCCGGGAGGTACGGTCCGACCCGCCAGTACTGCTCCGGCGGGTCGACCAGCTGATCGTCGATCCAGCCGCTGCCGGGGGTCTGCAACAGCGGGTGGTTGAGCAGCAGCATGAAGCAGCCGCCGGGCCGAAGCACCCTGGACACCTCGGCGACGGCCTCGTCGAGGTGGTCGATGTGCTCGAACACCAGGCAGGCCAACAACCCGTCGAACCGCCGATCGGCGACCGGGAGCGCCGCCGCCTCGGCCCGGCAGTACCGGACCGGCCCACCCCTACGGCGGGCCTCGGCCACCTGCCCCTCGACCGGGTCGACGCCGACCACACGGTGACCGTCGGCCGCCAGGGCTCTGGCGATCTGTCCTTCCCCGGTGCCAACGTCGAGCAGCCGCTCGTACCCGGTCAGCCGCTCGACGACCAGCGGGATGATCTGCTCGGTGTACTCGGGATCGACACCACCGGTGAACTCCCGTTGCCACCACCCTGCGTGGTCGGTCCAGAACGCAGCGCCCAGCTCTGGGGCTACGAAGCCGTCGCCGGCCGCTGTCACCGGGTCAGCCCGTGGGTCTTGGCGTAGACCGCCTCCGCCACCGCATCGGGGAGCCAGCTCAGCCCCTGCAGCTCGGTCAGCTCCGCCCGGCGGACCGCGCTGACCCCGCCGAGCTCCTTGACGAGTCGCTTCTTGCGGGTGGGTCCGAGACCGGGGATGTCGTCGAGCACCGACTTCGTCATGCGCTTCTTGCGGAGCTGGCGGTGGTAGGCGATGGCGAATCGATGGGACTCGTCCCGCAACCGCTGCAGCAGGTAGAGCGCCTCCGATCGGCGGGGAATCGTGATCGGCTCGGGCCGCCCGGGAACGAACACCTGCTCGAACCGCTTGGCCAGGGCACAGACCGGGATCTCGTCGCTCAACCCGAGCTCTTCCAGCACCCGGACGGCCACCCCGAGCTGACCCTTGCCACCGTCGACCATGAGGAGTTGCGGCGGATACTGGAACTTCCCCCGCTCGGAGACCGGCTTCTCCCGCTCGATCAGGTAGTTCGTGAGCCGGCGGGTCAGGACCTCCTCCATGGCGGCGTAGTCGTCGTTCTGGTCGACCGTCCTGACCTTGAACCGGCGGTATTCGGACTTGCGGGCCAGCCCGTCCTCGATCACCACCATCGAGCCGACGTAGTCCGCGCCCTGCAGGTGGCTCATGTCGTAGCACTCGATCCGCAGCGGCGAGTGGGGCAGCTCCAACCACTGCTGGAGCTCGTTGAGCGCCTTGGCCCGGCTGTTGTGGTCGGTGGCCCGCTTGAGCCGGTGACGGGTGAACTCCTCCTCGGCGTTGCGGGTCACGGTCTCCAGCAACTCCCGCTTCCCGCCACGCTGGGGCACCCGGATCTCGACCTTCGACCCCCTGAGCAGGGTCAGCCACTCGCTGTACAGGTCGGCGTCCGAGGACGGGGACGGGACCAGGACCACCTTCGGCATGCCCTGGACCGGCGGCTCGTCGTAGAGCCCCTCCAGGATCTTGTCGATCAGATCCGAGTCGGACAGCGCCTCCACCTTGTCGACGATGAAGTTGCGGCGGCCCATCACCCGACCACGGCGGACGAAGAACACGAAGACGGCGGCCTCCAGGTCGTCCTGGGCGATGCCGACGACGTCGATGTCGTCGTTGCCGGCCGCCACCATCTGCTGCTTCTCGATGGCCTTGCGGACGGTGGCCAGGCGGTCCCGGACCCTGGCCGCCTTCTCGAACTCGAGCGCCGAGGCGGCGTCGGTCATCTCCTGCTCGAGCTTGGCCAGCACCGTGTCGGTGTCGCCCTCGAGGAACTGGCAGAGGTCGTCGACCATCGCCTGGTAGTCGTCCGGTGTCACCTCGCCGACGCACGGCCCCGAGCACTTCTCGATGTGGTAGAGCAGGCACGGCTTGCCGAGCTTGCTGTGACGATCGAGCTTGTTGTCGGTACAGGTCCGGATCGGGAACGTGCGCAGCAGGTGATCGAGGGTGTCCCGGATCGCGTAGGCGTGGGCGTACGGGCCGAAGTAGCGGGTGCCCTTGCGCTTCGTGCCGCGCATGACCCGAGCTCTGGCCCACTCGTCCTCCACCGTGACCGCCAGGTAGGGGTAGCTCTTGTCGTCGACGAGGCGCACGTTGAACCGGGGCCGGTGCTCCTTGATGAGGTTGTACTCCAGCATCAGCGCCTCGACGTCGTTGCGGACCTGGATCCACTCCACCGTCTCGGCCGTCGCGACCATCTGGGCCGTCCTCGGGTGCATGTTGGCCGGGTTCTGGAAGTAGTTCGAGAGCCGGGACCGCAACGACCGGGCCTTGCCGACATAGAGCACCCGACCGTTGGCGTCCTTGAACTGGTAGGACCCGGGGGCGTCGGGAATCGATCCCGCTGGCGGGCGGCTGACCACCCTTCCAGGCTAAGGAGGTGCGCCGGTGGGCGCACCGACCCAATATGCAGCGTCGAAGTCTCGGCTCGCAGAGCCGAGACCCCAGCGAGGCGCAGTACCGACTCGCACCGACCCGCTCAGGTCCTGAGCGGTGCGCCGGTGGGCGCACCGACCCGCTCTACCGCAGTCCTAGGGAGGGGGTCCGCCGGGATCCGACACCGACGGGGCGAGCGGCTGCACCGGTCCGCCAAGGGTTCCAGCCCGTCGCGGCGTCGGCAGCCAGGCCCCGGCGGCCAGCCCCAGCCCGATCACCCACCCGAGGGCCAAGCCCGGCACCCCGGCGACGACGGCGCCGGTCAGCAGACCACCCCACTCGAGCGCGATGGCCACCAGCCGGCGACCGACCACCCGGTCGCGGCCGTGACCGAGGGCCATGCCGTCCGCCAGCTGCTGGGCCGCGACGTAGATCACGCACAGCGCAGCGCCGAGCGGCAGATGGGGCAGGACGATGCCCAGGGAGTCTCCGAGATGCGACGCCGGCACGAGCCGCAGCCCGAGGACGACCAGGGCGGAGCCGACGAGGGCCGCCGCCACGCCGGCCCCGAGCAGGGAGGCCTGGAGCTGGCGACCCCGTCCGCCGTCGACGGCCCGTCGCAGGGCCGGCAGCGTGACGAGCCGGAGGCCGGCGAACAGCGAGAGGAGCGGCGTGAACGGCAGCAGCAGCGATTTGGCCACCGCCGCCATCGTCGGCGAGAGCGCCAGGGCGACGACGATCGGCCCCAGGTTGACCGAGAGGGCGGAGAGGGCCTGGCTGTAGGCCAGGCGGCTGTAGCGGCCGCTGGCTCCGGTCGACGACCCGCCCTGGAAGCTTCCGGCAGTTCTCCGGCCGGAGGTACTGACCGGCTGTCGACGGGCGCCGGGCTCGATCAGGACGAGGCCGAGCAACCACGAGGCGGTGCCGCCGAGCGCCCAGGCCCCGGCGATCACCGCGGCCACGGGTTCGACCCCCCGGACGGCGCATGCCGCCGCCGCGGTGCCGGACACCAGGAGCCAGCAGCCGTCGAGCGCAACGGCCCGGCCCGGCCGACCGGTCGCCCAGGCCAGGTACCGCTGACCGTCCTGGACCAGCAGGACCGGGATCGGTGCGACCAGGATCGCCAGCGTGGCTCCATCGGCCCGAACGACGAGCCCGGCGAGCAGCGATGCGAGGGTCGCCCCAGCGGCGATGAGCAGGATCCGCCGCTTCGCACCGGGCCAACCGGTGACGGTGGCGGCGGTGTCCCCGGCCCCGGCGACCAGCCGCTCGGTGACCAGCGAGCGGCACAGGGTCAGGGCGAGCAGGTAGACCGAGACGACCGAGACCACCCGGCCGAGGACCGCAGGGGCCACCGTGACCGCCAGGATCGCCGTCAACCCGAAGTTGGTGGTGCTCGACAACCCCTGTGACAGCACGGACCAGCCGACCGATCGGACCCAGGACGGCGACCGGTCCACCTCCGGGGTCGGGGATGCCGGCGCCACGGATACCGGCAGCGGCGCCGCCCGAGCTGCAGTTGCCGGCGAGCTCGTCACCGGCCGACCGGGGCGTCGACCGAGCGGGTCGACAGCTCCCGCCACAGCGCAGCCAGCTGAGCCCGCATCCTCGCGGCCGAGAACTCGGCGGCCCGTCGCTGAGCCACCTCCGCCATCGCTCGGGCCCGCTCCGGGTGGGTGTAGAGCTCGACGATTGCGCCCGCCATGGCGGCACGGTCCCCGACCGGCACGACCGTGCCCGACACGCCGGGCTCGATCAGCTCGTCGACGCTGCCGACCGCTGTGGTCACCACCGGCACCGCGGCCGCCGCCGCTTCGACGACCGAGCGGGGCATGCCCTCCCAGCGCGAGCTGAGCACTGCCACGTCGAACCCGGCCACGATCCGGTCGGCGTCTGGCCGCTGGCCGAGGAACCGGACGTCGAGCTCGGGGTCGAGGTCACGGACCAGTCGCGTCAGCCGAGCCCGGTCAGGTCCGTCACCGACCAGGACGAGGGTCGACTCGCCGATGGCGGCCAGTGCGAAAGCGGCGACCAGGGTGGCCTGATCCTTGGGGTGGGACAACCGAGCCACCATGCCGACCACGTATCGATCCGAGAGGCCGAGCTCGGCCCGGATCCGCTCGCGGGCCCTGGAGTCGGTCGAGGCAGCGGTGGTCTCGACGCCGCTGCGGATCACCCGGTAGTCAGCCGCTCGACCGATGCCGGCCTCCACCCCGGTCTCCCGATCCCGAGCCCCGACGACGACGAGCACCGTCGTCAGCCGGGCCAGCAGCCGCTCGATCAGCACCGCCAGGCGGCGAACGCTCGGCTGCGAGTGGTGGAGCGGCCCCCAGCCGTGCACGGTGTGGGCCCGAGGGATGCCGACGACGGCTCCGGCGATCCTGGCCAGCAGGCCGGCCTTGAAGGAGTGGCTGTGGACGACGTCCGGTCGATTGGTCCTGAGCCAGCGCACCAACCACACGAGCGCCCGGAGGTCGGCCACCGGGGCCGGCCTCCTGACCAGCGCCGGCACCGGCACCACCCGGGCCCCCCGGAGAAGGGGATCGCCCCAGAACGTCCCCTCGTCGGTCACGTCCCGGCCGGCCAGCACCGTCACCTCGACACCGTGATCGGCCATCTGGCCCGAGGCCACGACGGTGGCCTGGGCACCTCCCCAGGCCAGCGTCGTCACGACCTGCGCCACCGCCAGCGACCGGTCGGGCCGAGCCGGACCGGCGTCGCGGAGCCGGGCCGTCTGGCGGGCGGACTCCGGCGCCGAGGCCGTCACCGACCGTCACCGCCCAGCACGCCTCGCACGGTCCGCCAGATGATCCTGGCGTCGAGGGCCACGCCCTGGCGTCGCAGGTAGTAGAAGTCGTACTGCAGCTTCTCGAAGGCGTCCCCGTGATCGGCGGCATAGCCCTGCTTGACCTGGGCCCACCCGGTCAGCCCGGGCCGGACGATGTGACGGACGTCGTAGAAGGCGATCTTGTCCGCCAGCTCCGCCACGTAGTGGGGTTGCTCCGGTCGCGGCCCGACCAGCGACAGATCACCTTTGAGGATGTTGAGGACCTGCGGGAGCTCGTCGAGATGGGTCCGGCGCAGTATGCGGCCCAGCGGGGTGATCCGGTCGTCGTCGGCCGTCGTCCACACCGCCCGACCCCCGTCCGGCACCATGGTTCGCAGCTTGTAGATCTCGAACGGAACCCCGTCCCGCCCGACCCGGGGCTGGCTGTAGACCAGTGGCCCGTTGTTGAACAGCGGGTTGAGCAGCGCCACCACTGCGGCCACCGGTACGAGGGTGACCAGCCCGGCTACGGCGAAGGCCAGATCGACCACCCGCTTCGCCCGCACGTAGCGGGCCCGGTGGAGCTCACCGACGTCGAAGAGCAGGGAGACCCGGGCGAGCTCGGCATGGGGCAGCTTGCCGATCCAC
>JAHELU010000174.1 GCA_024644005.1 Acidimicrobiales bacterium | reverse complement strand
CTATGCCGATCTGCCGGTGCTGGTGGACCGCGGGGTGCTGGAAGAGGCGGTGGACGAGGCCCGAGGCGCTACCGTGGCCTCGTGCTGGGGACTTGGCCACTCCAGGATGACGACTCGACCTTCGAGGGCGGGACGGCGCGATGAATCTCGCTGTTTGGGTGGAGCGTCACGGCCGCCGGCGGCCCGACAAGCCGGCGCTGGCCGACGGCGAGCGCATGCACGCCGATTGGCGAGCGTTCGCGGCCCGGACGGCCGGCGCAGCCGGCGCCCTCCGGGACGACCTGGGCCTGTCGCCCGGTGACCGGGTCGCCATCGTGATGCGTAACCGGCCCGAGTACCTCGAGGCGCTGTTCGCCATCTGGCACGCCGGGCTCGTGGCCGTGCCGGTCAACGCCCGCCTCCACCGCGACGAGTTCGCCTACGTCCTCGACCAGAGCGGGTCGGCCGTGGCCGTGACCGACGCCGATCATGCCGACGACGTCGAGTCGCTGGTCGGCACCGCGGCTTCGCTGCAGGCGGTGGTGCTGGCGCCCGGTGAGCGGTGGGACCGGCTCACGGCAGCGTCACCGGCGCCGCTGGTCGACCGACAGCCGGAGGATCCGGCCTGGCTCTTCTACACGAGCGGCACCACCGGGCGGCCCAAGGGGGCCACGCTCACGCATCGCAGCCTGCTCATCATGTCGCTCAGCTACTTCGCCGACATCGATCCGGTGATGCCGAGCGACAGCATGCTCCACGCCGCGCCCCTGTCGCACGGTTCGGGGCTCTATGGTCTGCCTCACGTGGCCCGGGGGGCGGTGAGCGTCGTCCCTGAGTCCGGCGGCGTCGACGGCGAGGAGATCGCCGCCCTCCTGCGGCACTGGCCGGGGATGTCGTTCTTCGCCGCTCCCACGATGGTGAAGCGGCTCGTTGGGGACCGGGCCATCGCCGAGGCCGACCTCTCCCACCTGAAGACCATCGTCTACGGCGGTGCACCGATGTACCTGGCCGACCTGGAGGACGCCCTCGCCGTCTTCGGCCCCCGCTTGGCCCAGATCTACGGGCAGGGGGAGACGCCGATGACGATCACCGCGCTGTCCAAGGAGGACCACGCCGACCGCAACCATCCCCGGTGGCGGGATCGCATGCAGAGCGTCGGCTTCCCTCGCACCGATGTCGAGGTCCGGGTCGTCGACGACGACGACGGCGAGCTGCCGGTGGGAGAGGTCGGCGAGGTGGTGGTCAGAGGCGACGTGGTCATGGCCGGCTACTGGGAGCGGCCAGAGGCCACCGCCGAGGCGCTGCGGGGAGGCTGGTTGCACACGGGCGACGTCGGCAGCTTCGACACCGACGGGTACCTCACGCTGCGGGACCGGTCCAAGGACCTGATCATCAGCGGGGGGATGAACATCTATCCCCGGGAGGTCGAGGAGACGCTGCTCCGCCATCCCGGCGTCGGGGCCGCCGCCGTCGTCGGCCGGCCCGACACCGAGTGGGGCGAGTCGGTCGTGGCGTTCGTGGTGGCCGCCGACGGCGTCGCCCCACCTCCGGTCGAGGATCTCGACCGGACCTGTCTGGACCACATCGCCCGGTTCAAGCGGCCCAAGGACTACCGGTTCGTCGACGCCCTGCCGACCAACAACTACGGCAAGGTCGTCAAGCGGGAGCTGCGCGAGCAGCTTCGAGCCGAGGCGGAATAGGGCTGCGCACGAAACGGTCGATCTCCGGAGTGAACGAGGATCGACGGTGCTACGAGACGCCGAGGCGGTCGACGAGCTCGTGCAGATCGGTCCGGAGCCGATCGACAGCGGCAGGCTCCAGGAGGGTGCGGCACCGGACCTCGTCCTGCACGGCTGCGGCCGCCGCTTCCAGATCCGAACCGGCCCCGGTCAGCTCGACGTGCACGACGCGCCCATCGAAACCGTCCCTGGTACGGCGGACGAGACCCGCTTCTTCGAGCCGATCGACGATCGGGGAGACGGCATGGGTGGCGAGGTGGAGGCTGTCGGCGATCTCGCCGACCTGCTGCGACCGGTGCTCCCAGAGGATCAGCAGAACCAGGTATTGGGGATAGGTGAGGCCGATCTCCTTCAGCAGCGGTCGATAGACGCGGGTGACGGCATTGGTGGCGGCGTACATGGCGAAGCACAGCTGGTCATCCAGACGACCTGCCGGTTCGGTGGTCTCACCCGCTGGTCCGAGATCGGTCGTGTCCGTGTCCGAGTTCACCACTTGCCAGCATATATCACGCGTGATAAAAGATGCGTCATGAAACTCGCTCTGTACCTGCCGAACTTCCGCAACGAGGTGACCGTCGAGGAGCTCGAAGACCTGACGAGCCTCGCCGAGGATCTGGATTTCGACTCCGTCTGGACGCTCGACCGGATCGTCGTCCCCGAAGCCTCCGACCGCACGGAGCTCCAGTACTCGTTCGGCATGATGAAGGAGTTCCCGAAGGCGTTGCCGGTGTCGGCCCGCGGCCAGTGGTACCAGGGCTGGCCGCTGATCCCGTGGCTGGCGGCGAAGACGTCGAAGGTGCGGATCGGCATGAGCATCACCGACACCCCGTTCCGTGCCCCAGGGGTCCTCGCCGCCGAGATCGCCACGGTGGATCACCTCTCGGACGGCAGGGTCAACGTGGGGGTGGGAGCCGGCTGGATGCCGGAGGAGTTCGCGGCCGCCAGTGCGTCGCACATCTTCCCCAAGCGTCACAAGCACGTGCGCGAGACCATCGAGATCATGCAGGGCATCTGGACGAACGATCTCTTCGAATACCACGGCGAGTTCGCCGACTTCGAGCCGTGCGGGTTCGGCGCCAAGCCGTTGCAGGATCCACACCCGCCCATCTTCTTCAGCGGCCTGAAGGATCCGAAGCGGTCGGCGAACCGCATCGCCAAGTACAACCTGTCCGGCTGGATCGGGATCCAGGACACCCCGGAGGAGCTCACGGAGTGGCGCAGCGCCATCCAGCGAGAGCTCGATGAGCTCGAGGGCTCGCACTCCATGGACGATCTCGAGATCTGCAGCATGTGCTGGTTCGTCATCACCGACGAGGAGAGCGATCAGACGCCCCAGGGCAAGGCCACCAACCTGCTTATCGGGACTGCGGCGCAGATCACCGACAACCTGAAGCGCCTGAAGGAGGCCGGGCTGACCATGCCCCTCATTTGGCCGCCGTTCCAGGACGTGCCGGTGTCGAAGACGCTCGACGACCTGAAGCAGTTGCATGAGGAGATCATGCCGAAGGTGAACGCCATGTAGCCGCGGGCGCCGGCCCTTGGTCGGGCCGGCGTTGCATGTTCATCCTTCTGCAGGACCGAGCAGGTACTCGTCGAAGAAGCCGATGACCCGGCGCTCGTACTCCGCCGGCCTCGTCTTCAGCCCGTCGGTGTGGCCCGACTCGGGTATGTTCCAGATGTGCTTCGGCTCGCCGGCCCGCTCGAAGTAGTGGGTGGCGACGTGCTCCCCGGCCTCGTCGGGTCCGGCCCAGATGAACATGATCGGTCGGGGGGCGATGTCGGCGACGAGCTCCGATAGGGGCGGAGGCGGTTGCGAGTCGGAGAAGACCGCCAACGCCGCCGTGGCCATCGGCGAAGTCAGGGCAAATGTCACGGTCACCAGGTCGATGTGGTCGGCGGCCCTGCGTCTGGTCCCGCCTTCGGAGACGACGGCCAGCAACCCGGGTTCGCGGGCCGCGGTCTGGATCATCAGCAGGCCGCCGTGGGAGAACCCGATCCCCCCGATCCGGCCATCGTCGACGTCGGGCCGGGACTGGAGGTAGCGGACCGCGGCCCGCAGGTCGGCTTCGCCCTCCCACACGAACGGCGGGTCACCCTCGCTGTCGTGGCGACCGCGGGGCTCGAGCACGAAGACGCCGTAGCCGTGCCTGGCCAGCATCTCCTCGTGGTCCGCACGCCGCCCGGCGAACTGGATCACGGCTGCCCCGTTGGTCGACGGCCGGTAGGCGGCGGCGATGGTCAGGCCGTCGCTGGTCTGCAGGTCGACCCGTTCGAACGGGGGCTCCAGCGGCACCTCGTCGAGGGCGTAGCCGATCGACCAGTTGGCCTGGGTGAAGGCGTAGCCCACCGGCATCGAGACCAGGTTGAACACGGCAAAGCCGAGCACCACCAGTCCGGCACGCCGACCCCAGCGCCGAAGTCGACCACCGCCCACCCGCCGGTGGCGCCACAGCATCGTGGCACCCAGGCCGACGAGGACGGCGCCCACCATCGTTCCAACCACGCCAGACAACGGACCGGGGGTGAATCGGCCCTCGGCCACCAACGTGGCCACGGGAGCCAAACCGGCGATCAAGGCCGCCAACCCGAGCTGGATGGCGATCATCGCCGCCACCCCGGCCCGGACCCGCCCGAACAGGTAGACCAGCACGGCCAAGCCGAGGACGGGCACGGTACCACTGACCGGGTGATCGGTCGGGGAGGTGCCGGGCCGGAGATCGACGTAGGCGTCGATGAGGATGTGGGCGGCCATGGCAACGCAGCACCAGGTGAAGATCCGCTGGTCGGCCGGCCGGGGCCCCGCCGGCAGACCGCCTGGTCGGCGATCCGCCCGCGGGGCGGGTGGGGTGAGGGTCGCTGTCATGGCCGGACCTCCTCAGCCGGTGGTGGCGATGGCGTCGAGCACGTCGAGCTTGGCCGCCCGACGGGCCGGGATAACCGCCGCCACCACCCCGGCCAGCACCGCGACGAGCACTGTGAACAGCACCGACTCGTAGGGGATGGCCACGTTGGCGATGTCGCCATCGGGGATGGCCGACACGGCGGCCCAGGCGAACACCACCCCGAGCCCGATGCCGAGCGTGGCCCCGAACAGGCAGACCATCACCGACTCCCAGCGGATGGCGCCCTTGACCTGGCGCTGGGTCATGCCGACGGCCCGCAGCAGGCCGACCTCTCTGGTCCGCTCGATCACCGACAGCACGATCGTGTTGACCACGCCGATGAAGGCGACGAACAGCGTCAGCCCGAGCAGGGAGTTGACGATCCAGATCAGGAGGTTGGCCTCGTTCTCGACATCCTCGGTCATCTCAGCAGCGTTGAGCACGTCAGGCGAGGCGAACTGCTCGCCGATGGCCTCGACACTCGCCACCAGCGCCTCGCTGTCGGTTCCCTCGGCGAACGAGACGGCCACCACGTCGTCGTCGGTGCCCGACACGTGCCGCTCGTAGACGCTGAGGTCGATGACCCATCCCTTCTCGAGCGGGTTGTCATCGAAGATGCCGGCAACGACGAGCTGCTCGGTCCTCTGGTCGACGAACTCGACGGCGACGGTGTCACCGACGTCGAGCGAGCGGTCGTCGGCCACGTCGGAGTAGACGAGCACTCCGTTGTCGGCCAAGCCGTCGACCGATCCGACGGAGATGGCGAAGTCGATGAGGCGATCGCCGGTGTCGGCCTCGTAGGCCGCCACCTCCTCCACGTCGTCGCCGACCCGGATCTCGTTGTAGCGGATCCGGCTGACCTCGGCCACACCGTCCAGGGCCGCGACCCGATCCGCCAGCTCCCCGTCGATCGTCGTGTCGTCCGACCCGACGAAGAGGTCGGCCCGGATCGCCCGGGCGGCCACGTCACCCTGCGTCGCCTTCAGTGACTCGCCGACGACCCCGAAGGCGCTGACCACGGCGATACCGATGGTCAGTGCGGTAGCGGTGGCGGCCGTCCGTCGAGGCGACCGGGCTGCGTTCTGGCGGGCCAGCCGGCCGGCGAGCCCGCCGGCCGAGCCGCCGAGGCCGAAGCGCCGGCCACCCCGCAGCCAGGTGATGAACGTGGAGGCGCCGGTCACCATGGCCACGATCGAGACCACCATCTTCGGCCCGAACATGAGGCCACCGGTCCCGTCGCCGATCGTGAACATGAGCACCGGCATGGCCAGGCCCAGCCCGAACAGGCCGGCGCCAAGGACGGGGGCCTGACCGACGAAGCCGACGAACGGGCCGGCGAACAGCGCGCTCAGCAAGGCGACGCCGACGAACGTCAGCACCGAGCCGATCGCCAGCTCGGCGACCAGGGCCGAGGTGCCCTGCCCGCCGACGAACAGGCCGATGGTGAGCAGCACGACCCCGACGGCTGTCACTGCGGACCCGGTGGCCACGCGCCGTCGGGCCGATGACCGGCTGGGGGCCTCGCTGCGCATGGCCGCCACGGGCGACACCCGTCCGGCCAGCAACGATGGTAGGAGGGCCGACACGGTCGTGGCCCCCAGGCCGACGATCAGAGCCACCACCACCGTTCTCGGCTGGATGACGGTGCTGGTGTCGAAGCCGCTGGCGCGCTCGATGATGAACTGCAGCCCGTAGGCGATGCCGTAACCGAAGACCACCCCGACGAGCGAGCCGAAGATCCCGACCAGCATGGCCTCGAAGATGACGCCGACCCGGACCTGTCCCTTGGTGGCGCCGATGGCCCGGAGCATGCCGATCTGGTGCAGCCGCTGGGTCACGAGGATGGCAAAGGTGTTGTAGATGATGAACAGGCTCACGAACAGGGCGATACCGGCAAACCCCAGCAGCACGTTCCGCACGATGGTCAATTGCCCGTCGATGCCGGCACTGAGCTCGGCGATCAGATCGTCGAAGCTCTGCACCGCCGCCTGCTCGGGCAGGATCTGCTCGACTGCCGCCACCATCCGTTCCGTGCTGACCCCCGATGCCCGGGTCAACTGGATCACGTCGACCTGGCCCTCCTTGTCGAACAGGGTCTGGGCAGCCGGGAAGTCGAAGGCCAGGTAGAAGTTGCGGCCCAGATCGGCCACCTCGATGATGGTGGCCAGCTCGAATCGACGCTGGCCGACGGCGGTGTTCATCGTCAGCTGGTCGCCGACCGCCAACCCGGCCTTCTCGGCGTAGTTCGAGCTGACCGCCACCTGGTCGATACCGGCCGGGGGAGCGCCGTCGACGATCGAAACGCCTTCTTCCTGCTCCTCACCATTCCAGACGCCGGGCACGACGAAACCGGCGAACCCGGGCTTGATCTCGCGCCCGTCGTCGTCGACTATGGCGAAGTCTTCCAAGCGCTCGTAGGTCACCACTGCCTCCGCCTCGCCCACTTCGGGCAGGGCTTCGACCTCGGCGGTCAACGTGTCGGGGATCGAGCGGTCGTCGTGGCCGAACTCCAGCTTGGCCAGCGATATCTGGGCGTCTGGCGTATCGGTGTCGCTTGCGATGAGCGCATCGAGCGTATTGCTCAGGCTGTCGGCGAGGATGAACGAGCCGGAGACGAAACCGACGCCGGTGACGATGGCGATGGTGGTGAGAACGAGGCGGCCGAGGCTGGCCCGGACGCCGCGGGCGGCGAGCTGGATCATCTTCATCGGTCCGCCCCCAGCGACTTGATCTTGTCGAGCACCGCATCCGCCGTCGGGTTGGTCATCTCGTCGACGATGCGGCCGTCGTTGAGGAACAGCACGTGGTCGGAATAGGACGCCGAGACCGGGTCGTGGGTCACCATCACGATGGTCTGGCCGAACTCGTCGACCGCCGCTCGCATGAAGGCCAGGATCTCGGCCGAGGTTCTGGAGTCGAGGTTGCCGGTCGGCTCGTCGCCGAAGACGATGTCCGGTCGGCTGGCCATGGCCCGGGCCACCGCCACCCGCTGCTGTTGCCCGCCGGACAGCTCGTTGGGTCGGTGGTCGAGGCGGTCACCGAGGTCAGTGGCCGTCACCACCTGCTCGAGCCAGTCCCGGTCGGGCTTGCGACCGGCGAGGTCGAGCGGCAGGGTGATGTTCTCCGCTGCGTTGAGTGTCGGTATCAGGTTGAAGGCCTGGAACACGAACCCGATCCGGTCCCGGCGGAGCTCGGTCAGCGCCTTGTCGCCGAGGGTCGACAGGGCCACGTCGCCGACGAAGGTCTCCCCGGCGCTCAGGCGGTCGAGGCCGGCCATGCACTGCATGAGGGTCGACTTGCCGGAGCCGGACGGGCCCATGATGGCCGTGAACCGGCCCTCGTCGAACTGCACGGACACGTCCCGCAAGGCGTGGACCTCGGTGTCACCGGAGCCGTACACCTTCGAGGCGCCGATCGAGTGGGCGGCCCCCTCGACCCTCGCAGGGGGCGGCGGGGCGTCGGTTGTCGTCTGGAGTGTGGTGGTCATTGCAGGTCTCGCTTTCTGACGGATGGGCGGGTTCCTAGCGAGCTGGTGCGCTACGGCGAGGACTGGCGACGGTGCTGCTCGATCACGTCTTCGATCGCCTGGAGGACGAGGTCCGGCCGGTCGGCCTGGAGGTAGTGGCTGCTGTCCTCGGCGAGCACGAGCTCGGCTCCGAGCTCGGCGGCCCGTTCCCGCTGGAGGCCGAGCCAGAACTCGTCGTACGCCGGGCCCTCCTCGTTGCGACCGGCGACGAGCACCACCGTGGGGACGGCGTCGAGAGCCGGAGCCGCTCCCACCTGGTCCTCGGTGACGGCCATCCCGATGCCCTCCGACCGGCCGGGCTCCGGCAGGTCGTCCAGGGCTTCGTCCGTGAACGGGTCGCACTCCGGTGACCCCATCGCGTCGATGCAGCGCTCGACCTGCCCGGCGGTCGTGGCGTCGACGAGGACGAGGCCGGCCACCTCGTCAGGGTGGGTGCGGGCGAACAGCTCCATGTAGAGCCCACCGAGCGAGTGACCGACGAGCACGTAGGGCGGCTCGTGCCCGGTCGCGTCGAGCGTGGCACGCAGCTCCTCGACGATGCTGGCGCCGTCCCGGGGCCCGGTGGTCGGGTCGCTGTGGCCGTTGCCGGGCCGGTCGTAGGCGAACACCCGGGCCAGGCGAGCGGCGTCGTCGCCGACAGTGGCCCACACCGCCATGCCGTCGGCCCAGCCCGACTCGAGCACGACGGTCGCGTCGCCGGTCCCCCCGGTGGCATAGGCGACCGACCGCCCGTCGATGTCCACCGAGGCCGCCTCGAGCACGCCGGCGTGCAGCGTCGGGTCGATGACCTCGAACGCCTCGAGGACCGGCATGGCCACGGTGTCGATGTAGAGGTCCGCCGTTTCAGCCGGAACCGCCAGCTGCACCGAGTACTGCATCAGCTCGTCCCCGGTCACGGCGACGACGGCGGCCAACTCGCCGTTCCCGCCAGAATGGATGTCCCACCAGCGGTCGCCGACCTGGAGTCGCTCGACCGGCTCCAGTCCGAACTGGGAGGGGTTGGGAGCGACCCACGTCCGGACGGCGCCGAAGGCGAGCTGGCCGCCGTCGTCGGCGGTGAACAGCCCCGGAGGGTCCTCGGTCCAGCTGGCCGGCGCAACCGCCTCGACGGCGATGGTGTCGATGGTGACCGGGCCCGAGCTCGACTGGTCCAGGGTGATCTCGAAGCTGGCCCAGAAGCGTCCACGATCC
>JAHELU010000173.1 GCA_024644005.1 Acidimicrobiales bacterium | reverse complement strand
CCGATGACCACCGAGAACGAATCAAGGACCTGGCGGATCATGGGCGAGGTACCGGCCAGGCCGGCCTGGCTGACCAGCGCGCACTGGCCGTACGAACCGGAGGTCATCGGCCGAGGTGATAGGTCGGTGACCGTGACCGTCAGCGGCTCCGGTCCGACGCTGCTGCTCGTCCACGTCGGTATGTGGAGCTTGGTGTGGCGAGATGTGATCGCCCGGCTCCAGGGCCACTTCCGCTGCATCACGCTGGACCCGCCGGGGACCGGCCTGACCCCAAGCTCGACCGGCGTCGACATCGACGGGGCGGCCGCCGCGATCGACCTCGTCGTCGAGCACTTCGGACTGGATCGGTTCACCCCGGTCGTTCACGACCTTGGCGGACCGGTCACCCTGCAGGCGATCGACGCCTGGCCCGACCGTGTCGAGGCGCTGGCGGCGGTCAACACGTTCGGCTGGCCCCCGTCCGGCATCGGCTTCCGGTCGATGCTGGCGCTGATGGGCAACCCGGTGATGGCCGAGATCGACGCCGTCACCGGCTGGTTGCCACGGTTGACCGCAACCCGCTTCGGCGTCGGGCGGCGGTGGGACCGGTCGACCCGTCTGGCCTTCCGCCGGGGCATGGACCGGCGAGGGCGGCGCAGCTTCCACCGCTACATGGGCTCGGTCCGCCGCCACGACTTCGCCAGGGTGGAACGAGCGGTGGCGGCGATCGCCGATCGGCCGCTGCTCACCGTGTTCGGCCAGCGAAACGATCCGCTCCGGTTCCAGCCGAAGTGGGCGGCGCGGTTCGACGACCACACCCGGGTCGTGGTGCCACAGGGCTATCACTTCCCCATGTGCGACGCCCCGGAGCTGGTGGCCGACGCCGTCGCCGGCTGGCATCGAGCCACGGTGGAACGGGCGCCCAGCCTGCGCCGTGCCGGGGCCGCTCGTCGGTGAGGTCGGCCACGTTCGATACCTCCGACGCTTGCGGCTAAGTTCTTGAAGATCGCGAAGCGGAGGACGAGAGGTCGGATCGGCTCGGCCGACGGCCGAGAGGAGCGAGCGTGGACTATCTGTCACCGGTAAGCGTCGAGGAGGCGACGACGATGTTGTCGCAGACCCCTGACGCCAGGGTCTTCGCAGGGGCGACCGACGTGATTCCCCAGCTCCGGGCCGGCCGGCCGGAGCCGCAGGCGCTGGTCGACCTCAAGGGCATCGAGCGGCTGATGGCCCTGTCGCAGAGCGACGGATCGTGGACGATCGGTGCTGCGGTCCCGACCGTGCGCCTCACCGAGAGCGCCGAGCTGCGAGCCGAGTTCCCCGGTCTGGTCGAGGCGGTGGGGCTGATCGGGTCGGACCAGATCCAGAGCCGCTGCAGTCTCGGCGGCAACCTGTGCAACGCGTCACCGGCTGCGGACTCGGTTCCGGCGATGATCGTCAACGGCATGCGGGCCGTCGTCGCCTCGGGATCTGGCACCAGGACGGTCCCGGTGGCCGACATCGTGACGGGGCCTGGCTCGACATCGCTGGCACAGGGCGAGTTCGTCGTGGAGTTCGAGCTCGATCGGCCGCCGGCCAACACCGGCGACGCCTACCTGCGGATGACCCCCAGAACCGAGATGGACATCGCCATCGTGGGGGCCAGTGCTCGCCTCACCCTCGACGACGGCGTGTGCACAGCGGCCACCATCGCCCTCGGCGCGGTGGCACCGACCGCAGTGCGGGTCCCCGACGCCGAAGCAGCGCTCGTTGGCCGACCGATCGACGACGAGGCTCTGGCCGCCGTGGCTGCGGCTGCCAGCGAAGCCTGCAACCCCATAGACGACAAGCGGGGCACGATCGCCTACCGCCGCCAGGTGGCCGGCGTCCTGGCCAGGCGGGCCGTGGCTACGGCGGCCGAGCGGGCCAGCGGACGAGAAACCGGCGAGCATCGAGATGGAGCATCGCAATGACCAGGACCCACATCACCTGCACGATCAACGGCGACGAGGTCGAGTTCCTCTGTGATCAGGACGAGACGCTGCTCGACGCGCTGCGGGACGAGGTCGGGCTGACCGGGGTGAAGGAGGGGTGCGGGACCGGTGACTGCGGGGCCTGCTCGGTCCTGCTCGACGGCCGCGTCACCTGCGCCTGCCTCGTCTTCGCCCCCGAGGTCGACGGGACCACCATGGTCACGGTCGAGGGCCTGGCCGAGGCCGGCCAGCTCCACCCACTCCAGCAGTGCTTCCTCGAGGGCGCGGCGCTCCAGTGCGGCGTGTGCACCCCCGGCTTCCTCGTCGCGGCCAAGGCCCTGCTCGACCGCAACCCGGACCCCACCGAGACCGAGGTCCGATACGCCCTGGCCGGCAACCTCTGCCGCTGCACGGGGTACGACAAGATCATCCGGGCGGTGCTCGACGCCGCCGCTGACATGCAGACCGCCACCAACGGCGGATCGACCGCCGCCACGACGGCGTAGAGGGGAAGCGACATGACCGTCACCGAGGAAACGACGACGTCCGGCCCCGGCTACAAGTGGGTCGGCACCCGCCCGATCCGGCCGGATGGTCTCGACAAGGTAACGGGCAAGGCCCGGTTCGGCGCCGACCTGGCCCTGCCGGGGATGCTCGAGGGCGCGGTGCTGCGCTCCCCGCACGCCCACGCCAGGATCGTCTCGATCGACACACGAGCGGCAGCGGCCATGCCGGGCGTCAAGGCCATCGTCACCGGGGCCGACTTCCCCGACCCGGCCGAGCTCGGAGGCCGACCTGACGAGGAGATGGTGGCGGCCAACATCATCGCCAGGGACAAGGTGCTCTACGAGGGTCACGTCGTGGCTGCGGTGGCCGCCACCAGCCGGAAGCAAGCCCAGCGGGCGGCGGCCGCCATCGAGGTCGAGTACCAGCCGCTCGAGCACGTCCTGACCGTGGACGAGGCGATGGCGGACGACGCCCCACTGCTCCACCCCGACCTCAAGACCAGGGGCATGGATCCGGCCCCCGAGGAGCCCTCCAACATCGCGTCCAGGATCAGCCACGAGCGGGGTGACCTCGACAAGGGCTTCGCCGAGGCCGACCTGGTCGTCGAGCGCACGTTCACCACCAAACCGGTCCACCAGGGCTACATCGAGCCCCACGCTGCGGTGGCCGACGCCGGCGAGAACGGTCGGGCCACGATCTGGTGCTCGTCGCAGGGCCACTTCGCGATGCGGACCATGACCGCCACCGTGCTCGGCTGGGAGCCGTCCAAGCTCAAGGTCATCCCGGCCGAGATCGGCGGCGGCTTCGGGGGCAAGACCGTCATCTACCTGGAGCCGCTTGCGGTGGCCCTGTCGGCCAAGTCCGGCCGGCCAGTCCGCCTCGTCATGGATCGAGACGAGGTCTTCCGAGCCTCCGGCCCCACCTCGGGCACCAAGATCCGGGTCAAGGTCGGCGTCACGAACGACGGCCAGCTGACCGCGGCCGAGGCCTGGATGGCCTACGAGGCCGGGGCCTATCCGGGGTCACCGGTCGGGGCGGGCGGCATGACCATCCTCGCCCCGTACGACATCCCCAACTTCTCCGTCGAGGGCTTCGACGTGGTGGTCAACAAGCCGAAGGTCGCCGCCTACCGGGCCCCCGGCGCGCCGATGGCCGCGTTCGCGCTCGAGAGCGTGCTCGACGAGCTGGCCGCCGGCATCGGGATGGACCCGGTCGAGCTCCGGCTCCGCAACGCGGCGGTGGAGGGGACCCAAGCCAGCTACGGCCCGAAGTTCCCCCGCATCGGCTTCGTCGAGACGCTGGAGGCCATTCGGGACCACGACCACTACCGGGCGCCGCTCGGCCCCAATCAGGGGCGGGGGGTGGCCAGCGGGTTCTGGTTCAATGCCGGGATGAACTCCAGCGCCACCGTCCACGTGAACGAGGACGGCACGATGACCGTCGTGGTGGGGACGCCCGACATCGGCGGTAGCCGGGCCTCGATGGGGCTGATGGCGGCCGAGGAGATGGGAATCGACGTCGCCAAGATCCAGTCCATCGTCGCCGACACCGAGACGGTCGGGTTCAACGACGTAACCGGCGGCAGCCGGGTCACCCTGGCCACCGGGGCGGCGGTGGTCGAGGCCTGCCGGTCCATCAAGGCCGACCTGCGAGCACGAGCGGCCAAGACCTGGGACTGCGACATCGAGGAGGTCGAGTGGGTGGACGGCCAGGCCCAGCACGCCGGCGGTGGCGAGACACCGCTGTCGCTCCAGGCGCTGGCCCGCAAGTCCGGTCGAACCGGGGGACCGATCTCGGCCACAGCGTCCCTCAATGCCCGTGGCGTCGGCGCCGCCTTCTCCACCCAGGTCTGCGACGTCGAGGTGGATCCGGAGACCGGCGAGGTGACGATCCTGCGGTTCACCACGGCCCAGGATGCCGGCACTGCCATCCATCCCAGCTACGTCGAGGGGCAGATGCAGGGCGGCGTCGTCCAGGGCATCGGTTGGGCCCTGAACGAGGAGTACATCCACGACCGCGACGGGAGGATGGAGAATCCCGGCTTCCTCGACTACCGGATCCCGGTGGCCTCCGATCTCCCGATGATCGACACGGTGGTCGTCGAGGTGCCGAACCCGGCCCACCCCTATGGGGTCCGAGGGGTCGGCGAGGTCGGCATCGTGCCGCCACTGGCCGCGGTGGCGAATGCCATCGCCGCCGCCACGGGTTGCCGGCTGGTCGATCTGCCGATGTCGCCGCCTCGGGTCTTGGCTGCCATCACCGGCAAGGCCGACGGGTAGGGAGCGGCAGCGGTGGCCACGGTCCACGTTCCCAGCTCCCTCCGGGATCTCACCGACGGCGTGGCCGAGGTCGAGATCGACGCCCCAACGGTCCGGCGGCTGATCGCCGAGCTCGACCAGCGGTTTCCCGGCATCGGGGAGCGGCTCGACGAGGGCGTGTCGGTGTCGATCAACGGCGAGATTCTTCCCGACGCCCTGTACGAGGAGATCCCGGACGGGGCGGAGATCCACTTCCTCCCGACCCTGTCCGGCGGGTAGCCGCGACCCGATCGGTGTGGCCACGCAACGTGGTCGGTGACCGCGACGGTAGATTGGGGCCGGTGGACGAACGGCAAGCGGTCGAGCGCTGGTTCCTGCGCCAGGGCCTGCCCCACCTGATCCACGACTATCGGGCCTCGACCGACGTGTTCACCAGGGCCATGCCGTTCCTGCTGCTGGTGTTCGTGTTCAACGTCGTCGGCTCCTTCAGCGACCGGTTCACCGGCTGGGCCCAAGCCGGGGTGGCCGTGGTCAGCTCCGGCATCATCCTCGGAGCGGCCGTCGCCGTCAACGTGGCCCGGGGCCGACGGCCACTGCAGCTGCCGGACCACGTCGGGCCCGTCGAGCTGATCGTCTTCGCCGTCGTGCCCGCCATCCCACCCCTGCTGTTCGGGGAGCGACCGGTGGCGGCCGCCCTCGGCATCATCGGGGGCAACGTCGGGGTCCTGTTGGTCGTGTACGTGATCGTCGGCTTCGGGCTCGTGCCGACCACCGTCTGGGCCGCACGCCAGACCTACCGGCACCTGAGCCACGTGCTGACGCTGATGGGGAGGGCCCTGCCGTTCGTGCTGGTGTTGACCGCCTTCTTCTTCCTCAACGCCGAGCTCTGGCAGGTGGCCCGCGACTTCACACCCCTGGCCTTCTGGGTCACGTTCGGGCTGCTCGTCGTCGTGGCGACCGGGTTCGTGGTCCTCCGCATCCCCCGGGAGATCGCCGAGATCTCCCGGTTCGACTCGTGGAGTCGGGTCTGCGACCTGGCCGGTCGAGCCCAGTCGCCGCTCTGCGACCGGGAGGTGGAGGAGCTGCGTGGTCGGTGCGATCCGCCGCTGACCAGGGCAGACCGCCTCAACGTCGGGATCGTCGTGCTGTTCAACCTCGGCCTCCAGATCGTGCTGATCTCGACCGCGATCGGGGCGTTCTACGTGGTGTTCGGCCTGTTCGCCGTTCGGGAGGACACGATCATCGAGTGGACCTCCCTGACCGCGCTCGGCTCGGACGACATCGTGGCCAGCCTGAGCGTAGGGGGCACGGAGCTCGTGCTGACCGTCGAGCTGTTGCGGGTGGTCGGGTTCCTGGTTGCGTTCTCGGCACTCCAGTTCTCGGTTGCGGCGGTCACCGACGCCACCTACCGGCAGGAGTTCTTCGACGAGGTGACAGGCGAGGTCCGCCAGGCCCTGGCGGTCCGCTCGATCTACCTCGACCAGCTCGTCGAGCCCGAGCCCGTCGTACGATGAGCGGGCCCAGCGGGTAGCGTTTGGCCCATGTGTGGTCGGTTCGTTTCCGCCTCCCCGCCAGACGAGCTGGCCAGGTATTTCGGTGCCGAGGAGCCCGAGCACGAGCTCGAGCCGAGCTTCAACGTGGCTCCGACGAACGAGGTCTACGTCGTCAGGGCCGCCGACGGCGAGCGGCGGCTCGCGTCGCTGCGGTGGGGGCTGGTGCCGTTCTGGGCCAAGGACCTCAAGATCGGTTCGAGGATGATCAACGCCCGGTCGGAGACCGTGGCGGAGAAGCCGGCGTTCCGCAAGGCCTACGAGCATCGCCGGTGTCTCATCCCGGCCGACGGGTTCTACGAGTGGGCCAAGGTCGAGGGCCGCAAGACCAAGCAGCCCTACTTCATCCACCGGCCCGACGGCGAGCCGGTGGTCTTCGCCGGCCTGTGGGAGCGGTGGCGGCCTCGGCTCGAAGACGGCAAGACGATCGACGAGTCTGCGGATCCGATCGAGACCTGCACGATCCTGACCACGACCCCGAACGGCCCGATGGCCGAGATCCACGATCGGATGCCGGTCCTGCTGGCCCCAGCGGTGTGGGACGACTGGCTCTCGGAGGACACCGACCTCGACTACGTGGCCTCGCTGCTCAAGCCGCCTCCGGACGACCTGCTGAGCCTCGTCCCGATCTCGACGATGGTCAACAACGTCCGGAACAAGGGCGAGGAGCTGATCCGCCCGCTGCCCGACGACGAGTCCTGACCGATCGAGCGGCCGGGCGGCGGACCGACGGGACTTCCGGCAAGAGCCGGGCAAGCCCCACGATTCGCAGTACCGTTTTGGCCATGTCTGGCCGGCCGGTCGTAGCGGGACGCACCCGCCGATGAGTGAGGTGCCCTACCAGCGACGGCTGGAACGGGCCATCGTCCGATTCCAGGCCCGGCTCGAGGGCGGGCCCGGCGACCGGTGGATTCCGAGCCTGGTCGGCATCGCGCTCGCGGCGTGGCTGACCCGCCTCGGGCTCGACCGCCTGGAAGGCCTCGACACCGGCGTCGATCTGGCCGGGTACAGCCAGTCGCTGTGGCTGCTCGGCCAGCTCACCGAGCCCCGGGCGTCGGTGTTCGGCAGCGATGTCCACGTGCTCGAGCTCCGCTGGTCGTTCGTGCTGTACCCGCTGGCGGTACTCGGGGCGTTCGCCAACCCGGCCAAGGTCCTGATCGTGTCCCAGGCCGTCGCCCTCGGCGTTGCGGTGTTGCCGCTGTGGCGGCTGGCCCGCCAGGTCGCCAAGCTGCGGATCGGGGCCGCGTCCGCCCTGTTGGTCGCCTACGCCCTCCACCCGGCCACCCATCAGCTGGCGGTCGACGACTTCCACCCGGTCGTGCTGGCCGTGCCGGCAATCATCGGCATGGCCTACTTCGGGGCGACGAAGCGATGGATCTGGTACTGGCTGTGCGTCGGGCTCGCCCTCGCCTGCCGGGCCGACCTGGGCCTGGCCATCGGGCTCTGGGGGTTCGTCCTGCTCGGGGACGGGGAGCGCCGAGCCGGGTTGTGGACCCTCGGCATCGGATGGATCTGGTCGCTGGCGCTGTTGCTGGTGGCCCAGCCACTGCTCGGTCAGGCTGGGGGGTTGGGAACCGCCACCGGATACAACGGTCAATCCCTCGGCGACGTGGTCCTGACGTCGCTCCGCAGCCCGTTCGACTCGCTGCAGACGGTGGTGGCCCAGGACAACCTGGCGTTGCTGGTGGCCCTCCTCGCGCCGGTGATCTTCCTCCCGCTGCTGTCGCTGCGCTACCTGCTGCCGGCCCTACCGCTCGGTGGGCTGTACCTGCTGGCCGGCACGGCCGATGACATCGCGTTCTCCGAGCGGTCCGCCATGCTGCTCGCCTTCGTCATGATCGCCGCGACCTACGCACTGAACCGGTTGGGCAACATGGGGGTCGACCGGGTCTTCCTCGACGTCAGGTTGCTCACCACGCTCACCGCAGCGTCGATCCTGCTGTTCGTGAGCAGCTCACCGACGTCGCCGTACGAGAACCCGTGGAACTGGGACGAGCGGGACGCCACCGACCGGGCGCTGGTCAGAGCGATCGCCACGCTCGACCCCGACGTCCCGATTCGGGCGTCGCCATCGGCGATGGTGTCGCTCTCGGAGCGCCCGTGGCTGTTCCCGCTGGCCGAGGACAGCAGACCGACCGCCGTCAACATGGGATTCCCACCGTTCACCAGAGCCGTCCTCGTCGTCGAACGGGAGCTACCGGAGCGAACGCAGTCCGAGCGCGAGGAGTTCGATCGCAACATGGCCCTCCAGGGCTTCGAGCTCGACTTCGAGGCCGAAGGGGTCACGCTGTATGTCCGCTGACGCCACGGCCGATGCCGGGGACGGCGCCCAGCCGGCCACGCCGTTCGCCGGCATCGAGCTCCGGGACGCGTTCAACTGGCCGAACCTCGTCACCTTCCTCCGGCTGCTGGCCATCCCCGTGTTCGTGTGGTTGCTGTTCGTTCGGGAGAACCGGGCGGCGGCGGCCTGGCTGCTGGCCGCCCTCGGTTCCACCGACTGGGTCGACGGCTGGCTGGCCCGGCGATTCGACCAGGCCACCGAGCTCGGGGCCCTGTTCGACCCGACCGTCGACCGCTTGCTGTTCCTGGTCGCCGTGCCGTGCTTGATCATCGACGGCTCCATCCCAATCGTCGTGGCGGTCCTGGCCCTCGTGAGGGAGGGGCTCGTCGCTGTGGCGGCTCTCGTGCTCGCCGCCCTCGGCGTCGCCCGGTTCCCCGTCACCTGGGAGGGCAAGACCGGGACGTTCCTCCTGATGTTCGCGTTCCCCCTGTTCCTGGGGGCCGAGTCGACCCTGTCGTACGCGCCGATCCTGCCGTGGCTGGCCTGGCTCTTCGCGATTCCCGGGCTCGGCTACAGCTGGTATTCGGCCGTCTTCCAGTACGTGCCGGCGGCCCGGCGGGGACTGCGACAGCGCCGGGACGGTGCCGGCGATCCTGCCGGAATTGGCTGAGTCGAAGCGCCGGAGGCGCTTCTCTGCGAGTTCGCCTTGGGCGAACGTCGTCGGCTTGGTGGGGGTGCCCCTGGGGTCGATCGTGTCTCAGGTTGGCTGAGTCGAAGCGCCGGAGGCGCTTCTCTGCGAGTTCGCCTTGGGCGAACGTCGTCGGCTTGGTGGGGGTGCCCCTGGGGTCGATTCTGTCCCAGGTCTCGAGTCGAGCAT
>JAHELU010000172.1 GCA_024644005.1 Acidimicrobiales bacterium | reverse complement strand
CACGGTCTTCGATGCCAGCGCCCTCACCGCACTGGCCGACGGCGAAGCCGTGTGGACCCGCACGAGTGGGCCCGAGCACGTGCTCACACCCCATGACGGCGAGTTCGCCCGGCTCGACGGCGAGCCCCCCGGCCCGGACCGGGTGGCTGCGGCCCGGCGCCTGGCGGAGCGCACGGGCGAGGTCGTGCTCCTGAAGGGTCCCACCACCGTGGTGGCCCACCCGGATGGCTCGGCGCTGGTCTCCACCGCCGGGGACGCCCGGCTGGCCACAGCCGGGACCGGTGACGTGCTGGCAGGCGTGATAGCGGCCGGTATCGCTGGCGGCCTCGAGCCGTTCGTCGCCGCCGGCCTCGGCGCCGAGCTGCACGGCCTGGCCGCGGCGACCGGCCATGGGTCGGGCCTGGCGGCCGGGGACCTCCCGCCACTGATCGCCGCCTGGCTGTCCACGGTTGTCGCACCGTAGGCGGTCCCCGACCGGTCCGGTCCCGGGGCGCCTCCTCGCTCCGGGATCTGGGTCGGTATCGAATCCCGGGTCGCCCCGGCCGTCTACCATCGTCGGCGGGCGGTGTTGACAGAGCTCGCCGGCGGAAGATCATTGGAGTGGCAATGAGAATCTTGCTGGTTGAACCGTGGCAGACCGGATCGCACCAGGCCTGGGCAGAGGGATACCAGGCGGCCAGCGGTCACGAGGTCAACATCGTGGGGTTGCCGGGGAAGCTGTGGCGGTGGCGCCTCAGGGGCGGAGCCCTGCCGCTGGCGGAGAAGGTGACGACCTGGATCGACATGCACGGTCAGCCCGACCTGTTGCTGATCTCCGGGCTTGTCGACGTGGCCGAACTGCTCGGCCTGGCCCGGCGCAACCTCTCCCCGGACGTCGGCGTCGTGATCTACCAGCACGAGAGCCAGCTCGTCTATCCGGTGGCGGAGGGCAACTACGACAACGGCGCCGCACTCCGGAACTGGATGTCGTGGTGCGTGGCCGACCTCGTCCTGTTCAACAGCTACCACCACATGCGGGCGGTGACGGCGGCGCTGCCGGCGTTCGTCCGATCGCTGCCGGACGCGACCCACGAACCGATGGTGGAGGCCGTCATCTCCAGGTTCGAGGTGTTCGCCGTCGGGGTCGACCTCGGAGACATCCCGGATCGCAGCGCGATGCCGGACGCCTCGTCCCGACGAGCGGTCGGCGGAAGCCCCTCCCGGCCGGTGATCCTGTGGCCCCATCGCTGGGAGCGGGACAAGGATCCGGGGGCGTTCGTGGCTGCGCTGCGGAAGGTGAAGGCGGCCGATCTCGACTTCGGTCTCGTCCTGGCCGGCCAGGACCCGCCGAGTGGCAGCGCCATGGCAGCCGAGGATCGGGCGTCGGCCGAGCACGAGTTCGCCGACCACATCGTGGCCAGTGGCGAGCTCGATCGCGAGGACTACCTACGCCAGCTCGCCGGCTGCGACCTGGTCGTCAGCTGCGCTCGCCACGAGTTCTTCGGCGTGGCCATCGTCGAGGCCGTGGCAGCCGGCTGCGTGCCACTGCTGCCGGACGCGCTGAGCTACCCGGAGCTGATCCGCCCGCCCTGGCACTCCACCGTGCTGTACGAGCCGGGCACGTTCGGGACCCGCCTGGTCGACGCCGTGAAGCGCGTCGACGAGCTGCGGAGCGAGACGATCGGCCTGTCGCAGAGCATGCGCCGCTTCGACTGGTCGACGATGGCGACGGTGTACGACCAGCGGTTCGAGGCGATCACGGCTCGGCTCGCCACCGTCTGAGCGAGCAGCTCGGGCAAACGGTGTGAGCGGACGGTGGGGGCCGAGCCCACCGGTAGCATTCGGTCGTGATCACTGACGTGCGAGGCGTGGCGGTCGGCCATTGGACCGACGAGCGGGCCAGGACCGGTTGCACGGTGATCGTGCTGCCCCCGGGGACCGTGGCATCGGGTGAGATCCGCGGGGGCGCACCGGCCACCCGCGAGTTCGCACTGCTCGATCCTTCGAGGCTGGTGACGACGGTCGATGCCGTGGTGCTGAGCGGCGGCTCGGCTTTCGGGCTCTCGGCTGCAGACGGGGTCATGCGGGGGCTGGAGGAGCGGGGTCGTGGCTTCGAGACGAAGGTCGGCTCCGTCCCGATCGTGGTCGGGCTGTCGCTGTTCGACCTCGCCGTCGGCGATCCGGCGGTCCGTCCCGGCCCGGACCAGGGTCTGCTGGCCCTGGCGGAGGCGACGGAGCGCCCGTACGACAACGGGCCGGTCGGGGCCGGAACCGGAGCGACGGTGGACAAGTGGTCCGGCCGACCGGTTCCCGGTGGCCTCGGCTCCGCCACCCTCGGCGCCGCCGGGCTGATCGTCAGTGCGCTGCTTGCCGTCAACGCCTACGGGTCCATCGACGACGGCCGCTCCGTCGAGGACATCGGACCGCCGGACGGGTCGACCTCCGGGCAGCCGTTCGCCAACACGACGATCGGGATCGTGGTCACCAACGCCGCGATCGACAAGGCGGGCTGCTTCCTGCTGGCCCAGAGCGCCCACGACGGACTGGCCAGGTCGCTGCTGCCGGCCCACACCCTCGCCGACGGGGACGGGTTGGTGGCGGCCGCCACGGGCGAGGTCGAGGCCGATCTGTTCCATCTCCGGGCGCTGACCCAGGCGGCCGTGGCCGCTGCGGTCCGATCGGTGGGCGGCCTCTGAGGCCACTCGGCACTACAGCAGCGGATCCAGCGCTGCGATGGCCCGGCGGACCTCCTCGATGGTGTTGTAGTGGACCATCGAGATGCGAACCACGCCGTCCGGGGCGCCGACGGCCTCGACCAGCCGCTTCGCATAGAAGTCGCCGTGACCGATGCCGATCCCCGCCGCCGCCAGGGCGTCGACGATGGTGGGCCCGGACGAGCGATCCGAGGTGAAGGCGATCGTCGGAGCCCTGACCGATCGTGAGGTGCTGGTCGATCCGAGGATCCTGACCTCCTTGGCCACGAGGAACTCGATCAGCGGTGCCATGAGCTCTTCCTCGTGGGCCGCCACGAGGTCATAGACCGCCCCGATCCGATCGACCAGCGACCGGTCACCGCCATCTGTGCCGAAGTGATGGTGGTGGAGATCCTCGTAGTAGTCGACGATGCCGGCCGTCGCCGCCACTGCGGCGTGGTCGGGCCCGGCGGGGGTCAGGCGGGCCTCGGGCTTCGACTCGTTGAAGTAGTGGCTCTGGTTCGCCAACCTGTCGAGGAGGTCCCGGCGGCAGTACAGCAGGCCCTGATGCGGTCCGTAGGTCTTGTAGGTGCTGTAGAGGTAGATGTCGCAGCCCAGCTCGACGACGTCGATGGCGGCGTGGGGGGCCCACGACACGCCGTCGACCACGAGCAGGCCTTCGACCCGGTGGACGAGGTCGGCGATCGCCCGCACCGGATTGACGGTCGCCGCCAGGTTGGAGGCGTGGGTCACGCAGACCAGGCGGGTCCGCTCCGTGAGCAGGGCCTCGAGATCGGCCAGGTCGAGCAGCCCGTCGTCGGAGTCGACCGACCACTGGCGGACCGTGATCCCGGTGTCGGCCAGCCGGCGCCACGAGCCGATGTTGGCCTCGTGGTCCTGGTTGGTGACGATGACCTCGTCACCGTCGTCGAGCATCGGTCGGATCGCCCGGGCCAGCACGTAGGTGTTCTGGGAGGTCGACGGGCCGAAGTGGACCTCGTCGGGATCTGCGTTGAAGGTGGCGGGCAGCAGCTCCCTGGCCCGGTCCATCGCCTCTCCGGCTGCCCTGGCCGGCCCGGCCGGTCCGTACGGCTGCACCTTCGACACCGTGTAGAAGCGGGTCAGCAGGTCGATGACCCGATGGGGCACGTAGCTGCCGCCGGCGTTCTCGAAATGGACCCAGTCGGCCAGCTCCGGCTGGGAGAACGCAGGGAACCGGGACCGGACGTAGCCGACGTCCAGCTCCGGGCGGCTCGCAGCGGAGGGGGGCGTCATCGGTCGGACCCTCCCGGCTCGTCGAGATCGGCCACCGAGGTGTTGGCTCCGCAGATCACGATCCCGGTGTGATGACCGGGCTCCGGTTTCCAGGCTCCGCTGTGGACGGCGCCGATCGGCACGGCGGCCGACGGTTCCACCACGATCCGGTACCGCTCCCAGAGCTGGCGCCTGGCTGCCATCACCACCTCGTCACTGACAAGGACGCTCTCGGCCCCGGCTGCGCTGAGGGCGTCGAAGGCCAACGACCCCACGCTCGATGCCCCGAGGGCGTCGGCCGTCACCCCCTGGACCACGACGTCGACCGGGCGTCCCGCCTTCAGGGCCTCGGCGTAGCAGGCGGTGCCGAACGTCTCGCAGGCCACGATGGTCGTCTTGGTGTTGTTGGTGTTGTTGGTGGTCTTGGTGTTCTTGGTGGTGCCGCCCGCCCCGGTGGTCCCGGCGGTCTGGGTCCCGGGGGCGAACCAGCTGGCGATGCCGCCCACCAGGCCACCCCCGCCGCAGGCCACCAGTACCGAGTCGAGGGGCGGCAGACCGGCATCGGCCATCTGCAGGTCGAACTCGCGACCGGTCGTACCGGCACCGGCGAACACGTCCGGCGCCTCGTAGGCGTGGATGGCGGTGGCGCCCGTCCTGGCCTGATGGGCGAGGCACGCCTCGAGGGCGTCGGCGTAGACGTCGCCGACCTGGACCACCTCGGCCCCGTAGCTGCGGAGCCGGGCCACCTTGGCCGGGGCGGAGATGGTCGGCACGAAGATCGACGCCCGATGGCCGAGCTGCTGGGCCGCCCAGGCCACGGCTGCCCCGTGGTTGCCCCCCGATGCGGCGGTCACGCCGGCCGCCGAGATGGGGTTGGCGAGCATGAAGTGCATGGCGCCTCTGGCCTTGAAGGTCCCGCTGTGCTGCAGGTACTCCAGCTTGAGCGAGACCAGCCCGCCGTCCGGCGAGCGGCCGGCCACGGCGTTGGGATCGAAATCGGAGGGGTCGACGGTGAGGACCGGTGTGACCCGGATCCTGTCTGCGATGGCCTGCGCCGCTGCCTCGATATCGGACCGGTCGACTACCGTGCTCACCCCGCCACGCTAGTCCCTCCTGGCCGGAGCCAGGCCCCGGATGACGGCCTGGCCGGAGCCAGGCCCCGGATGACGGCCTGGCCGGAGCCAGGCCCCGGATGACGGCCTGGCCGGAGCCAGGCCCCGGATGACGGCCTGGCCGGAGCCAGGCCCCGGATGACCGCCTAGCCTTGAGGGGTGGAGCGTTTGGACGTGAATCGGCTCCGGCTGGCAACCGATGGGCCGGAGGAGACCAGGGCGGTTGCCGCCGAGCTGGCCACCGTCCTGATGGACGGCGACCTGCTCGTGCTGACCGGCGACCTCGGGGCGGGCAAGACCTGCTTCGCCCAGGGCCTCGGGGTCGGCCTCGGGATCGAGGATCGCATCACCAGCCCGACGTTCACACTGGCCAACCGCTACGCCGGCCGGCTGGTGCTGCACCACCTCGACGTGTACCGCCTGGACACCGTGGGCGAGGCGATCGACCTCGGCCTCCCGGAGCTGCTGGAGGAGGGCGTGACGGTCATCGAATGGGGTGACCGCATCGATCGGGTCCTCCCGGCCGACCACCTGCTGGTGACGCTCCGCTACCCCGATCTCGACCCCGACGTCGGTCACGGCTCCGACCCGGTCGCCGGACCGGCCGAGAACAGACGGCTCATCGACATCGCCTGCCCAGGGGCCGGCTGCAGGTCGCCGGTCGACGGCCGGGATGCATCCCGCTGGTCGGGACGAGCGCTCGACCGGCTGCTGGCCCGCTGGATGGTGACGCCGTGACCGGGCCCGATCACGGCGCCGACCGCGGTGCAGCGCTCACCCTGGCGGTCACGTCGTCGACCGGGGTCATGGGCCTGGCGCTCGGCCCGGTCACGACCGCCGGGACCGGCCCGCAGACCGACCCTGGCCGGATCGCGTCGATCGAGATCGTGACCGAGCGGCGCCACGCCGAGGAGATCGGCCCTCGATTGCAGGAGCTGCTGAACGGCGCCGGGGTTGGTTTCGGCGAGCTCGATCGGCTCGCGGTCGATGTCGGTCCCGGTCGCTTCACCGGGCTGCGGGTGGGCCTGGCAACGGTCCGGGCGCTGGCCTTCGCCCTCGACCTCCCCGTGGTGGGCTTGACGAGCCTGGCCGTCCTGGCCGCTGGCCCCCACGGCGAGACCGAGTCGACTGCGGTGACCGCCGTCATCGACGCCAGGCGCAACGAGGTGTTTCAGCAGACCTTCGTCGGCGGCGCTCCGGCCGGACCGGCACGGGTCGGCCCTCCGGCCGAGCTGGCCGGCGAGGCCTGCGGTCTGGTGGTGGGCGACGGGCTCGACCGGTACGTCGACCTCTATCGGGCGGTGCCGGGGCTCGATTGTCAGCGGCATCGACACCCCTCGGCCGAGGTCATGCTGGCCCTCGGTCGTGGGCGGCCCGCGACGGCCGGTGTCGACGTTCGCCCGCTGTACTTGCGGGAGCCGGACGCCAACCCGAACATCACCACCCGGGTCGCTGCCGTCGGGGCGCTGGCCACCGGCGATGCGGGGACGGCATCATGAGCGGGAACAGCATGACGAGCGGGGACGGCGTCTCGACGTTCGCTCCCGCCGCGCTGACGATCCGCCCGTTCACGATCGACGACGTCAGCGCCGTCCACCGGATCGAGGTGGCGGTCAGCCCCGACCCCTGGAGCGCCGACCTGTTCGCGGGCGAGCTGCTGGGTGGGGGCGCCCCACGCTGCTGGCTGGTGGCCGCGGTCGACGACCGGTTGGTCGGCTTCGGCGGCGTGATGCTCACCGTCGACGAGGCCCACATCATGAACCTGGCCGTCGATCCGGGCACGCAGCGAACCGGCATCGCGGCCCGCCTCCTGGCCGTCCTGCTCCAGACCGCCGGGGACCGGGGCGCCACTGCGGCCACGCTGGAGGTCCGGGCCTCGAACCTCGCCGCCCTCGCCCTCTACCGGCGGTTCGACTTCGTCGAGTCCGGCGGTCGGCCCCGCTACTACGCCGACGGCGAGGACGCCGTCATCATGTGGGCCCACCGGATCCACCGGCCCGCCTACCGGAGCACGCTCGAGCGCGTGGCCGAGGGGGCCGCCGATGACCGCTGACCGGAGCGGCGGAACCGGCCGTCGCCTGATCCTGGCCATCGAGACCAGCTGCGACGAGACCGCTGCTGCGATCGTCGCCAACGGGACCGACGTGCTGTCGAACGTGGTCTCGAGCCAGGTCGATCTCCACGCCGTCTACGGAGGGGTGGTGCCCGAGGTGGCGAGCCGGGCCCACCTCGACAAGCTCGAGTCGGTCGTCGCCGAGGCCATGACCAGGGCCGACGTGACCTCCCCCGACCTCGATGGTGTGGCCGCCACCTGCGGTCCGGGCCTGATCGGCGCGCTGCTGATCGGGGTCAGCGCCGCGAAGGCGATGGCACTGGCCTGGGATGTGCCCTACATCGGCGTGAACCACATGGAGGGCCATCTCTTCGCCACGTTCCTCGAGCGCCCCGACATCGAGCTGCCGCTGGTCGTGCTGCTGGTCTCGGGCGGTCACACCCTGATCGTCGAGGTGACCGAGCCGGGTCGGTACCGCTACCTCGGCTCGACGATCGACGACGCGGCAGGCGAGGCGTTCGACAAGGTGGCCCGCTACCTCGGCCTCGGCTATCCCGGGGGGCCGATCATCGACCGGTTGGCCGCCGAGGGCGATCGGACCGTCGTCCGATTCCCGCGGGCGATGATGGACGACGGGCTCGACTTCTCCTTCAGCGGGATCAAGACTGCCGTCGTCAACTACGTCCGCCGCCACCCGGACGTCGCCAATGCCGACATCGCCGCCGGCTTCCAGGACGCAGTGGTGGACGTGCTGGTGACCAAGACCATCAGGGCGGCCCGCCGGGTGGGGGCGGCAACGGTGTGCCTCGGGGGTGGCGTGGCGGCCAACTCCCAGCTGCGGGAGACGTTCGCGGCCGAAGCCCGAGCTGCCGGACTGGCCCACCTCGTGCCGGACAGGGCGTACTGCACCGACAACGCGGCGATGATCGCCGCCGCCGCCCACTGGCGGCTGGTCAACGACGGCCCGACCGGGCTCGACGGCGGTGCCGACCCGTCCCTGAAGCTGCCGACCGCCTGATCCCGGTCTGTCCCCCGCTGCCGGGCACCAAGGGGGACGACCCCAGCGATCGACTCCAAAAGGGGGTCGATGGGAACCCTGAGCTCCCTCAGGGCCGGCAAGGGTCGAATCAGTACAAGGCCCGATGGGCCGCCGATCGGTGCTGTCGTACGGTCGAATCGACCGTGCAGAACTCTCACCAGACAGGTGGTGCATCCAATGACCAGCATCATGGAGGCCGGCTCCCCGGTTCACCGCTCCGGAGCGACCGCTCCCGCAGCATCGGCCATCGGCGCCAGCAAGATCTACGGGTCCGGCGACACCGAGGTGATCGCCCTCGACGACGTCGACGTCACCTTCGAGGCCCGTCGGATGACCGCCATCATGGGCCCATCGGGGTCCGGCAAGTCGACCCTGATGCAGTGCATGGCCGGGCTCGACCGGCTGAGCGCCGGTCGAGTGGTCATCGGCGGCACCGACCTCTCGACCCTCGACGAACGACAGCTGACCAGGCTGCGCCGGGACCGGATCGGGTTCGTCTTCCAGGCCTACAACCTCATCCCCACCCTCAACGCCATCGAGAACATCACCCTGCCGATGGACCTGGCCGGCACTGCGCCCGAGCGAGGCTGGCTCGATCACGTCATCGCCACGGTGGGTCTCGGCGACCGGCTCGATCATCGCCCCAGTGAGCTCTCCGGCGGACAGCAGCAGCGCGTGGCGGTGGCGCGGGCCCTCGCCGGTCGCCCGGAGATCGTGTTCGCAGACGAGCCGACCGGCAACCTCGACTCCAGGACAGGAGGCGAGATCCTCGAGTTCATGCGGACGGCGGTCGGCGAGCTCGGCCAGACGATCGTGATGGTGACCCACGACCCGGTCGCCGCCTCGTATGCCGACCGGGTGGTCTTCCTGGCAGACGGCCGCATCGTCCACGAGCTCGTCGGCCCGACCGCCGACTCCGTCCTGGACCGCATGCGCGGCCTCGGCGACTGAGCCAGACCGATCCCAGACCCGAATTCCCAGACCCGAATCCCCAGGCCCGAATCGAGGAGGGACTCGCCATGTTGCGCCTGACCATCAAGAACCTCGGGGCGAATCGGATCCGACTCGCCCTCACCACCTTCGCCGTCATCCTGGCGGTGTCGTTCGTCGTGTCCTCGTTCGTGCTGACCGACGGGCTCCGATCCAGCTTCGGCGACCTGTCGGAGGACATCGTCGCCGGTACCGATGTCGAGCTGCGACCGGTCGGCGAGTTCGGCCAGCCCGAGGTCATCCCCGAGTCCGTCTTCGCCGATGTGGCCGCGGTCGACGGGGTCGCCTCGGCCGCTGCGGTGGTCGTGGCGGAGAACAGCATCCGGCCGATCGA
>JAHELU010000171.1 GCA_024644005.1 Acidimicrobiales bacterium | reverse complement strand
ACAGGCTCGACGACCACGAGCACGGCCAGTCCGGCTCGTTCGAGCCGGCCGAGACAGGTCTGGACGCGCTCGACGCCGGCGCCAGACTTCGCCTCGCCCGGCTCGCCGCCAGGGTGGGGAAGATCCTGGTCGGCGAGGCCGTCGACGGCGCAGTGCCGAACCCGTTCGACCGCAGCAAGGAAGGCTCGGAATGACCGCACTCCCCCGGAAGCCATTCCTCAGGCAGGGCCGCTGGCAAGGCTTCGCCCACCGTGGCGACCGGCGCAACCATCCACCGGGAAACCGCTGGTCGGCCCTCCAGTCGGCCGTGGCGGCGGGCTTCGATCACATCGAGACCGACGTCCACCTGTCCGCCGACGGCCAGCTGGTGATCTTCCACGACGACCGGCTCGACGACGAGACCAACGGTTCGGGCACCGTCGGCGACCATCCCTGGCGCGAACTGGCAGCGCTCCGCTACGTGGTCGACGGCACGGTGCTCGACGAGGGCCTGGTCCGCCTGGAGGACGCCATCGAGCGGTGGCCGCACGTGGCCTGGAACGTCGACGCGAAGTCGGAAGATGCGGTCCAGCCGCTGGTCGACCTGATCGAGCGCCATGACGCCTTCGAGCGCGTCCTCGTCACGTCCTTCTCCTACCGCACGGTCCGCCGGCTTCGCAGTCTGGTCCCGGCCCGGGTGTCGACCGGTCTGTCCGGACCCGAGATCGCGCTGCTGCGCGGCGCCTCGCTCGTCAGGCTGCCCATCCCGCGCCTCGGCGATGCCGCCCAAGTCCCCGAACGGAAGGGCCCGATCACCATCGTCGACCGGCGGTTCGTGACGACCTGCCACGAGGCCGGCATCGCCGTCCACGTCTGGACCGTCAACGACAAGGGCGACATGCACCGCCTGCTCGACCTGGGCGTCGACGCCATCATCACCGACGACCCCTCTGGCCTTCGCGACGTGCTGATCGAGCGGGGAGCATGGTCCGCCGATGACCAGATCGACTCCGGCCCTGTTGCCGATGTCGACTGACCGTCATGTTTGTCGACGGCCGGGAAGGGAACAGCGTCGCCATGAGAATAGGTCATGAGGCGGCTGGCAGGCCCGGAACGGGCGCCGAGCTGGACGGGGCGCTCAGGGAGCCACCCGACCCTGCCAACCGGTGGGCGGTTCCTGCCTGGCTCGATCGCATCTGTGGCTGGTTGTGGCGGCTCGGGCTCGTCGCAGTGTCCGTGTACCTGCTCCTCCGAGCGTTCGGCGCGTTGCGGCTGGTAACCGTCCCGGTGCTCTTCGCCCTCGTCATCGCGGCGCTGCTCTGGCCGCTGCGGAGGGCCCTCACCGACCGTCGCTGCCCCGACCTGGTGGCCACCTGGATCGTGGTGGTGCTGGCGTTCGGGTTGATCAGCGGGGTGATCTGGCTCGCCTCGGTCGGCATTCGCGACCAGCTGATGGAGTCCACGAACTGGAACCAGACGAAGGTCGAGATCGAGCGATGGCTGATCACCGGCCCGCTCGATCTCAGTGCCGAAGACGTCGTGGCGCTCGAGAAGCGGGTCGGCGACTTCGTGACCACGGGGCTGCTGACCGTCGATGGTGACCGGGCTCGGCTGGCCGCAAGCCTCATCGGCGCCACGTTCCTCGCCGCCGTGCTGCTGTTCTTCTTCGTCAAGGACGGTCCCCAGATGTGGAGCTACGGCCTGCAGCGCGCCGCGCCCCATCGCCGTCAAGCGATCGATGCCGCAGGGCAGGCGGCGTTCAGGGCCCTCAGCGGCTATGCGCGAGCGGTTGCCCTCACCGGTGTCGTCGATGCCCTGGCCGTAGGGCTGGTGCTCTTCGTGCTCGGCGTGCCGTTGGCGATACCCCTCGCACTGCTCACGTTCTTCGCGGCCTTCGTGCCGATCGTCGGCGCAACGGTCGCCGGGGCCCTGTCCACCGTCGTCGCCCTGGTGACCGTGGGCCCCGAGGCCGCCGTCATCGTGGTGGTGGCCACACTCGTCATCCAGCAGGTCGAGGGCAACGTGGTGATGCCGCTCGTCATGCGCACCCAGGTGAAGCTCCACCCCGCAGTCGTACTCATTGTGCTCGCCATGGGAGGTGCGATGGCCGGATTGATGGGGGCCTTCGTCGCCGTGCCCCTGGCCGCGATGACGACGGCCGCTGCGCAGCAGTTGCGACGGCCGACCAACTTCGCTCCCGAGCAGCCGATCCGGGTGAGTCGGCCGGACCGCGACGCAGCGAGCGCCTGAGCCGATCGAACCGCGGTGTTCCAGGCGTGTGAGCCGTGATGCCCGACCATCATCCCGATCGGGCATCACGGCCGAGGGGGCGGTGCGTGCCAGCGTCTCCGGATCCAGGACGGTGTCATCCCTGGACAGTCATCCCTGGGCAGTCATCCCTGGATCATTCAGTGTCGTCGTCTTGGACGGAGTCGCTGACGTCGTCGACCAAGTCGTCGGCCCGCGGCTCCGGCACGGTCTCGTCGGCAGAGTTGCGATCCTGTAGCGGCGGCCTGCTCTCCTCACCCGGCAGGCGATCGTAGCCCGTTCCTCCGGTTCCCTGTCCGCGGGATCGCTGGAGCTCGGCCCAGTCCTTCGGATCTTCCGGTGTCAGCTGGTCTCTGTCCTTGGCCATGGGCCAGGCATACCCGCCACCGCCCGACCCAAACTCGGGAGCGCGTCGTGCTGGAACGCCGGGAACAGCTCAGGCTGCAGTGGAAGTCGTCGGCACACCGGGAGGTGCCTCGCCGACGACCTTCTCCCAACCACCGGCAGCCACTCGGCGGGAGATCGTCCTGGCCAGTCCAGCCCCGATTCCCGACACGACGGCCCATGCTGCCGCCTGGCCCCAGCCGATCCGACGATCGGCTGGATTCACGGGCGGTTCGGCGGACCCCGGCCAGAGGGCGGAGATCGTCTTTCGTGTGCCGATCGCGGCGAGGATGCTCGCCCCCGTGGCGATCGCCTTCCATGCGAGTCTCTTCATGGTGCACTGACCTCCGATCAGTCTCTGTATCGCTCGACGGGCGGCCTCACGGCCTCCTCGACCGAGCGGTCCGGGCGTCCCGGACTGTCGACTCGAGGCTCGGCGGCCTGCACGTCGTCGTGGTCCGGGCTCTTCATGATCCGGCCGACGTTTCCGCCGCCGAACCAGGATCGGATGCGATCGATGATGCTCATGGGCTCGTCGGTACCCGCATGGCCGACTCCGAAAACATCTCCCCACCGCTCCGTTGGGGGTAGACCGAGGTCATGAACCCGTTCGTGCACGGTGTTGCCAGCGGTGATCCGACGCCGACATCGGTGCTGCTGTGGACCCGGGTGCCATCGATCACCACTGGATCACGACCCGTCCGCAGGATTCGCTGGGAGGTCGCCGATGCGAGCGACAGCGAGCCCGGCCCCCGCAACGGGGACGAGCCGCAGCTGGGGCGAACGGTGGCTGCCGGCGAGGTGGCCACCGACGGCAACGGCTTCGCTCGAGTGACGGTCGACCGCCTGCACCCTGGCCGCGCCTACCGCTACCGCTTCTCGCTCGCGGCGTACGCATCTCCGATCGGTCGGACCGCCACTCTCCCGTCGGCGGTGGTTCGATTCCGTCTCGGCCTGGCCTGCTGCGCCCACTGGCCGAGCGGCGACTTCGGCGTCTACGACGCGCTGGCCCGAGCCTGTCCCGACCTGTTCGTCCACCTGGGTGACTACATCTACCAGGACGGCGGCGACGGCCCCCGCGGCTCCCACGATCCGCCCCACGAGTGCACGACGGAGGCGGACTATCGGCGGCGCTACGCCCAGTACCGGCGGGACCCCGATCTCCTTGCGGCCCATGCCGCCGCCCCCTGGATCGCGGTCTGGGACGACCACGAGGTGGCGGACGACGGCTGGCGCCGGGGCTCACGATCCGAGACCGATGGACCATGGGAGGCCCGGCTGCGAGCGGCCCGTGCGGCCCATGCCGACTGGATGCCACAACGGCCCCACGGCAACGGCCCCACCCCGCTCGACCGCCTCGTGCCGATCGGCGATCTGGCCGACCTGGTGGTGGTCGACACCCGCTACGGGGGACGGAGCCGTCCGATCGACGGGATCGCCGGCCCGGCGCTGGTGCCCGACAACGACGAGCCGACCGGCCGGACGATCCTGAGCGCCGAGCAGTGGGACTGGCTCGAGCGCTGCATCGCCGAGAGCACCAAGCCCTGGATCCTGCTCGTTACCTCGGTCCAGCTGGCACCGCTCCGGCTGGCCCGGCTGCCGGTGCCGTCGTGGCCCCCTCGGCTGGCCCCCCTGGTCAACCCCGGCCAGTGGGACGGCTACCCCACGGAGCGCCGGCGACTCCGCCAGATGCTGTCGGCCAGGGCCGGCGAGGTCGACCCGCCCGGCATCGTGGCGCTCAGTGGCGACCTGCACGGCCGCTTCGTCGTCGGCAGGACCACCGACCGGGCGATCTGCGAGATCACGACGCCCGCGGTGAGCGGTCCTCCCTTTGCGGAGCTGGTACGGCGGCGAGTCCCGATCCCGCCTCGGGCCCTGCGAACCTGGCTCCACCTGCTGAACCGGCACTTCGATCACCTCGATCTCGACCACCACGGTGGCACCGTGATCGACATCGCCCCCGACGAGCTGGTCGTCACCGCGGTGGCGCCGAACGGCTCGCCCGCCGGCAGCGACGGCCGGGTTTGGCGACTCCCGCGCCGATCCGCCCGACCGTCGCTGCCAGGGTGATCCGGCGGTCGGCTCACCGTCCGGCCGGCGCACGGTCGTGTTTCAGCCCCCCCGATCCTGGTTACGACCGACCGTCATGGACACCAAGAACGAAGTAGACGCGCAGGGGCAGGCCGGAACCGAGACGGGAGAGCTGGCCAGGGACCTCGGGCTCATCGATGTCGTGCTCTTCGGCGTGGGCGGCATCGTGGGAGCGGGCATCTACGCCATCATCGGCGAAGCGGCCGCCTTCGGTGGGAACCTGCTCTGGCTCAGCTTCCTCCTGGCCGCGGCGGTGGCGCTCTGCACGGCCACCACCTACGCCGAGCTGGTCAGCCGACATCCTGACGCCGGGGGCAGCTTCGAGTACGTCAGGCAGGCCTTCGGTATCCGGGTGGCTGGGTTCGCGAGCATCTTCATGCTGTTCACCGGGGTGGTGGCAGCGGGGGCGATCGCCATCTCCTTCAGCGACTACCTCTCCCGGCTGCTCGATGTGCCGACGATCCTGACCACGCTCGCCGTCGTGGCGGCGATGGGCGCCATCAACGTCGTCGGGGCGGCGCAGGCCAGCTGGTTCAACGCCGTCGCCACGATCGCCACGCTGGCCGGGCTCGCTGCGGTCGTGGTCGTGGCCGCACCCGACATGGCCTCGGTCGACCTCTTCGACGCATCGGGTGCCGATGTCCTCGGCATCGGTACGGGGGCCGCGCTGATCTTCTTCAGCTTCATCGGATTCGAGGACCTGGTCAAGATGGCCGAGGAGACCGAGAACCCCCGGACCACCATGCCCCGAGGCGTGCTGATCTCCGGTGTCATCGTCCTGGTCGTCTACCTCGCGGTGGCCGTGGCCGCTATCGCCGCCCTCGGGGCCGAGTCGCTTGCCGAGTCGTCGGGACCGCTGGCCGAGATCCTGCGAAGCAAGGCCGGTCGAGGCTGGGCCACCGCCATCGTGGCCGTCGCCCTGTTCGCCACCAGCAAGACGATCCTCAGCAACATCCTGGGCTCGAGCCGACTGCTGTTCGACGTCGGCCGGGACACCGACCATCGGTTCCTCCGTCGGCTCACCGTGGTCAGCGACAAGACCAACACCCCCATCTATGCCGTGATCGCCATCACCGTCGTCGCGATGGCCTTCGGGGCGATCGGCAACCTCCGGCTGGTGGCCGCCCTCAGCAACGTGCTGATCATGCTGGTGTTCCTCGTGGTCAACGCATCGCTGATCCGGATCCGCCAGCGCGACGACACCGAGCCCCCGTTCCGGATCCCGGTGTCGGTGGGGCCCGTCCCGGTGACCACCGCTGTCGCCATCGTCGGCGTGCTGATACTGCTGGCGCTCAACGTCCGGACCCTGGTCACCTGAGACCCGGCCTGCGCAACGAAAAAGACCCCCTGTCCGGTTTGAGCAAGGTTGTCGTGGGTACTGCGGAGATACCACAACCCAGTGGACCCAATCGAGAAGGAACAAAACCGAAATGGCTCTTCTGCTCTTCATCATCGCCGCAGTCCTCGTGATCGCCGGGATCGCTGCGCTGCTCAATCGGCAGCTCGTGTACGGCGCGCTGCTGATCATCGTGGGCCTGCTGGTCGGCCCCGGAGGCGTCAGCGTCTTCGCCTGACCGTGACCGAGCCCGCTCCTGGCCACTCGACCTCCCCCCGCCGTCGGCCAGGAGCGGGCCCTCTTTCGCGTCTGGGCGAGCTGCCCGGACCGATCGTTCGGGGTCAGGTAGTCTGAGGTCGATGAGCGAGACGCTGTCTACAGCGGCGCTCGATCGGGACAGCTACCAGCTCTCCGACCGGTACCGGGCCACCGAGGGCACGGTCCTGTTGACCGGTATCCAGGCGCTGGCCAGGACACCGATCGAGCAGTTGCGCCGGGACCGTGACGCGGGCCTGCGAACCGCTGCGTTCCTCTCCGGCTACCCGGGCTCCCCCCTGGGTGGGCTCGATCTGGAGATCGGGCGGGCCAAGGTCATGGTTCCCGAGCTCCCGATCGTCCACGAGCCGGCGGTCAACGAGGAGTTGGGGGCCACTGCCGTGATGGGCTCGCAGCTGGCGGCAGCGCGGCCCGATGCGACGTACGACGGGGTGATCGGCTTCTGGTACGGCAAGGCGCCCGGGCTCGACAGGGCCGGCGACGCCCTCCGCCACGGGGTCTTCGCAGGGGCCAGCCCACGGGGCGGCGCGGTGGTGATCGTCGGCGACGATCCGGCCTGCAAGTCGTCGACGATGCCGTCCTCGTCGGACGCCACGCTCGTCGACCTCCACATGCCGATCCTGTATCCGGGCACGGTGGCCGAGTGCGTCGAGCTCGGCCTGCACGCCGTTGCCATGTCGCGGGCCACCGGCCTGTGGTCGGCGATGAAGATCGTGACCCCGGTGGCGGACGGGTCCGCCACGGTCCGATTGCCGGTGATCGACGAGCCACCGGTGCTACCTGTTGTGGAGATCGACGGCAAGCCCTGGCGCTGCACGCCATCGGCACAGTTCCTCGGGCCGCGGATGCTGGAGCTGGAGCGCGAGTTCCGGGAGATCCGATTGCCCCTGGCGACGCGATACGGGGTCGAGAACCGGCTCAACCGGATCCCCGTCGATCCGGTCGATGCGTGGATCGGCATCGTGGCGACCGGTTTCACCTACGTCGAGATGGTGGAGGCCCTTCGCCGGCTCGGCCTCGAGTCAGCCGACCAGATCGAAGCGGCTGGCATCCGTCTGCTGCAGCTGCGCATGCCGGTGGCGTTCGACCAGGCGCTGGTCCGCCGGTTCGCTCGGGGGCTCGACGAGATCGTGGTCGTCGAGGAGAAGAACCCCACCCTGGAGTGGCTGGTGAAGGATGCCCTCTACGGCGGACCGGACCAGCCTCGGGTGGTCGGCAAGTACCACGAGGACGGCCGGACCCTGATGCGCTCGTGGGACCTGCTCGACGCCGACGCGATCCTGCCCGGCCTCCGTGAGCGGCTGGAGCCGCGGGTCGGGGCCCGCCTCCGTCCCCACCAGGACCATCGACCGGCGGTCCGTGAGCGGGCACTGATCCCGCTGTCGGTCAATCGGGCCCCGTTCTTCTGCTCGGGGTGCCCCCACAACTGGGGTACGAAGGTACCGGAGGATGCCTTGGTCGGCTCGGGCACCGGCTGTCATGGCATGACGTTGCTCATGGATCCGGATCGGGTCGGCGAGGGCATCGGCATCACCGCCATGGGCAACGAGGGCGCCCAGTGGATCGGGATGGAGCCGTTCGTCGCGGCCGATCACCTCTTCCAGAACTACGGGGACGGCACGTTCTTCCATTCCGGCCAGCTGGCGATACAGAACTGCATCGCCGCCGGCAAGCACATCACGTTCAAGCTCCTCTACAACGGCACGGTGGCCATGACCGGCGGCCAGGACTCGCGCTCGGCGGTCGGGGTGCCGGAGCTGTGCACGATCCTGCTGGCCCACGGCGCGGCCAAGGTGGCGGTCACCGCGGAAGACCCGGGCCGATACCGACACGTGCGGATGCCCCAGGGGGTGGAGGTCCACGACCGCACCGAGATCGTGGCCGTCCAGGACGACCTGCGGAGCACCCCCGGCGTGACCGTCCTGATCCACGATCAGTACTGTGCCGCCGAGCTGAGACGAGATCGACGCCGTGGTCGGGCCGAGACCCCGAGCCGCCGGATCGCCATCAACCACCGAATCTGCGAGGGCTGCGGCGACTGCGGCGACGTCAGCAACTGCCTGTCGGTCCAGCCCGTCGAAACGCCCCTCGGCCGCAAGACCACCATCGACCAGGAGTCGTGCAACCTCGATGCCAGCTGCCTGCACGGCGACTGCCCGGCCTTCATGACCCTGGAGCCGGGGCCCGACGGAGACGGGCTGCAGCCTGGCGATCGGCCCACGCCGCCGACCCCGGCCGTCGAGTCGCTCCCCGACCCGATCGTCGACACCACCACCGCCACCCGCATCCGGCTGGCCGGCATCGGCGGGACCGGCGTGGTCACCGTGGCCCAGATCCTGGCCACCGCTGCGATGTTCGACGGCTGGGAGACGAGGGGGCTCGACCAGACGGGCTTGAGCCAGAAGGCCGGTCCGGTGGTGAGCGACGTGGTGCTCGGCCCGTCGGGCACCGCCTCGTCGAACCTCGTGGGAGCCGGCCAGGCCGATGCGATCCTCGCGTTCGACGGGCTGGTGGGGGCCAGCAACCGGGTGCTGGCCGCCAGCGACCCGATGAGCACGGTGATCGTGGCGTCGTCGAGCAGGACCCCGACCGGCACGATGATCAGCGCGCCCGACATCGTCTATCCAGACGACGAGATCCAGCGCCGGCTCGACGCATCCGACCGGGATGACGGTCGGGGCCGCAGGGTCGACGCCGGACGCCTGGCCACCGCGCTGACCGGCCAGGCTGCGACCGCCAACGTCTTCCTGCTCGGTGTCGCCGTCCAGGTGGGCGCCGTCCCGGTCTCGCCGGGCTCGGTCCGCCGGGCCATCGAGCTCAACGGCGTCGCCGCTGCCGCCAACCTCCTGGCGTTCGACTGGGGGCGGGCGTGGGCCGAGGACCCGGCAGCGGTGGAGCGGGTGGCGGTCGACCACGGTGGCATCGACCCGACCCAGATCGTGTCCGTACCAGAGCTCCCACCGGCGTTGGCCCAGCGGATCGGGCGGGCCCTACCGCCGGCGGCGGCCGAGGTCGTCGCGCTGCTGACCGCCGACCTGGTCGGCTATCAGGACTCCCGGTATGCAGGCCGCTTCCTCGACACCGTGGTCAGGGTGGCCGAGCGGGAGCGGACCATCGATCCGCACTCGGTCGAGCTCAC